>DAIQRO010000024.1:8112-23966 GCA_036786155.1 Bacteroidota bacterium
CAGCCCTCCCTTCCCACGAAAAGCGAAGCTTTTCCGGCAGAGTTATGCAAATAAGCGGTGTAATTTTTTCGAAGGCAATGCCTATGTATAACAATAGGCATTGTTCAAAACTTTTGAACATTCTAACTGAAACGTTGTGATTGGCATAGATACTATTCGATTGAAGCTTTCCCGTTTCGAGATTGACCAGATGGCCCCGGTATTGGTAAATACAGACTACACATTGAAAGGCGAGGATAAGTCGGAAGAATTGATCAGGTTGACAAACGGGACCAGATTATTTGGAAAAAAAGCTTATTTGAACAGAGAGAATTACAATTTTGAGATATTGCGCGGTATTGGTGGCGTAAATGCATTTGTACATTTTTCAATACCAAAGATAGTGAGCGGATCTGACAACAGCCGCTTGGTTGATAAGGACTGCACTATCACGGCAATCGGGAAAGTGGAACAGGAGCTGAGGGAAAACGGTATCATGACGAATTTGCACAAAGCAAAGATTTCGAGGCTGGACATTTGCCGCAACATAGTAACAGAGGCGCCATACCGGGAATATGATAATGTGCTTAACAACCTTCAGATGAAGAGGGCGGCCAAGAAGGATCTCGGCCGCAATGTGGATACTCACCTGTGGAAAAACAGTCTTCAGGAGATTTGTATTTATGACAAATGGAAAGAAATGGAGCAAAAAAAACAGAACCTCAAAGGTATAGAGCCGAGAACTGTCAGATGTGAGATAAGATTAATGAGGACTCGGAAAGTTATGGATGAAACAGATTTTATGGACGCAGGTGATCTCCTGTACCGTTATGATGAGATTTACGGGTACTATTGCAACAAACTGAAAAAGAACATCTTCAAATATTCTGTAAGTGAGTTTGAAGTATTGTTGAAAGAAGAAGTGAAGACCAGGTTGAACTATTTCAAAACAAACTATAAAAGGAACTGGGTGAATGAGTTTGTTAAAACATTTGGCATTGCGATGATTGACAGAGTGATAGGCTTGAGAGTGTTTGAACTTGCGCTGAAGGAAACTAGCGCAAAGAGAAATACAATTCATTATGTCCGGAAGAATTACAATAAGAAAATATTTGAGAACTCATTGTTTGGGGGAGGATTAAACTCAGCCGATTTGTACAATGAATTGAAGTACAAGCTATGCGAAGCCGCATAGCCACTTTTGAAAACCAAAAAACATTAATCATGAGCGGAATCATTACCGGACTGGAACGTGCAAGGTCTTTGGAGGAAAGAGTTAAGAACGTAGAAGAAGACCTGCTAGCCCTTAGACGTTTGATTTCAGAAATTATCACAGGGGTAGTCATTCTGTCCGGTGAATCGTACGAAAACATGCAGGCAGACTTTGCTGAAATAGAACAATTTGTCAACAGCGAGAAACTTTCGTCAATTGACGTGAACAATCTTCCTGATAGTTTATCTTCAAAGTTCAGCCGGGAGACTATTGTGCTTTTCTGTCTTACAGCGTTTCAAAAAATGTTGCTGGCGGTTTACGAACCTTCGATTAAGCGGGTCAATACATTGAACTGAGTTTGATGAAGACAATTGTGATTCAGATACAAGGAGATCTGGGGTTAGAAAAACAGCGTGCAAGCTTTTACATAAACAAATCCCTGGTTGAAATTCTCCAAAGCCTCTCACAGAAGCTTAACATGTCGGCAAGTGAATTGCTTGAGTACATATTGCTCAAACAATTCTCATTATCGGAGACGGCTGTAAATATCAGCGTTGAACAGTCTGCATAAATTATTACGAAATTAATAACAAACTGAGTTTATTTATTCAGAGATTTGTATGTGAATAATCAGGATTACAAAGGCGTTGATGATACGGTATCAAACATTATCTTGTTGATCAAGAAACATTCCGATGATAATGCACTGGAATTTTTTGATGATAAGCCTCTTGGGGACATTTTTGATTTCATTGCAAAGGATGTCAGATACTTGGCTGATCCAATGGACGTTAAGTTTTTGTCCGGAGGTAATATTGAATTACTGAGAAGTCCTGTACAAACTATGTATCAATTGGCCGGGGACTGTGATGATAAAACTATTCTTGCGGGGAGTTTATTTCATCGGGCTGGTTTGCCTCTTCGAATTGCGGTCAGCTCTAACAGAAAGGATAAGAAATTTCATCACGTATATCCGGAAGTGAAGTTGCGTAACAAATGGAAAACATTTGATGCTACTTATGATGACAACAAAATATTTGAAGAAAAGCCATGGACCCGAAAGCGACTATACTATCCCGTTGGGAGTAAGTTAATCAAACAAGAATTTGTAAGATGATAATCAGTCAATCCGAAGTTTTGGAGGGTAGCAGACTTGTCCTTCTGGAGGGAGACGCGCTCAGCAGGTCGGCCGAAGGTTCAAGGCCGCACGTTCAGTATCACACATTTGACCCTCACGGCTCAAGGCTTCCCGGTATCTATACAGATCCGCAGGGCTCAAGAAATCCCGCGCATTACATATCGCCGAACACATCCAGGGATCCCTCAACTTACACTAGATACAACATTGCCCGGGATCCGTCAAATTACAGGAATCACAATGTTTCACGTGGCAACTATTCTAGGGGACAGCAAAGGGACTCATACTATTCGGGATATGTTGACCCTGTACGATCATATTACGGGTTGGTAGAGGATGAATATTTGAAGGGAAATGTTATTCGCGGCTATCTCAGAGGTGCATTTGTGGATGATATGGAGCTTCTGGGAAGTAATGATTTTGATGCTCTTGAAAATGAGGAACTCCTGGGTTTCACCAAAGCAGTAACAAATGAAGGTGTTTACATTCTTCCGTACATAATAGACGGTGATAAGATACAAACTGTTGAGGACATTCAGGAATACAAGCAGTTTCTAAGGGGTCTTTTTGGCGAAGAATATACTTCTATCTTGTCCGGTGAATCGTTTGATTCGATGATAGATGAAGAGCTGTTGGGATTCTTTAAGAAATTGTGGAAGGGAATAAAGAAGGGAGTTTCAAGTGTTGGCAAATTTGTAGGTAAAGTTGGAAAGGGAATAGCTAAGGGAGTTGGCAATGTGGCGAAAGGTGTTGCCAAAGGAGTTGGCAAAGTTGTAAAAGGAGCTGGGAAAGTTATTGGCAATGTTGCCAAGGGTGTTTGGAAGGGAGCAGGCAAAGTGATTGATTTCGTTGGTAAGAACGCAGGCGGCCTTCTTAAAGCAGGGTTAAGCTTTTTGCCGGGCGGCTCAATGATTGCGGCTCTGGTTGACCAGGTTACATCTTCTAACCAGGAACAAACAGCTCCGCCCTCAGAAAGTCAAAGGATGGATTACTCGCAGCCTGTTGAAGAATATTACAGTCCGGAATTAAGTACAGAGATGCCCGGGCCGGAATCTCAGGGAATGGTGTATTACAGCGAGGAACCGGTTGAATATTATGAAGAACCTCAGGATTATGAGTATTATCCTGAAGAGTATGTACAGGGTAATCTTTTCAAGAAGATCGGGAATGTAACAAAATGGATTTCAAGTCCTGAGAACATGAGAAAGGTTGCCAATTATATGAACACATCGGCGGAATCAGTAACACAACTGAAAGAAGGATTCAAATCCAATCCAATTGTATCAAGACAGCAACAATTGGAGTCAGAGGCAAGGAATAAAGTGAAAGCTTACGGCGGAGGATTCCTTGACAGTTACGGAATCTACATAATAATTGGCTTAGGCGCCTTGCTGTTGATATCAACACTTAAATCCGGAAAATAATGATGATAAGCACAGCTGAAACATTTGGAAATTCATATTCACTAAGAAAGCCGGTGAACTCCGGAATAATTGCTACTGGTATCAAGTTAAGGATTCAAAGGTCAGTTAGCGCTCTACAGAATCTTGACCTTTCACAATATCCGGAAATAGAGCAGGTCAAATATATTCTTTTGAATATACTGAGCAACTGGCCTGATTGGCAGATAATGCAAAAGCGAAAAGAAGTTTACCGTCTTCTTTCTACGATAGACCAATACCTTCCATATTTGTCCAATATGGAATTGACATCAAGGGCAACATCTGTAGCTAGAGCCTCAGGGCGTTCCTCAACAACAGTATCCGGTGATGCGGGAAAGCCTTCACGTGCCGGCAAAGCTCAAATAAACAAGAAGAACCCTAAGGCTAAGTTTTCAAAAGACCTTGCGCCGCCAAAACTGTCTGGACTTACTGATTATATGCCCTGGCTGATCATTGGAGGCATTACATTGGTTGTTGTGCTGGGCGGATCAAAGATAGCCAAGAGGTAAGCAAAGTTGATATTTGCAGACCAGGAAATATTGTCGGGTCCTAAACAGAAACGCAAAAGCGGGAAGCAAAGGCTTGAGCGTGGCAAAAGCGCTGAAAGGTATTACTCAGAGAATCCGGCTAAGCGTCCTGCAGGTCCTGTGAATCCCTGGGACATTGGAAAATATTCTAAGCCTCTGAACCAGAAGCAAATTGATGATGTACGAAGGACGCAAGAGTTGATCAACGAGGAGATCAAGGAGAAAAAGAAATTAGCAATTGAAGAATCACTGAGACAGAAGGGATACTATGACGAATATGATAAAGGTACAAAAACCTTGAAGTATAAGACAAGGCCGGGTCAGTATTCTGATCCGCCATTGAATCCGATAGAAGACTTCAAGCGGTTTGATCAGGGCATCACAAACAAAATCAAGACTTCGGTTTCAGAGTACGTAACAGACAATATTACTGGACCGACTAAGGAGTTTATTGAAGAGAAAGTTACTGAGCCGGTAACAAAGTTCTTTGAAGGCTGGCAATGGTATCATTGGGCATTATTGGCGGCTGGAGCTTTACTGATTTTCTTTTTACTGTTCAAAGGCAAGCAGGTAGTTACTCAATTCATTCCGTGGAAGTGAAAGAAGATAAGAGAAACGCGGCCCAGAAGTTCAAGGATTTTCATCAGCGGAAACATGTGAAAACCATTGCAAAGAATGTTGTCTTTCCTGAAGAGTGGATCAAGATCGGTGAAGCTTTCGAGATTGCGTACAAAAGCAATAAGTGGGACGGCAAAAACAGGCTCTATGTTCACAAATTGAAGAAGCACGGAAACATTCTGGTAAGCCCAAAAGGAGATCTGGTCTTAATAACTGATGTGAAACTAAACATAAAGAAGGAAGGGCTAACGGGATAATGGATATGTTGCAGATAGTTAAGTCAATCGTTGACATCGGTTTCAGTCTGTTTGTCGCAGTATTTCTTCTTGTGCGGGTGGATTCCACGATGGAAGCTTTGAAGTCTGCAATAAACGCATTATCGGAAGAGATCAAGGTAATGAAAGGATTGAGGATGCAGGATGAAAATTAAGATCATAAATCCAACGCATGTGAACAGTATAGTAAGTAAAAGAAAATCTTCAAAATCAAAAACAAACAGGAGAATTAAGATGGCAAAGAAAGTTTCAACAAGAAAACCGGCGAGAAGGAGAAAGAATCCAACGCCCGTTTTTCTCAACAGGAGCAGAAGGCAATTCAGAAGGAGATACAAAAATCCTTCGAACATCGGAGCGTTTTCAGTGGAGGGTGTAACCGACACATTACTGCAGGGACTTGTAGCCGGCGCGGGGGCTGTTGGTGTCAAGTTCGTTACCGATAAGTTCTTCAACTTTGAAAATCCCTGGGTAAAGTACCTGGCAATGGCTGGCCTCGGTCTTGGAGCAGGCTATATCGCAGGCACATTCAACCGTAACCTTGGTAAGCAGATCTCAATCGGAGCAATTGCCTTGGTAGCTGTGCAGATTCTGAATGAACAGCTTTTGAATCAGGGCAGTCGCACAGGTGTAATGCTCAAAGGCGAGTACTATGATGATGAACAGGCGCTCGGTAATCTGACGCTCGGGGAAATTGCTTCGCTGAATGAAGCAAGGTCCTCCGGATTCCTGGGGGAGGCCGCGGCATCTCAAAGTGGAGGAGCAGACAGATACAGCATGCAACAACAAAACGCATACTCCGAGGATATGGATCCGACAACAATGAATCCATACGTCAGTTTGCCGTAAGCAAAGAAGCAGAGTTCAAAAACATTTTCCACAAACAAAAATAGAAAGGAAAAATGGATCCGTCAATTGTAGTATCACGATTTGAAAACACACTCCAGAGGTCCAGGTCTAAAGACTGGGATTATCTTCCGGGTGTTGTGAGAGGTTCATCTTTGATTGCCTCAGGTACATCAGAACAGAGGCTTAACCTGTTTGCGCTTAACAGGGGAGGCTTAGGAAACAAGAATTATCTGTCGAACATTACCAGTTCGGCGGGTATAATGTCATCTGACCAGTCGTTCAGTGTCGAGGGGCTCAAGTTTACGCTTAGCTGTACCACGGCATCTTACACTGCGCATTTGAACACGAAGGAAGTAAGGGAAATTCTCACACAGGCCACTTTCACGCTTTTCGTTGATGGCAAGCCTAAGACAGAAGGTTGGCTCCTGAGCCTTGCCGTACCGACCGTTGTTTACGGATACGGTTCCGGCGGCGCCGCCGTAGCTGATGTGAACATGAACACGATCGCTTACAAGAACATTGCTCACAATCCGATCGGATTGCCGCCCGGAGTCAGCTTTGATGTCGAAGTGATCCTGACGTGCCCGGTTGATACTGGTGGAGACACCTATATCACCTGCGAAATGATCGGTACGAGAAAGATCAGGCTGGGATAAGGCCTGCGGTTGCGGGCTTGGTCGGTTTCCTGTAATCTCAGCGGCCGGACCAAATAGATAGCGTTGTTTCATTGGGGGTAGAGAAGTTCCCGATCAAAAGAGCTTCTCTATAATTATTAACTCACAAAAAAGATTGACATGAACGTAGTAGGGCAAAAGGGCTGGATGCCCGGGATGCTTGTATTCAAGGCGGCAAGTCTCGGAGTTGGAAGTTCAACAACTATGACAGTTTCAATTGACAAGAACATCAAATTCAAGGCTTTTGCCATGACAGGCTTTGCGCATCAGGCCGGAGCTCCGGGGACCACGGGATACTTTACCATTGACAGCTTTGTCCTGGGCTCATACGCAAGGAAGATCATATACGGATCACCACTGCATTCCAATTACTTCAACAGGTTCACTGCTATGCCTGTAAGGTTTGAGGGGGACATGTGGGAGAATACGGATATTCAGATCGGAGTTACCAACGTTAGCTCAGCGATCTCGATTGACGTATTCGTTGTGATCAACGGTCTCCAGATGCAGATATCCTAAACCTGACAATTTCAATATAATATGCTTGAGTCTCAGCTTAGTGTTTCAGACAGCGGCTTATCTCAAACCAAGAGATTACTTTCATTTGACCACACGTTCTTCACTACTCCGCCTGGAAGTGATCTTTCAGAAAGTATTGTTTTGAACAAGAACTCCTGGGTCGAAATCAGGTCATTGGAAGTAATGTTCAATTATGCGCAAGCTCCGGCGGCAGGTTTTGAGTATTTCACTAATTCATTGAATTTTTCAGGAAGCTTTGTATTTGAAATTCTGGATTCAAATACGTTGCATAATTTAATTACATTGAGCTTGCCTATTCGGCACAATTGGAGTAAGCAGTTTAGCAATTTCTACCTAGATTCCGATACGGTCCGGTCCTTATCGTTCAGCTCTTCTAATTCAAATTTTGTTTCGTTCAAAGAAGGGGTATTGAATATCTCATCAACGATTGAAAAGGTCAATCTCTTGTTTCTTATTGAAGTCGTTGATTATCCTAAAGGCATCTATGTGTCAGACGGCCAGGTAATTAAACTTGCAAAGCAATGAAGTACTTTTCTGTGGTCGGGGGACAAGTCGCGGTTGACGAAAATAATATTGCGTGGTGGTATCACGCCGGACAGCTGGTGGTTATTACTTATGTAAATGGCTCAAGCATCGGATTGACTTTTGCGACAATTCCGGAAGCTATAGCGGCCAAAACAATATTGGCTGAAACCTTGTACAGAGACATGGCTTCTGTGCCTGCAACTTCTGGAATAGTTTATAATCTTCAGTGTAAATATTTAAGAACGTATTCACTTTCTACGGCAACATTTACGTTCAATTTTCCGGTTACTTCTTTGACTGTAATATGTGATTCCGCGGCTTCTGCTCTAATGCATCAATCGTATATTGACAATGTAATTTACTCTGCTCGATTGTCCAGAAATGCAATCGGCAAGACTTTGGTTCATGTTACAACAACAATACAGTCAACCATAGATTCTGCAAGTTCCGGAAATATGGTCATTGTGCCCAAAGGTTACTATTATGAGAAGCTTACACTTAAAAACGGGGTTGACATATATTTTGAACACGGAGCGACATTAGTCTATGGATTCAATACAGGGGAAACGCAGGTCATGGTGGCCGATAATGTTACTTGCAAGATACTTGGTCATGGTGTATTCATTTATGGTTCATCAGCTTTGGGAACGCCGAACTCTCTGTTTAACTGCACTAATGCTTCCACTGTGTTCTGGGAATTTGAAACAGTATATACGAAGCGTGAAGTCATGTATGTTAACACTTTGGCCGCAACCAAGGTTACTGTTAAGGGCCGCGGATTTGACTCCGACAGTTTTGAATTACTAGACATTGATGTTGTTCGTATGAAAGTTGGAAGAGAATTCTGGTTCGGTTATTCTCTTGCTGGGGCCAATCTGATCACAAGGAATACTCTGTTTGAATTAACCAACACAGACAGCGCCTTCAATATGGCTGGTACTTTTGATCCGATGAACATTCAGCTTGTCAATATTGCGGGAAAGCTATTTACTCAGGGATCTATTCTGGTTGTCGGCGGGGATTACAATACTAACAGCAAAGTTTTCAATACCTATTTCGAAGGTGGTTCAGGTAGCAACAGCTTCAAGCCTGCTGTTGGTTCATCTGTTGGTATCATGACGGTTGTTTTATATGGGAATAACTATTTTAATGTCAACTATGATACCGGTTCGGGCAGAGTTTCCTTATCAGGGGGAAGCTATGTTTTAAACACATCTCTTACAATCTATGCCTCATGATTTTCTATGTTCAACATAGACGACATCATAAGGCATTATGAAACTGTAATTCGTTCAAGTCGGCAATTCAATTCTGCAAGGCCGGTAACTGATGTAAGCTTACTCTATCCGCCTTTCAGGGGAAAGCTTCAGAGTAGCATCAGGGATTTCCAGGCTTTGCATCCTAACATCATCGTATCAATTGGAGAAACTTACAGGAGCCGTCAGCTTCAGCAAACATATTACCAGGCCAAATCTTCGAGGACCCTGAAGGGAACTCATCACCTGGGCTTGGCGGCAGATGTAAATGTAAACTCAAAATTCTTTCCTGCGTTGCGCAAGATATTTGTTAAGAATGGACTGTACATTTTGGGAAACTGGGACCTGGGCCATGTGCAGTTTATTCCCGTATCACTACAGGAGAAAATATGGAGATCAATAGACAGCACAGTTCCAAAGTTGAGCAACAAGTCTTTTGTTGACCGCGGACAAGATACTGAGCGCTCAGCCATTTCCGGACTCGCGGTAATTCTCCTGGTTGGCGGTGGTTTTGGAATTCTATACAGCTTATTGGATGATGACGAAGAATATGAATAATCAACACGATGGATTGATCCTGAAGTATGCAAAGGAATTCAAGGTACTACCTGAGTTTATCAAAGGCATAATCGACAAAGAGAGCAGTTTCAAGCCTTCAGCGCGTGGGGACGATTCGAAAAATGTCCGGGGAACCCGAAGGTTCAAGCCTCCGGACGGCCGTTATTGTAGCTACGGACTTGGGCAAGCAAACTGGTGTTCGGGTACTGCTCAGTCATTCTGGAAAGTTTCCTCATACAAGGACTTATTCAATCCTGAAGTTGCTATTGCGGGCATTGCTAGATATCTCAGGTATCAGTTGGACCGATATGGCAACGATTATAAGAAGGCAGTATCTGCATACAATGCGGGTTCGCACACGAATAGAAATTCTGACTACGTAGCAATTGTGTTCGCAAAAGCGGCAAAATATGCAACCGATTTTTCACGCTCCGGCAATTATAAGGAAAACAACAGGTCGAATGTAAATGCTGAGTCCGGACACATAGAGAGCGGGCAATTAGTTATGATTGTTCTGGGAGTGGCAATACTGATTATTCTAGTAACTGTCTTTAAACAGGACTGATGTATCAACGGCATAAAGTTCGTCTTTGTAGAAGAATGATAGTAACAATGCGCTTCCGCTGAATACATTTACCTGGACTACGAAGATATCTGCTTCCATGTGTCTGAAAGGTTCACCTAATGTATTCTGAAAGGTGAGAATGTAGTAATCTCCAAAAGGGTCATAACCGTATCCAAATGCTTCTGCCGACACTCGGTAAACTCTTTGCTGATCATATTTCTGTTGCAGGTATTTTTCATAGACTTGAAACAGAGGATGTTTGGTAACGACTTCGATTGCCTGTCTTTCTGTCAATGGTTTCTTATTAGATGCTGAAAAGGAGAGCAAGGCAACGACTCCGGCAGTAATAACAATGACTCTTTTCATTGCTTTTTTTTCAAAACTATTTCTAAAATTAAAAACAATCAATACCATGCCTAAGAAGATTGCAAGATTAAACCAGAATGACGCGGTTGGAAATTCCGGCCCTGAAAATACAATTCAAGAGCAGGAGAAAGTGGATAAGGACATAGAGTATTTCAGGGAATTATATTCTGTGAGCGAAGAACCTTTTGTCTGCAAGCTTCACAGAGTGCATAAGAATGACTTTGGAAATGAAAAATATACCTTCCTGAATGACTTTACACATGTTCCAACTGAAAAGGACATTGCCGTGAATTACGGAGGTGGTGATTACTCTCTCATGTTTTATCGAAGGGAAGGTCCCCGGGGCGGTCTAAAAATTAAGGAAAAGGTAAGGTTTTCAGTTGACAACATCTGGGACAAGGATTCTGACTTGGATAACAAGGATGTTACTACAATTAAACCAGAATCTGACAACGGCATCAACCACTTTCTTGAGCAGGCAAGACTTTACAAAGAACTTCTTTCCGGTAATGGAAACGGCTCAGCTGAGCAGGGTGTATTTCAAATGATGATGCAGATGCAGACCAGTCTCATGACTGTGATGATCGAGCTGGTAAAATCTTCAGGCAAGAGCGACAACAAATTGCTTGAGACAATTTTACCTACTTTGCTGAGTAAGTCATTGGAAAAGCAAAATGTTGTCAATGATATAGAGAATATTGCCAAACTGAAGGAGATATTTCCCGGCGAGGGAGGGACTGACTGGGGATCTGCCCTCCTACAGGCATTGCCATTACTGTTTCAAATGTCAAACCAAAGCTCGTCTGTGAAGCCTCCGTCTGCATTTCCGAGACATGTGCCGGCCTCAGGAATTGACCCTGTTGCACTAAAGAAAGTTGTAAAGGAGTCAATCATGGAGATCCAGGACGAACTGGCCGCAGAAGATGAACAAACCGATGACCAACCGGAAGATACGGATCCTTCATTGGAGTTGGTTGAAAATTCAAATGATCAAGATCCAGAGATAAAAAAACAAATGGATGCAAACATGAATGTAAAAGCTCAGGTCAACATGATCCGGAAAGCGCCTCGCTCAGCACAAAACGAAGTACTAAAAATGTGGCTCAATATGAAGCCGCCAAAGGAAGTGATGGCATTCTGTATTGATACCGAGTTAGTCAAAGACAAAGATGAATTCTTGTCCCGGTGCAAAGAAATTGGATTACCGGAGCTGGAAAAGGAACTTCAGTGATTTTGGGCAAGTAAGCTTATTCAGATTGGTTTTATGGAATTGACTGCTGAGCGAAGATTATCAGTCGACACATGTATATATCTCAAAGTTGTTTCAAGCTTTGAATGTCCCGCAAGTTCCTTTATGTAATTTATGTGAACATTTGAATTGACTAGATTTGTGATGAACGTATGTCTGAGGCAATGGTAAGTTAGTTTTTCAGATATACCGGCAATCTTTCTATAGTGTCTGAATTTTTCCTGTATGACTTGTCTGAACAGCTTTTGATTGGATTTGTATTTGTGGAACAAGTATCCGCCGGTATTCTCCATTGACTTTAGAAGTATGTCCAATCCGTCTGAGATTGGAATGTATCTGATCTTTCCGGTCTTCGTTGTCCAGTCTTCCTTGTTTCTAACTTTTACAACCATGTTTTCATAGTCAATATCACTCCATTCCAGATTAAGGACTTCACCAAGTCTACAGCCGGTATAGTAGGAAAACAATACGAAATCTTTGAACTGTTTGTCATCAATTGCATTCAACAATTTCTCTATCTGTTCCTTGGTAAATGCGGCCCGGTCCTTTTGCACAACCCGGATCAGCTTTATTTCGGCGGCCGGGCTTCTTACGAGATAACCAAGTCTTACTGCCTTATTAAAGCTTGCCTTCAAAGTTGACAAATCCATATTTACAGTATGCGGCAAAGCCTTTCTCAATCGGGCTTCTTTGAAAGCTTCCAGGTCAGCCGGGGTAATTTCTGAAAGCATACGTTTTGAGATCATGCTTATAAAAGTATTCCAAGTAGATTGGTATATCTTAAGCGTTTTCAAACCAACATTATATTTGCAATGATTAAGTATTACCTCGCGGAATTTGTTGACAGACACATTGAATTTATTTCTTTCCATTTCACGGAATTCAATGAAGAACCTGTTTGCTTCCGAGCGGTTTTTTTTGCCGGTCGAAACATAAACTCTTTTACCATTTGAATGATAGGCCAAGTAGAAGTATCCGTTTTTTCTTTTGAACAAGAATGGATTTTTCATGTTTGAGATGTTAAATGATTGTCAACTAAATTGTCAACCAAATTTAAGACTGATGCGAAAAATGAATTTACCAATGTGTGTATGAAGTCAAGCATAGAATGTATAACTTGCTATTCTGCATGACAGTTAAGCGATATGAATTACTGATGTGAAAAACATGTAAAGAACTGTTGAGAACAGACCGATGTATAGCCTAACGGGGCAGACTGAGTGCAATTTAATCCTAACATACCGAAACTTAAAGGGCAATAGTGCCGGCGATCACCCGAATGAAGATCAGGGAAGAAAATATAAGAATTCAAAGAACCGCAAGATACTGCATTAACGAAGTGCATGGTCCTGCAGCATCGGTGATATATGTCATTCACGGATATGCACAGCTCGCAAGAGACTTCATCAGAGATCTTGAATTCCTCGACGACGGAAAGACGCTTATCGTGGCTCCAGAAGGATTGTCACGCTCCTACATCCGTGAAAAGGTCGGAGCCTCGTGGATGACAAAAGAAGACAGGAGCAACGAGATCCATGATTATGTGAATTATCTGGAAGATCTGAACAGGAGCATCTCTGATAAGTTTGAAACCCGAAGTGCTGAACACAACGTGCTGGGATTTTCTCAGGGCGTGCATACGGCTGTGCGTTGGTTTATCAACAGCAGTCAGCGATTCAACAGACTATTGCTTTGCTCGTCTGACTTCCCGAAAGATGCAGGCTTCGATAAGCTCAGGAATAAGCTTGATCATTCCGAATTGTACCTTATTCACGGAACCGGTGACAATATTGTTCACATGAAAGTCTCGGAAAGCAACATGATAATGCTTGAAGAGAACAATATTCCGTTCAGAATAATACATTTCGAAGGAAAGCATGAGATCAATTCTGAAGCGGTATTGTCTGCACTGAAAGAAAATCGCTCCGGTTGAAAGCATCCGGAACAGCGTTGTAACTTCTCTCATTTACCGGACTGAGTCTCTCGAGGTGTGGCCGTTCATCACATTGAACGTTTACGACACAACAGCTGATTGGATAGGACGTGTTCTGAGGAAATGACGGGAATGGAACAACTGTTGAAATCGGTGACTGTGAAGTTGTACCGGTTCCTGGTATATTACCAACTATTGTTTATCCTTACCGCAGTATGCACTGAATGTGATAGCGCAATCTCAGACATCAGTGCTTCGAGCATCATGCTCGAAAAGCAGACCCCGGTAATCATTGCGAGAACTTTTAACTCGAGCTTGATGGATGAGATACTGAAAGAGCTGAGGATACATTCGGTAATAGATTACAGGATCCTTGATACTTACGTTGCCTTGAACAAGGCACAAATACATGCAGGTGACAGTGAATTGTTTTACGAATTCAGAACCAGGTTAATTGAGAACGCAGCTCTCTTCTCAAAAAATGATCTGAAGGATCTCTATAACAATCTGTCAAGTCTATTATCTTTTTTGAACGGTTATGAAGTTAACATTGGAGATGAAACGCTCAATAATTTCGATCTCATGTCAAGATTCGGAATTCTGACAGATCATAATGGCAGACTGGGATCAATATATTACCATTAATTTCTTGTCTGCGCGTTAAGGAATCTGAAATTCAGAAGAGTTGAGGAGATAGCTGACAAATATTTGTCTGTTACGGAAGGCGATGCTGCGGACGACCATGAAAAATTTACCTCTGCACTTATTGCCTTTGGCAATAGTGAATACGGCCATGCCCTGAGCAGGATCTCTCAGATGAAAACAGCCGGCAAGATACATTGATTGTTTCATCAGGGAATTCAGGCCTGCTGTTTCTATGAGCTTGATGCGGAGGAATATTTCGAAAGGGAATATTCGTCATTGCACAGCTTACTTAAAGATTATGTGCTTCAGTTTCCAAAGCTCACTTAGGAACTGAAGTTTCACTTTAAAGCCGAAAGAGATCTATTTAAGCTCAGAAAACAATTCGATGTAGTCCAGCAAAGGGAGATGTCAGCAAGCTTGAAAAAGAGCAGAGTATGGATCACTTCGAAACTGCTTGAGGTACAGCCCGAGTTAGTCTGATAATCAACGGATGCAAAGAATCGCGGTGTCCCCGGGGAGGACTGCTTTCCGATAATGCAAGACTCCGCCAATCCCTGGGAGGATTCTGCCTTCCCTCGGGAGATTCCGCCATGCACGGGAAAGATTCTGCCAACATAGATTCAACTGTTACTCATAGCCAGTCATTTTATGCCGGCAAGAAATGTGAACATTTAAGAAAGAACTGCTATGAGTCTGATAAGTTTTAACTCTGTGTCATTCTGCTATACCGATTCAGAAGATCCGGTTTTCGAAGATCTCTCTCTGAACATTGATACTTCCTGGCGGCTCGGACTTACGTGAAAGAACGGGAGAGGCAAAACCACATTTCTGAAACTCATCACTAGGGAAATTCAGCCGGTGAAAGGAGAGATCATGCCCGGGATAAGCACGTTCTATTTCCCATATGTGCCTCTTGAGCCTCACAGTTCAACGCTTAATGTAATCAAGGAAAGCATTGCACCTTTCTCCTATTTAGAAACGAAAATGAAGGAACTGCTTGCTAACGGTGATGAAAGAAGCATTTTGGAGTACGGAAGCATTCTTGAACAATATGAATCAGCTGACGGATATGAAATTGACTCGCTGATCGAAATAGATTTCGCGGGGTTGAAAATGAACGCCGGTCTACTGCACAGAAGTTTTGACACGCTTAGCGGAGGAGAACAGACGAGAGCGCTCATCATAGCATTGTTCCTTAAGAAAGGATCATTGCCGCTCATAGATGAACCTACCGATCATCTTGATATGAAAGGAAGGATGATATTGGGGGATTATCTTTCCGCTAAGAATGGATTCATCACTGCTTCACATGACAGGCATTTTCTGGATCTGTGTACTGACCATATCATGTCAATAAACAAGAGCGATGTCAGAATCAACAAGGGCAACTATACGCAATGGAAGTTCAATATGGATATTGAAGAAGAGTTTGAACTCAGGAAGAATGAGAATTATGCTGCTCCCCAAAATTAGGACAAGTAGTTAAGGTGGAATTAATTAACTTG
>DAIQRO010000220.1:0-4619 GCA_036786155.1 Bacteroidota bacterium
TTTTCACCATTGACTGACCTACATAGATTGTATGATCAACTCCGTCTGTCTTGAACCTCTCATAATAATGAGGGAATACTTCCTGAATCTTTGGCTGTTCTGCATCAAGTATGGATGCAATGAGATTATTGATGCCCGATGCACTGTCTTCGTATTGTCTTCTTTTCCTATATATCACTCCCAGTCTTCCATCCAGTCTTTCAATATATTCTTCATACAATTGTCTGTTGCTGTCATTCAGTGAGCCGAAGTGCCTCAGCACAGGATTCAACTCTTCCCTCACAAACCATTTCGCATTTGCCACATCCGGGCTATCAATACTTACTTGCAGCAATTTAATCTTCTCATTTATTTTATGCCTTAACTGTTCCAATGCAAGGTTGCCCTTTGATTCTGAGAACCTGCCAATAGTTTCGGAAGCAAGCTCCAGATTTTCAATAAGATCATCATTAATGGAAATACTCCTGTGAACAGAAGAATTTCTGATATCAGACAATCCGTAAAGTGAATAAACATTTTCAAATACTATGTCTTCGATCTCAACAATTCTGCCTTCATTCCTTTCGGACAACACAACAGCTGCCGCTTCCCTGAAACGCCATTCAAGCGATGGGTGAATAGCCGTGCACTTCTCCTTTATTATTGCATCTATTTTGCTGTCTCTTTCATCTATGATTCCTGAAACTGCCAGAGAGAGCAACGGAAATAATTCGCTCAACTTCAGAGAGTTAATCGGACTGATCATTCCCGGAGTTGAAGAACACAATTCAATCACACCCATTATCGCATCTTCATGTATAAGGGGTGCGACAAGAATATTTCTTATGCCTGATGTGAGTATTGATTCTTCAAGTTTGGTGCGATTCTGCTTTTTCTTAAGATCATGACATATTGAGATCTTCTTCTTGATTATTGCCTGACCGTGAATTGAGTCCTCAGTTATTGTTTCATTCGAATATTCTGCCTCTGCTCCGATAAAGCTGTGCCCGATCTTCGTAAATGAGTGCGCATTGATCACGGAATGGCCGTTATAAGAAGAAAGTCCGAGCAACAGTCCGGGGCAATTGATAAGTGAACGAAGCTTGTGTTGAAGTTTTAAAAAACCGGATAAGACTGTAACCGAGTCCTTCTGAAGAAGATCGTTCTTGATATCTGAAATGATTGCGGTATCTGTAACATTTATCAGATTGACTACAAGGAAACCACGGAATATATAGTCTTCAGGATCCAGAAGCTCTTTCATGAAGTTGATATCATATATCCGCATTCTTGCTTCTGTCAATTGCTCGTGTGTGAGTGCCTTTGGGGAGGTCTTGCAATGAACATGAAGAAACTCGTTAGCCGTATTCACTTTAAAGTGCCTGTCAAGGCCGGTAACCGGGTCTGTGATCTTGAAAATTATAGGTATTGAGAAGTGCGCGTTCACACCATAATGGATCATCAGGATTGATGCGTATCCGGCTATGTTCTTACCATAGTCAAATACTTCATCACTGATATTTCTTTCTGCAATGACACTCGTGTTTTCAGAACCCATTAATTCCCTGAAACCGGGCGTTGCAAAGAAAGGCTCATCACTGAATGGTTTCGATGCGGCATAAGTATGACGCGTGAAGAATGCTTCAGGAAACACAAACATCATCATCTCTTTCAGCAGATCCTCATTTTCGTTGATCACATTCTGCTTAAGATCAGTTGACAGGAACGGATGATCGCTTCCAAGCTTTTCGATAATCTCTGTAGCAAACCTCCCTTTCAGAGACTTTTCATTAACAGATATGTTGCGGATGTATTCAATGAGTTTCTCAAAGCTCAGTGCGGTTTCAAAATGCAGTGCGCTTTTATATTTATCCTTCAGTGACTTTCCTCTTGTAAGTACAAATTGAGTGAAGTCATCAACACCGGAACTGTTTTCAAGCATTAAAACAAATTTATAGAAGAATTTAACAAAATGAATATTAGTCTGAAAACTATTTCGTCGTTTGGCGTTGATCCAAAAAGTTGGCAATCCAGGCAAAAGAATCTCTTACGAAAAGCCACTTAAACCCATTGGTCACCACAATTTAACTTCACCATTCATCTTCTTCTTCAATTTTTACAGAAGAAACTTACCGGTCTTCTAATATCATTGCAAGAGAAATGGAAGGCGTATTGGTAATGGAGGAGTTGGCGTGTGGTATGGTTGGCTTTGAACAGTATTGTTGATTAGGGCAAGTTGTTGTTCTCGCCCGCTCACAAGTTATGCTAGAAGGAGAGATGCTGTATGAGAGGGCTGAGACCAACGGCTGAAGAATAAACTTTCACCGGTCGTGCTGATGTAAATCGTTAGTATAATCAGGTACAGTATGATTGTTGGTGATCAAATAGATGTCATGTAACTGTGTCAAATTGTCAAACAATCCCAATCAAATTGTTTGGAACACCATCAACTGCGAAGCCCATCAATTCACTTGCTCAGGATCATCTTCCTTGTTTCGGTAAATTCAGAAGTCTGAAGCTTGTAATAATATACTCCGCTTGCAAGTCCCGATGCATTGAAATCAAACCTATAACTTCCCGGGTTTAAACTCTTACTAATGAGATCGGAAACCTCTTTTCCCAAATTGTCATATATTATCAATGAAGTATATGATGACTTCATGATCGCAAACTCTATGCTTGTTACCGGGTTGAAAGGATTAGGATAATTCTGAGATAATGAATATCCGTTCGGGGCTTCAGTTGAAATGTTCTGAATTCCTATTGAAGAGGGTGCATATTTAATGATTGCGATGTCATATCCCGTCGAATTTCCGAGACTATTGCCTGTTGTGTAAGCATTACCACTATTATCTGCACACACGGTTACGCCAATGTCTGCGCTGTTTGACGGTCCGTTATATACCTTTTCCCATTTGAATTGTCCGGAAGAGTTCAATTTTACCGTGCTGATATCCGAAGTTGAATATTTGTTTCCCACTATGTACACATTTGCAGAATCATCAAGGGCAATATCATAGGCAATATAGCCGTCTGCAGAAGAGCCCCCATTGTAATTAGTGACCCATTGCTGAGTACCGTCTGCATTGTATTTTATTGTGCAGTATTTGTTCGAAAGCGGAAGTCCGTTAGAGCCGGTCTGTCCGGTGACGAACACATTTCCCGAGTTATCGGTCGCTACCCCTCTGCATATATCCCATCCTTCAGCTGAACTGTAATTTCTTCCCCATGCGATTCCGCCCGCGGCATTAAACTTCACGACTGCATAATCTATTGTAAAATTGCCTGTTCCTGAGATTATGACATTACTGTTTATGTCAACTGACATATCAATTACATTCTGATTCCCGACATTATTACCCCATACAGAAGCCCAAACGAAATCAAGATTCTGCTCATACTTCAATGCTATGAAGGAGAGTGAATCGCCGTTAATATATCCGCCGATAATGATTTTACCCGCACCATCAAGTCCAATCCTGCGTGCTCCCTCACTTCTGCTGTGATAAAATGTCTGATTAATCAGATTACCCGAAGGACCGAACTTTATCAGGAAAATATTATTAAGCGTTATCACATTGGTTGAGTATTCACCGGTAACATACACATTTCCGGTTGCTTCGGTTATAATATCAAAACCACCGTTGTAAGCTGAACTATATGAAAAGAGATAAGACCATAACTGTGTTCCATCAGCACTGTATTTTGCAACAAGAGCCTTGTTTGATCCTCCGGAGTAAATGTTGCTTTCACCCGTGATATATACATTGCCGCCATTGTCAACATGAATTGCTCTTCCGAACGCGCCGGTGTTTGTTGGTGAACGGTAATTCTGAACCCATTGCTGAACACCATTTGAATTGTATTTTACAGTAACGGCTTCAATTTCTGCATGGTTGGGAAAGGACCTGGATCTCTGTGAGCCGGTTACATAAACGTTGCCTGCAACATCAACAAACATGTCATTGACGCTTTCATCCCTGATGCTGTCCGATGTAAATCTTTGAGCCCATTCCTGAATAACCTGTGAATACATTTTTTCGGATGCAAGAACCAGGAATATGATTATTAGAAACATGGTTTTCATTGCTTATGTCTCCTTTGCTAAAAATTTATCTTCCGCATGCTTTTTGACCGGTATCCACTAATGGCATTGAGAAGATAACTGGAACATGCGGAAGGAAAATGTAGATGTTGGTATTCCTCTCCTTTGCCATTAGTTAATGCAAAGTATGTTTAATGATAATGCAAATCAAAGAAAGCATTTTCGTTTTTTAGAGCCTTAGTGTTGATATTTTGCAAAAAATATCAGAAATACAGATCAATTTTCCACTTTCAGTAACATCATTTTTAGAACTGCACGTCACAAAAATGCAGGCTCACAGGTCTATTCATGAATTGCCGTCGCTATTTGTGGGGATCTGAAATTTTGCAGTTCAATGCAGTTGTCTTTGAAAACATATCTTGCGAACATTCCGGAACACGACTGAGCCGGGCAAGGACCAAAAGCGTCAGGAATCCAAAGAGCTTTTGCCACGGATACACGAATGGATGAGATACGTTGTAAATTGCTCTGAATGGCCTGCAAGAAAAGCCCCGGGCAGTTCATTCACAAATAAAGAGCATTTGCCACGAATACA
>DAIQRO010000221.1:0-3694 GCA_036786155.1 Bacteroidota bacterium
CCTACAGCGGGGATACGAATCAGGACGGAGCAATTGACGCCTCAGACCTTTCACAGATCGACAACGATGCAACAGGTTTCGTCTCCGGATATGTACCGACAGACTTGGACGGAAATGACTTCGTTGACGGATCAGACGCGGCAATCGCAGGAAACAATGCATTCAATTTTGTGGGAGTCATAAGGCCGTGATAGAGTGCTGATTTCCATTAAGTAACATTTGAAGGGCTCGCTTGAGTCATTGAAATGTCAAGGATTCGTCCTGCTTAGCCCGGCTATGGCCGGGCTTTTTTATTGCTGCTGAGGCGCAATAATTAGGGGTTCATTCGCTCTGTGCCGGGCAACTTATTAAGAAGTTATTAACATTAAGTAAGTATTAAGGAGAAAGTGATAACCTCGTTAAAGTAAACATAGTTAACAGTTTGCTTGGAAATTTTGGAGCCAGATTTTAACTAAGAAACAGTATTTTTGCAGGTGTCCCAAAAAATGTTTGTATTACTTTAGGTTAATTTCATTATATTAGCTCACCTGAATCAACCCCCAACTAAAACAACAATTAAGCTTCTCGGGATAAAGAAAGGAGTTAAGTGATTCCGAAGCATAATTTCTTTTTTAATTAAAGGGGCGAAATGAGAAAACTTTTTCTCTGTGCTTTTTTGATTTTTGCAGCAGGTGAGATTCCTGCCCGAACAGTAACTCTCAACACAGGCGGTACAATGTTAGAACTCAAATCAGACGGTAAGCGAATCGGCATAGTAATGAAGCAGGAAGTTTCATTGACTGAAGCCGGAAGAATGCTTGGCGGTTACTTTGGAAGTTCCGATAAGCTGAGCCGCCTCGAAGGAAATTTTTTCATGCTTGAGTTTTTCAGCAGAAAGTCTGACGCCGAGATCAGTTGGCTGATGAATGAAATCGGAAGCAAAGAGGCAGGCGTAAAGTCAGTTGTGAGCTCTTATACCGGCACTTCGGAAAAAGTTTACTGCTTTCCGACAGACCGGCTCATTGTGAAGCTCAGGTCCGAATCAGACCGTGCAAAGCTTGAAACAATGAATGCAGAGCTCGGATGTTACGTCACGGGCAATGTCAACGGTCTTCTTGGTTTTCTGCTGAGGACAAATCCGGAAAACAATCTCAGCACTCTTGAACTCACTCAGTTATATTCATCAAGAGGCATCTTCGAATATGTTCAGCCCGACTTCCTTTATCCTGATGCAAACCTTCTTCTTTCGTTGCCAAATGATCAGTACTTCTCAAATCAATGGGCTTTGAATAACACCGGACAATCTGTTCAGACGGGCAGTACTTTTCAGAGCTTTGGCGATTTAGCTTCTGCAAACGGACTTCCGGATGCGGACATAGATGCAGTTGAAGCGTGGGAAGTGACGGACGGCATTCCGTCAGTTAAGATCGCCGTGATTGACAGCGGGATTGATTCAGCACATACGGAGTTTCAGGGGCAGGGGCATTTGCTCACCGGCTATGACGCTTTCAATAACCGTTACGGTTCATCACAGGATTACTTCAATCACGGAACATCAGTTGCCGGAATCATCGGAGCATTGCAGGGCAACGGCATCGGAATTTCAGGAGTTGCGCCCGGCTGTGCATTGATGTCTGTATGCATGTACGACAACAACGGAACAACTTCAACTTCGGTCATAACAAGGGCTTTCGACACGGCGGTTGCAAACGGCGCCGATGTTATAAACGGAAGCTGGGGCGGCGGATTGCCTGAGCCTGCAATTACAAATGCAATAAACAATGCGGCGGATTCGGGAAGAGGCGGCCTTGGCTGCGCTGTGATCTTCTCTTCCGGAAATGACGGGAGAAATCCTCCCGTATATCCGTCAACACTTTCAAACGTGATCTGTGCAGGTTCTTCAACTCCGCATGACCAGAAGAAATCTCCCGGTACGGGAAACCAGTTCTACTGGGGAACCAACTACGGAGAAGATTCTAACGGAGACCTTGACATCATTGCACCGACAAATTGTTTCTCTCTCGCAGTGGGAGGATATCAGCCGAATTTCACCGGTTCGTCTGCTTCCGCCGCTTATGTTTCCGGTGCAGCTGCGCTTGTGCTTTCGGCCGCGCCTTCGCTTTCGAGGAGCAATGTCTATGGCAGTATCTTGAGAGGATGCGACAAGCCGGACAATGTTCATTACTCAGCTATTAAGACTTACGGAAGATGGAACCCGTATTACGGATACGGCAGACTGAATGTGAATGCGGCGGTTAGGCTTGCCGCGGGAACGGATGCGGCTCCGCCTGTGATCTCTCACAGAAACGTTTCATCTCACTCAAGCACTTATGCAACTGTTGTAACTGCCGATATTACAGACCAAGACGGTTCCGCTGTTCCGGCCACAGGCACCCAGTCTCCAAAGATCCATTATATGATAAAGAAAGGAACCGGTAACTGGTCTGCGTTTGATTCTGCCTACTCATACAGCAATTCAGGAAACACTTTCTATTTCAGAATACCCTCACTTGGTTGGGAAAGCGAAGTCAAGTACTGCATCTCCGCAAGCGACAATGCAGGGAACAGGGCTTGTTTTCCTTTGCATTCGAAAAATTCACAGTACTATTGCTTCTTTGCTGTGGGCAACATTACCAGCGAGTCTGCGAAACTGCCTGCATTCACAGGCGCTGATTATGGCGGCACAGTTTCACCGGCAGTCAACTTCAATGCATTTACGATTCTGGATGCAAAGTTCAGGATAAACATGAGGCACACTTACCTTGACAATGAATCTTTTCAGATCTATGCGCCGTCCACTGACGCAAACAACAACAGAAAATGCCTGTTTGCAAATAACGGGGGGAGCGGCGATAACATCTATGGTGCTTATGTAACTGACTCTGCCTCACAATTCTGGAGAGAGGGTACTCCGCCATACTTGAACGGAACTTTCAAACCGGATTATAGACTCGCGGGGCTGAGAGGGATGAACGCAGGAGGAGCATGGAGGATGATCCATTTTGACGGCGGCATAACTGACTATGCATTCTTCGACAGCGTAAGGATCACGCTGTACAGGACTACAGGGGCAAAATCTCCCTGCGCAAGGCTTAACAGTCCATCCGACTCGATTCTGTACTTCGATAACTCGGCATTTCCGGGATCGTACGAAAAGGACTTCTATCTGAAGAACTCCGGTACGACTGCCATGAGCGTTTCGTCTCACAGCATTACCGGACAGCAATCAGCAATGTATTCCCTGATCAACACGCCGCCTTCAAGCATCAGCGCAGGAGACAGCGGCTTGTTCAGAGTAAGGCTCAATACAGCCGTTGGTTCAACCGCCGTTTCGCAGGCAACGCTGAACATCGGCACCAATGATCCTTCAAAACCGGTTTTCAAAGTTTCGCTTCAGACAAATGACTCTTTGAGAACGGGCCTGAAGAATCTCCAGTTGACAGCCCTCGTTCAGGGGCTTTACAATCCGGTCACAAACACTTCCATGAGGGACACTCTCACTGTATTGCTTAGGCGGTTCACATCTCCTTACGCACTTGTGGACTCCGCAGATGCTTACATGAGCTCTTCGGGAACAGGTTCTTTCAATTTCAGGAATGCGCAGACGGGTGTAAGCTACTATATTGTTGTAAGGCACAGGAACGGCCTTGAGACCTGGAGCTCCGCGCCGGTTGTATTCAGCGGAATTCAGGCGTCTTACAATTTTACTTCTTCC
>DAIQRO010000221.1:3704-4610 GCA_036786155.1 Bacteroidota bacterium
GCATACAATGAATACGGCGGTAATCTCGTTCTCAAAGGATCGAAGTACTGCATTTACAGCGGCGACATAAATTTTGATTTTCAGATTGACGGCGCTGATGTTGTTTCTGCGGATAACGCCGCCTCAAACTATTCTTACGGCTACCTTCCCCAGGATATTAATGGTGATGGATTTGTGGATGCGACGGACGTTGAGATCACGCACAACAATTCTGAAGATTATGTGGGAGTTATCAGGCCTTAAGTTCAGCGCAAGCTGAACCCTCCATACGCCGCAGATGAGTCTTTGTCTGCGGCGTAACTTTTTTATGGCTGGCCTAAACTGCCGAGTTCGTTGATTATACGGATTGATAAGCCTATTTTTGTACAAATTCTTTGCTTGAAAATTAATTTCACTCTCCGTAAAGCCATTTCCGGCTTATCCGGGGCCTTAGTAAGTCATATCGCGTTCACGGTGTTCGTTGCCTTTGCGGCGCTTTTGTCAATGCTTTCCGGCGAGTTATTCGGACAGGCCGGAACTTACTACAATTCCATTTCAACATCTTCCCCGACCTTTGTAAATGACCTGAAGTCAAGAGTGCGCTCTCCGTACAACAGGGTCTCTTACGACAACTATGATGAGACAGTAATTGCAAACTACGCTTCCATAAATAACGGCAACGGAACAAGGTCGGTGTTTTGCGTTTATTCCGGTTATGAATACGTTTACTCAGGAGCATTTACCTGGACGGTGCTAAGCCGTGAGCATACATGGGCTCACAGCTGGATGCCGACATTTCCTTCAACTCAGAACGATCAATATTCTGACCAGTACATGGTCTATCCCACACATCAGAACAATGCAAATGCCAGGAGGAGCAATCATCCGTTCGGATATGTAGTAAACGTAACTTACCACTTACTTGAT
>DAIQRO010000222.1:0-421 GCA_036786155.1 Bacteroidota bacterium
AATTGATGCATCGTACTTGAGCCCGATGTAAACCGCACCGCTGTTCACAGTTGCACCTGCCAGCGAAGAAATATCGAACGAGAACCATGAGTACTGATTGAATACAAGCACCGGCCTTGCGATCTGATTAGGCAGTGTTCCGATAAGATTTCCGGGAGCTCCGCCGGCACCAGTGGAATCGTAGATCACAACATCAAACTTCAGTGAGTCTGTGCCCGTTGCCAGTCTTGTCATAGCAACACACAGCTTGGTGTACTTCCACGGGTAGGAATTCGGCCTGAACTTCATGACAAGCCTGCCGTCCGTAACTGTCGCATTCCATCCGCCCCCGTTTTCAAGCGAGCCGTCGTCATGCTTCTCCTGTCCGGTACCTGCACAGCTGTCGCCGACTGCAAGAGGCATTGAAGGAGGATTGGATAAC
>DAIQRO010000222.1:448-2993 GCA_036786155.1 Bacteroidota bacterium
GCAATAGTGTTTTCCTTTTCATTAAATTGATTTTTAGGTTTAGAGAATTTTTGCAAGCTATTGATAATGAATTCAATAAGCAACAATATAGATTCCAATATTTGATATGCAACAAAAAGGGCGCAACCTGTGCGCCCCTGGCTATTCAATGCACTATGTGAGTAGGTGGATTACTTCACCAAAACCATTCTCTTTGTCTCGCTGAATCCATTGTCTGAAGTCAGATTGTAGAAATAAGCCCCGCTCGCGGCATTGTTTCCATATGCATCCTTGCCGTTCCAGACAATATTGTACTTCCCTGCTAGCTGAACAGTATTTACAAGCGTCCTGACTTCCCTGCCCTGTGAATTGTAGATTGTCAGTTTCATCTTTGACATTTCCGGGACATAATAGCTTATCCTTGTTTCAGGATTGAAAGGATTCGGATAGTTCTGTTCGAGTGTGAAGCCATCCGGAACAAAGCTCTGTCCGTTATTAACACTTACAAGATCGCTCCTGTTGAATCTGTAAACGATATTGTTTGCCGCACAAAGATAAAGTTCATTGTTCTGGTCTGTGCCGAAAGAGTAAACGGAAGACGGCGCGCTTGCAATAAGTGAATCACCAGTCACTACTCCGCCTTCATACTTAAGCCTCCATACTTTTCTGCTGCTGTAATCTGCATAGATGTACTGTCCTGTAAGCTCGGGCCTTCGCTGTCCGCGGTAAACGAAGCCGCCCGTGATCGAACATTCCGACCCGATATTCTGATACACTTTGACCGGGAATGTGTAGTTGGTTATCGCACCGCATCCGGAAGTGTTGTACGTTGCATTTCCTTCGTAACATCTCCAGCCGTAGTTCTTCCCGACTTCAAGCAGGTCAACTTCTTCCCAAGCATCCTGTCCAACATCTCCGCACCAAATCAAACCTGTAGTTGCATCGAGACTGACTCTCCACGGATTCCTCATTCCAATTGTGAATATCTCCGGCCTGCCGCCGCCCTGTGCAAATGGATTAGTCGGAGGTATGCTGTAATTGTTTCCGCCTGAAGCTGAATCAACATTGATCCTCAGAACCTTGCCAAGAAGCTCATTCACATTCTGTGCCCTGTTGCCGGGGTCGCCTCCGCTTCCGCCGTCACCCATTCCGATGTGAAGGTATCCGTCAAGTCCGAAGAAGACAATTCCGCCGTTGTGATTCGAATATGGCTGAGCAATGGTCAGAAGTACGAGTTCGCTCAAAGAGTCTGCTTTGTTCGGATCATTTGTGCTTCTTGAAAACCTTGAAACTATGGTTGCACCATCACCTGCCCGGGTATAATCAACGTAGAAGTAACCGTTTGCGGAATAGTTCGGATGAAATGCCAGTCCAAGCAATCCTCTTTCACTACCATTGATGGTCTTGTTTGATAAATCAAGAAAGACTCTTGAATCAGTTGTGTTTGAATCGTTCGGCAGAACCTTGATCGCACCCGTCTTCTCCACAACAAACACGCGGTTTGACCCGTCATTGGCGTGCGTCACATAAAGCGGTGAAGAGAATGAAACGTTTGGAAATGCATTAACAAATTCGAAGGGCTGAGCCTGAAGAGATGAAAATGAGAATGAAATGAATAGAGCAATCAGAAATCTTTTGCTGAATAATGACATTTTGTTTTAGGTTATTTGGCAAAGTGAACATGCCTTAAAGACAATTAATTTCTCAGCGGCACGAAAAATTTTATCAAAATATGCTAAGGGAATTTGAAGGACAATGTAAAGAGAAAAGACTAAGGAAACTCTTAAACAGCTTGGCATTAATAAGCAACGGAGAAGCAAGCGGAGTATCCGATAACAAACTCCTGATGATTCTGCGGAAATTGATTATCAATTTCTTATAGCATTTTTTATATTGCTCAAAACTTTAACACCAACTCAAGATGAACCCAAGACACATATTAGTATTTGCTGTTGCTTTGATCTTGTCAGCAAGCCTGATCTCATGCGGAAGCAAGGATGAGAGCAAAGTGCAGGTAAAGAAGACTGAAACTAAACCAATCTCAATAAAACAATTCGATACACCTCCCGGAGCCGATCCGTCAGTGTCTGCAGAGCAGGGCGGCAACGGGTTCACAGGCGAAGGATGGACAACAGCAACCGAGTATAACGTATTGGGAAGTTCGAAAGCGGTGAAGGGCGGTTCTATGACATGGTCAATTCCGGATTTTCCTGCAACACTCAGATGCTACGGCAAGGATGAGAACTCTTATTATACAAGGATGGCTCAGTCACTGATGTACGAATCAATGCTGGATTCTGATCCTGTCACGCAGGACTTCACTCCAAGACTGGCAACTCACTGGCAGATCTCGGAAGATAAGAAAGAGTTCAGATTCAGGATTAATCCGAATGCAAGATGGGCAGACGGTAAACCGGTGATTGCAGATGATTATGTAGCGACATTCAATCTTTTGCTGGATCCGGGCTTGCTGACAGGCGGGGCGGAATACTACAATGAAAATTTCGAAAAGCCGGTGGCAGAAAGCAAGTACATTGTATCAATAAAGGCAAAGAAAGTCGGATGG
>DAIQRO010000222.1:3003-4602 GCA_036786155.1 Bacteroidota bacterium
GGCGGGAATAAGGGTGCTTCCGGCACACTTGCTGCAGGGACTGACCGCGAAGGATTATCTGGAAAGATACAACTATGACCCGATGCCGGGCAGCGGACCTTATTACATCAAGAAGGATGACGTTGAAAAGGGCCGAACCATCACGATGAGGAGGAGAAGCGATTACTGGGGAGAGAACGAGAAGTTTGCAAAAGGCATGTACAACTTTGACGTAATAAAGACCGATGTTGTTCAGGATGAAACACTGCAGTTCGAGAAATTCAAGAAAGGCGAGATCGATGTATATGCAGTCAGCAGGGCGCAGTGGTGGGCAGAGAAGACCGACTTTGACGAAGTAAAGCGCGGCGTAATACAAAAGAGAAAGATCTACAATCAGAATCCCGGCGGTACATCAGGACTTGCGCTTAACATGAGGAAACCTCCTTTTGATGACATCAGGGTAAGGAAGGCATTTGCAATGCTTTATGACAGGAAGAAGTTCAACGATAAGCTCTTTTACAATTCATACACACCGCTGAAGTCATTCTTCTCCGGAACGCCTTACGAGAATCCGAACAATCCTCTTGTAAATTTCAATCTCGACAGCGCCATACTTCTTCTTGAGGAAGCAGGCTGGAAAGACAAGAATGCTGAAGGCTACAGGATGAAGGACGGAAAGATATTCGAATTGGAACTGACATACACTCAGCCAAGCCAGGAAAGGTATCTCACCATATTCCAGGAAGACCTTAAGAAAGCCGGAGTTAAGCTGAATCTCAAGCAGATTGACGGAACCACACAGTTCAAGATCGGCAACGAAAGAAACTTCAGCATGATAATGGCGGCATGGGGCGGACAGAATCCGCCAAGCCTTGAGTTCAACGTAATCTCAAAGACAGCTGACGATCCGAACAGCACAAACTGGTCAGGCATAAAGAACCCCAGGATTGACGAGCTTGCAAAGCTTTACAACACAACATTCGACAAGAAAGAAAGAGTAAAGCAGGTAAGAGAAGTCGACAGTATAATCATTTCCATACAACCGTATGTTCTCGGTTGGTATGCAGACTACACGAGATTGCTTTTCCATAATAAGTTCGGATATCCGAAATGGTATGTTTCCAGATTCGATGATTATTACGGGGGCTCAGAACCTGCGATCTTCGCATTCTGGTGGATCGATGCCCAAAAATATGCAGCCTACGAAGAAGCCGTCAAAGACAAGAGCAAGCAGCTTCCCGTCGGAGAAGTGGACGAGAAGTACTGGGTGGAATTGAAGAAGCGCGAAGAGGCAGGCGAGGTAGCAATCATCACAGACTGATCTCGGATGACGACTTATTTCTTAAGAAGATTTCTGCTGATAATTCCGACCTTTCTCGGAATTACCCTTATTACTTTCATGATACTTCAGTTTGTGCCCGGCGGGCCTCTCGAAATGGAGATCATGAAGATAAGGATGGGTGGCAGAGGCGGCACCGGTGAAAGCGGCTCAACCACCGGCGGCACAACACAGAACATTCCGCAATCCGCGATCGATGAGCTGAAGAAGTTTTACGGATTCGACAAGCCTCTTCATGAAAGATACCTGATATGGATAGGAAATCTTCTAAAGTTTGACCT
>DAIQRO010000223.1:0-418 GCA_036786155.1 Bacteroidota bacterium
GAAGGAACATCACCGATGCATTCACAAATCAGATCTCATCATTCCCGTTCCCAAACTGGAACATATCCATTACCGGGCTTGAGAAGTTTCCGCTCTTTGCTCAGTTTGCAAATTCCGTCACGCTTGAGAACGCTTATGTATCCGAGTATAAGGAAAGCAGGTCGGTTGACATTAACAGCTATGACATACCAAATGCACTTTCGGTTACTCAGGCTTTCAGTCCGCTCGTAGGCCTAAACATAAACTTCAAGGATTTTCTTGCGGGCAATCTGACTGCAGCAATGAGGTTAAGTTCGGGAACATCAAACAACCTGAACCCGATAGGCGCCACTATTCAGACGATCAGTACCAGCGTATGGAGCCTCAATGCAAACTTCACGAAGTCAGGATTCAGCATACCATTGTTTGGATTGTCCCT
>DAIQRO010000223.1:575-4225 GCA_036786155.1 Bacteroidota bacterium
ACGACATATCCTTTGCGCTGACAATTACGAGGACAAACAACGAGCCGGTCCAGTATGAGTATGCTACAGGAATACCGAGGCAGGTGCCGGGCAACGGAACAAGGGTTACTCAGGTTAATCCGTCAATCCAGTATTCACTCAGCTCGAAAGTGACGATGCAGTTGTTCTACAAGTATATCAAAACGAATCCGCTCGGGCAGACCGTGACAACCATTCCGAGAACAACAAACGAAGGCGGGCTTAACATCCGGATCGCGATTCAATAGGGGAGTGTCTTATTCGGCGGAAACCTTAATGGTCCCGTTCAGTATCAACGATCTTATGGAATCAAGAGACTGCTTTGTGGAAGGGGAGATCAGAGACTTATTGTTTTCGTCATAGACGAAGCTAACTCCGTTGTCCGTAAGTCCGAAGGTTGTTATGCCGCTGTTGAACTTGCCATCCTTAAGGGATTTGATAGTCTTAAAGACCGCCACATCAACAAGTTTCACCATGCTGGATAGAACGAACCCGGGAGCTTCTTTGTACTGATCCATATCAACGCCAACTGCGAGCTTGCTCTTTTCCCGCGCCGCTTCAAAAAGTCCGAGACCGGAAAGTCCCGATGCATGATATATCACATCTGCTCCTGCATTGTACTGACTGAGGGCAATCTCCTTTGCCTTGCCGGGATTCTTGAATCCGTCGGGCGATACGCTTACATATCCGCTCAGGATCTCTATTGAGGGATTTACATTCTTTGCACCCTGAATATAACCGTTCTCAAACTTTCTGATCAGCGGGGACTCCATTCCTCCAATGAAACCGATCTTGCCTGTCTTACTTGTGAAAGCAGACAAAGCGCCGATAAGAAATGAACCTTCCTCTTCCTTGAATTCAATGGCGGCTACATTATCAGGTATCTTTGCATTAGGAGTGACAGAATAGTCTATGCATGCAAATTTCTTTGAAGGAAATTCGGAGGCAACTTTGTTAATGTCATCTGTGAAGATAAAACCCACTCCAAAGATCAATCCAATGTCCTTCTTACTTGCAAGCTTTCGAAGTGCGGATTCACGGTCTGCTCCGTCACCCGGATCGATCACTTCAAAGTCAACTCCCAATTCTCTTTTTGCATCTTCAAGGCCCTTGTATGCGGCGTCGTTGAATGACTTGTCACCTCTCCCACCGATGTCGAATACAAGTCCGACTCTCATGTTACCGGTTGCTTCATTCTGCACTTTGTTATCGTCTTTCTTTCCGCAAGAGGAAAGACAAGAGGAAAGAATAGACAAGAACAGTAATATAGCCATACATCTACTTAGCTTCTGCATTCTCCTCCCTTGCTCCGGCATTTTCGTTTTGAGCTTCCGGATTCACGATGTGATGAAGCCTGCATCTTGCTTCGTAATGATTTGTAGCGCCCACAAGTATCTGCTGACTGCTTGCGGTGATCCTCTGAGTCCTGTTTGCCGGCGCGCCGCACACCACACACACAGCGAGTGTCTTTGTAATGTATTCCGCGACCGAAAGCAGGTCCGGGATGGGACCGAACGGCTGAGCCTTGTAATCCTGGTCAAGTCCGGCTACAATAACTCTCTTGCCCGCATCTGCAAGATTCTGGCAAACCTCCACAAGGTCATTACCAAAGAACTGTCCTTCGTCGATTCCGATCACTTCCGCATCAAAACTCTTCTCAAGCATTTCATCTGCGGACGAAATGACTTCCGAAGGGAAGCTCTGCTCACTGTGTGATACGATCTCAAATTCACTGAATCGGTTATCGATCTTCGGCTTGAAGACCTTTACTCTTTGCCTTGCTATCTCGGCCCGTCTGATCCTGCGGATGAGTTCCTCAGTCTTGCCGGAAAACATGCTTCCGCAGATCACTTCAATATGGCCGGCCCTTTTGAATGTCCTGATCTGTAGAGATTCGTTCATGCTAAGTTTTTTTCGGGATGGATTTTCTTTCGAAACCAAACGGTAGCAGTTCCTTGAGAGTTACAATCTTGAATTCGGTCACTGAGCCTGCAATTATCACGTCAATATCCTTTGCAAATTCGAACATGAACTGCCTGCAAGCGCCGCAGGGAAACACAAGGTCATTTGAGCTTACGGAAATTGCAATGGCCCTGAACTTCTTTTCACCTTCGGATATAGCTTTTGAGAAGACCACTCTCTCAGCGCACAATGAGATCGAATATGAAGCAGACTCAATGTTTGCCCCGCAGTACACTTTGCCGCTTTCGCCAAGAAGCGCGGCTCCGACTTTGAAACCTGAGTAGGGTGAATAAGAAAGTTTTCTGGCTTTTAGAGATTGTCTTATCAGAGAGATGTATTCGGAATGCAAACGTATCGTTACTTTTGTTGATAATATATTGATTTCTCGGTATATTAAAAACAAATTTATTCATTCGGATACCCTGCTTAAAGATGAAGCGTAGAGCGCTCTTCAGAATTTTTGACAAGTATGCCGGAATTCCAATAGTCATTCTCATGGCTATCTTCCTCAAAAGAAAGAGGAGGCTTCCGATACAGAATGTAAAGAAGATCCTTTTCATCAAGCTTGCCGCGATCGGAGATTCGATCCTCCTCATACCCACCCTGCGAACACTAAAGAAAGCATTTCCCGGTTCTGAACTAACCTTCATTTGCACAAAGATCAATTATGCGGTTGCGAAGAAGACGAAGTACATAGACAAAGTGGTCGAAATAGATGTGCACAGTTATCTGAGGAAACCGTGGAAGTTCATAGAGTTTATAAAAGAACTTCGCAGGAACAAATATGAAATTGTGATCGATGCCGGACAATGGGAGAGGATCAATGCAATAATGACAATGCTTTCGAGGGCCGACTATTCTGTGGGCTTCAGAACGGAAGGACAGCTGAAGCATTTCGGATACGACAGCGTGGTTATGCATACCAGAACTAAGCACGAGCTTGAGACTTTCCTTGACCTTCTTGTGCCTTTGGGGATCAACATTACGGATGAGGACAAAAAATTGGAGTATTTTTTGAATGATGAAGACTTTAATTTTGCACATGAGTTTTGGTCACGGCACTCGCTTGAAGGCAGGACTGTAATTTGCCTCCATCCGGGTTGCGGAGAAAACGGAAAGCCCAGGGAATGGTCCGTTGAAAACTACATCAGACTCGGCAAAAGGCTTGTTGAATACGATGACAATCTTAGAATCTTGATCACGGGAGCCAAGCTTGAGGAAGAAAGATGCGAAGAGATAGCAAGAGGAATTGGTGCGAACACGATAAACACGGCGGGACAGTTTCCGCTTGACAACGTGGTTGCACTTGTGAAAAAGGCAAAGCTCATCGTCTGCAGTAATACGGGCATGCTTCACATTGCTTCATGTGTCGGTACCAAGACAATGGGCCTGCACGGTCCGACAAACCCCGTAAAATGGGGCTCTTACAACAAGAATGCAGTTCTCATACAAAGCGACAAGTTTTGCAGTCCGTGTCTTTATCTCGGACACGATTACGGCTGTCAGGCGCCTCAGTGTATGGCGCATATTTCCGTTGATGACGTTTTCATATATATCAGGAAGGCTCTGAACCCCGAGCTGTTTCCGGTTTCTGTTTAACTCAAATCAATGAATCAATAAAACAAAAATAACTTACCATGCAGAACTCCAGTTTCCCAACATTTGAACTG
>DAIQRO010000223.1:4353-4600 GCA_036786155.1 Bacteroidota bacterium
TTGTATTTTGCTCCAACAAAGAACTCGGCCTTAAGGCCATAATAGGAATTCACAATACGACTCTTGGCCCGGCACTTGGCGGTACAAGAATGTGGAATTATACAAGCGATCATGAAGCGTTGATTGACGTTCTCAGGCTTTCAAGGGGTATGACATACAAAGCTGCTGTTGCAGGCCTGAACCTTGGCGGCGGAAAGGCAGTGATAATCGGCGATTCAAGGACTCAGTAATCAGAAGCGCTTTTCAG
>DAIQRO010000025.1:0-20566 GCA_036786155.1 Bacteroidota bacterium
GGAGAGCGTTTCCGCGCACTTGGCTGTACGCCATGCCGGTGCAATAAGCATGTCGCTGTCAGGCATTTCTTCTTCCGAGATCTTTCTTATCCAGGTGGTCTTAACACCTTCATTAAGATGAAACCATGATGGCCTGTAGCTTCCGTCCAGCTTCCTCTGAATATAGCGTGCGGCATACCATGCATTGCGCAGAGGGTCTTCCCTGAACGTGAAGGACGGAAACACAATCTCAACTTCATGCCCCTTTGCATCAAGCCGGTTTGCGTATTCAAACACGACCTTGAATCCTCCGATGGGATGATCCGATGCAAAAGGAAGGAGAAATGTGATCTTCATATCAGTTCAAAATTACTTAGTGCCGGCAGTCTTCTCAAATCGAATTTAACATAATTGTAGTATTCTTACTTCTTCGCCAGACCTTTTACAAACTCAAATGCGAAATTGATTCTTAGAATCTGCATTGCCGACAGAAAGACTGCCAGCGTAACAGCGGTGTTGACTATCACAACAAACAGGTCCCTCTGCCATGATGCGGCAATGGAAACATTCCTTATAAGAGGGCCGGTAATGTTGACCAGAAAGAATGAGACAGCTCCCCCGGCAATGATCATCAAAGCAGTCTTGAAAAATTGAGTTCTTTCCTCGCCGCGCGGCAATGACATTGATAGAAGTATGAACCCGTAAATGCCGGTTATGATAAGATGTGTAACGGATACGGCATAGAAGCCGAGTTCCGCCGTGAGAAAATAGTTGAGCACAGTGCCTGCAATGTAAACTGAGCTTCCGGCGATCGACAGTCTTTTGTAATCTTTGCACGCAAGAAAATATGCCGTTGGCAAGATGTAGAGGACAAATGTGATCAGTGACATCACATCCCAATAGTATGGCTTCATTGTAAGTTCGATTCCCTTCAGGTCAAACTCACCGCGTAGGTACAGCAGTTTAAGCAGTTCTTCTCCGCTCGACAGGAACACGGCCACGACGGGTACCACAAAGAAAAGGAGCGCAAGTATGGTCTTTCTGTAAAGCTGTCCCGCATCGGAATCCTTTCCTTCCGAGAAAAGTGTTGAAAGCTTTGAGATGATGGCAGTAAAGAACGTTGCGAATACAACGGAGATAACGATTGATGGTATTGTGCCGGAGTAATGAAGCGCGGATATCGCGCCCTCGCCGAAATATGACGCGAAATAGTTTCTTGAGAACAGATAGATCTGATTGAAAACAACAAGCATCATGATGGAGCCGGATGCTTTGATAACTTTCAGAGTCAGTTCATCCGGCTTTAAGCCTGCCCAGCGGAAGATTGCGCCGAGATTTTTGAGCGAATAGCCAAAGATGAGCAGAAGCAGAATGTTTCCGGCGAGGTTTGCATAGGACAGATTGTAGATCAGACCTCCTTCCGGAGAAGGCAACATGACCGAGATCACTATAAGCACGCTGATCATCGCAGGAGCAATTACAGGAAGGTAGAAGCTCTTGACGGAATTGAGGACTGAGTGGAAGTAGCCGCTCAGGATCTTGAAGAAGAGGATCGGAAACACGATGTAAGCAATTCCAATTGCGGCGTTCTTCTTTGCCCCGTCAAATCCCGGCAGTATCAATCCGATTATGAGCGGATTGAGAATAAGCACGGCAATGGTTACTGCAATACCTGTAACCAGCAGAATGCTGAACAGTCTTCTGAATGACTCCCAAAGTTCGTCCTTCCTTTCCAACCCGTAGCTGTGGGCATACTCGCTGTTCACTACTCCGCGGATCGTGTCAAGCCCGAACAGGACGATCAGGCTGTCGGGAATTATGATAATGGAATTGTAAACATCGGCGCTGTCAGACACTCCGAGAAAATAAGCTATCAGAAGGTTCTTGAATACATCGAATGCCTTGATGACAAGCACGATCAGGAACAGCCTTGAAAAGAGCCCGGTGTTAGTTTCCATCCGCCGCTGATGAGGTCTTGAAATAAATGTAACCTGTGAACATCAGGAACAAGGGCATGATGTAATATTCCGGATATGCTATGATGTCTTCGAACATATTGTTTATGAGCAATCCCGAGGCAACCGCAGATGCAAGATAGATCCTCATCAGGTCGGCCATCTGAAAAATGTTCTTGCTTTTCAAGAGTGACCTGACAATGATGAATGCCGGGATCACGGCTGAGAGCAAAGCCACAATCATGCCGAACTGTATGCCGAGAAGCAGAATGAAGTTGTGCGGATCATCAACAAACTCATAACTTCCGAAGAGGATCTTCTCGTCCCTGAAAATATCCAATCCGCGCGCAACACCGTAACCCCAAAGAAAACTTCCCTGCGACTCAAAGATCATGCTGAGCGCCGCAGTTGCAAGAAGCAATCTGCCGAATGAGCTGTCCTGCTTAGCGGTGATGAAGTCCATAAGCAGGTTGATCAGCAACACGGAAGCAATAAGAGTGAGGGTCAGCAGAAGCGCTTTGCGCTTTGAACAGAGGAACACGAATATCAGCACCGAAGAAAACGCCCCGATATATCCGGCACGGCTGAATGTGAGAAGGAGTCCAGCCGTGAGAACAAGCATAGCCATTAGAAATACCGGCAGTCCGGCCTTTCCCGTTTTGTAAAAATAGATCAGTGCGGGCATTACAATGATATACATGAATGATGCAGTGTTCGGATGCATGAATATTCCGTGCGCCGCAAATGAGTATTCGGAACTTCCGCCCGAGCCGGTGAAATACATGGCCAGTGACAATATGCACAACAGCATTCCTGCTGAAAGGAAGACAAGCATATACCTGTCGAACAGCCCGCCGCTGCATAACCTCTTGCCGGCCAGGATGAAGAAAGCTACGAACACGCAAGCATAGCAGGCAAGCCTTGCAAGAGTCTTCAATCCGCTGATCGATCCGGAATTCACGGCAAAACAGCTTATCAGAAATGCGGCCGCGAGGATTGCGAAGAGTATCCTTGCCGGTTCAGGCTTAAGAAGGTTCGAACTCATTGAGCGGAAATCTGCCGTTATCACGAAGAGAATGAACGAAAGACCTGCAATTATGTAGTAGATGTAATTCTTTACGGAAAACATCAGCGGAAGTGACGTGCTGATGTAAAGGTTTGCGGTCAGCAGTAAGAACAGGATAACATCGGCTGTACGGAATCCGGAAGCGGCTGTCACGATAGATTTACGCCTCCCGGGCAGGCGGGAGCGTGCTCTTGAACTGCCTCCATTTCTTTCTGAGTATGAAGTATGAAGCAGACAACACGAATGCGACGAGCGAGACTATTGCAACGGTCGTGAGCCTTTTGGGTTTTGATTTCTTTTCGGGAACCAGCGGATTATCCAGTACGAGTATTGTCGGTATCTCTCTCTTCTCTTCGATCTTTGACGATTCGTATATTGGGAGAAGTATTGTGAGTATCTTTTTCTGTTTGTCAACTTCGGCAACGAGCCTGTAGAAATTAAGGAGCATCTCGGGCTGGCCCTTTAGCTTCAGCTTGTATCTGTTGTCGGTAGAGTTCCTGATGTCATCCAGTTCCTTCTTCAGCGCACCGATCTTGTCCTCTGCCATTTTCACTTCAGATTGATCCGGAGAAATGATCTTCTTCAGCAGTTCGAGTTTTATTTCTTCCGAACGGATCTGCGCTTCAAGGTCAAGCTCAGTCTGTGAAGTTGCCCTTATCTGAGCATCCGGAAGAACGCCGTACTGGTCCTGATAGATCCTGACGCTGTCTTCGGCGTTGCGCATGTCGTTCTCCGCCTGTATGTAGCGCTCTTCAATGAACTCTCTCTGGTTTCGCGCGTTCTGCCTGTTGAGGTCTATGTTGATAAAGTTCAGCCGGGATACAAGGAATTCGACGATCTCGCGGGACTTTGCAGGGTCTTTGTCATATACCCCGATGTTCATGGTTCCCGCAATCTTGTCCTTTTCGATCACGAGATTGTTTTGCTTGAAACTCTTTACGGCATCCTGCATATAATCAAAGTCCTCATTCAGATTGAACTTTGTAATGGTCTCTATCAGGCACCTGTTGCTGAGTATGATGTTCTCGTAAAGCGCAAGCTCTTTTGATGCGCTGTTTATGCCGGCAAGGTCTCCGATTCCCGAAAGGTCAGGCATTTCAGGAATGCTTAAGCCGACGATCTTTCCTGAGGTCTTTACAGTGGCCGTAGAAAGAAACAGAGGCGAAACTACGAAGAATACGAGTAACGCAGTTATAATCCCGGCGATTGCGGAAATGGCAAGGATCTTCCTGAGATTCCCGGATACCGTAAGATAAATCTCTGTAAAAGTAAGCTCTCCCGGCGATTCCCGGTCCTGCGTTTGTGTATTGTTCATTCAGTGGTTTGAAAAATATGGATTTACAAATTGAAATTACTTACCAAAAATCTTATTCGCGAAGGATTCAAACGGCAGTCCTCTCACCTTATGTCTTATCCCATGCTCTTCAATCCTACAATTGAAGCGAATTTGAATTTGCGGTCATTCCGATAAAGATGTAAGTTGCATTCAAACAAATCCCAAATCATGAAGAGATCACTTCTTTCAGAGATCAAGACAGACTGCAGGTACTTCAAGGGCAGTTCACCTTGCATTGCAAACAAGGAATACGGAGCCAATTGTACGGGCTGTAACATGTATGACAGGGTTGAAGAGAATATTCTCATAATTAAACTCGGAGCTGCGGGCGACGTTATAAGAACAACGCCTTTGCTTTATGCTTTGAAGAAGCAGTATCCCTATTCCAGAATTCACTGGCTTACGGACTATCCGAGATTTGTTCCGTTAAGCACAACTCCGTGTGCTGACGAGGTGTACGGATTCAATTTGAGGGACCTGACATATCTCAAAACTCTAGATTTTGATCTTGTGATAAATCTCGACAAGGACAGGGAAGCAATAGCACTAGCAAAGGATCTTAAGAGTACTAAGAAGTCCGGCTTCCTTATGAAGGACGGAAATTGTTTCCCGGCTGATTCGAATGCTGTTCATAAGTTTCTGACAGGCGTTGATGACAATTTCTCCAAGACAAACACAAAGAGCTATATGCAGGAAGTATTTGAGATCTGCGGATACGAATATGCCGGCGAGAGATATCTGATTGACCTGCCCGGGAGGACGGAAATTGAATTGCCGGTTGATCCTGACAGGAAGGTGATTGGCCTGAATACAGGTGCGGGAGAACGCTGGAAGTCGCGGCTGTGGAAAGATGATCACTGGGTGGAACTGGCAAACAGTCTCTGTGATGCCGGATTTGAAGTGATACTTCTTGGCGGTGATTCAGAGCATGAGAGAAATTCCGAACTTGAGAAGAAAACGCCGGCAAAGTATTTTGGCACATTCGGGATCGGTGATTTCATAAATGTGGTGAACTTTTGCGATCTGGTGGTGACACAGGTTACAATGTGCATGCATCTTGCTCTTGCTTTGAGAAAGAGAGTTGTCCTTATGAACAACATCTTCAACAGAAATGAATTTGACCTGTTCGGCTCGGGTGAGATCGTGGAGCCGTTAAGGGAATGCAAGTGCTACTTCGGAGCAACATGCCGGAATGACGAGTACAGTTGCATGGATCATATCACGCCGGACCTTGTCTTCAGCACATGCATGAATCAGCTGGAGGTACCGGTCATTAACAATTAACCTGAATCACACACATATGAGCGGAAGCAGGAAGTGGATCATAACGGGCTCGGCGCTTGGCTTCCTTGGCGTTGCGATCGGTGCCATTGGCGCACATGCCTTGAAACCTCTGCTAACTCCGGAAACATCCGAAACCTTCCGCACCGGTGTCTTCTACCACATTGTTCATGCCCTCGCCATTCTCGCCCTCGGACTTTCATCAAGAGAATATCTTCTCAAGGCATGCAAGTTCTTCCTCGCAGGCATTGTGTTGTTTTCATTCAGTCTTTATCCGTATTCACTCACTCAAATCAAATTTCTTGCAATGATCACGCCTCTTGGCGGCGTGGCTTTCCTCATCGGCTGGCTTACCGTAATCATTCTGGAAATTAGAAACAAAAAGCAGGACGGCCCTTCCGGCGCCTGAGTTCGTTTTCCATTCAATCTTAATGGCTTCACCTTTAACAAATCGTCAAATGCCCGCAAACCCAGCTTGTCAGTTCAAACTCAATCACAAAATCGCTATTTTGTCCCGCACTGATGATTACGGAAAAATTCTTTTCGGGTGACGGTTTCAGAACGTCTTCTGACGGATCATACTTTGACGTCATAAATCCGTACGGCGGCAAACCGGCGGCGAGAATCTCAAAAGCTGGAAGGGAAGATTTTGATGCTTCGCTCAATTATCTTGTATCTTCGTTTCAGAAGTATTCTGCCGGGCCTGTTTATGTAAGAGTTGAACTGCTTAGGAAGATCGCACAGAAGATCTCTGAAAGGTCCGAGAGCATTGCGCAATTGTTGACTTCCGAGACCGGCAAGCCGATAAAGTATTCGAGAATAGAAGTACAGAGGGCCGTTCTTACATTTATGCTCGGAAGCGAAGAGGCATCGCGGATAAACGGCGAAGTGACTGATATGAGCCTCATCAGAGGTTCGGAGAACGGGATTGGAATCATTAAGAGATTTCCGCTTGGAGTGATACTTGCAATAACTCCCTGGAATTTCCCGGTCAATCTTGTCGCTCACAAGCTTTCACCTGCGCTTGCCTCCGGAAACACGGTCCTTCTTAAGCCGGCGTCTGCTTCCGCCGCGTGCGGGCTTGAGATCATGAAGATCGTGAAGGAAGCCTGCGACGAAATGAACCTCGGCTACTACCCGCTTAATGTGCTGACTGCGCCGGGAAAGGTAACTGAAGAGTTTGCATCAGATAAAAGGGTTGCACTCGTAAGTTTTACGGGCAGTTCTGACGTGGGCTGGCATCTGAAGAAATCGCTTGACCGGCAGAAGATCTCGCTTGAGCTCGGAGGGAACGCAGGGGTGATAGTTGATGAATCGGCAGACCTCAAAGACTCCGTTGCAAAGATCGTTACGGGAGCATTCTCTCAGGCAGGCCAAAGCTGTATATCGGTTCAAAGGGTCTTCGTGCATGAAAAAGTTTACGACATGTTCGTTGAGATGCTTAAGGCCGCAGTTGATCAGCTCAAGGTCGGAGATCCTTTTGATGACGACACTGAAGTTGCATCCATGATAAATGAAGAAGAAGCAAAACGAGCCGAGAGATGGATAAAGGAAGCGGTTGACGGTGGAGCGGAATTGCTTACAGGCGGCGAAAGAAGTTCGGCAGTGCTTGCGCCCGCATTGCTTGCAAATACAAGCAGGGATATGAGTGTGAATTGCCGTGAAGTGTTTGCGCCGGTTGCTACTGTCACTAAGGTCTCTTCATTTGAAGACGCTGTTGATCAGGTAAACGATTCTGCGTTCGGGCTTCAGGCCGGTGTTTTTACAAATGATCTTGGAAACGCATTCTATGCATTTGGAAAGATCCATGCGGGCGGCGTTGTGATCAATCACGTTTCCACATACAGGATGGATGCAATGCCTTACGGGGGAGTGAAAGATTCAGGCAACGCAAGGGAAGGAGTCAGGTATGCGATCGAAGAAATGACCGAAAGAAAGATAATGGTTGTCTTCAGCAAGTGATCTTCCTTCAGAGGTTGTAAGTGAATCCAAATAATAATTTTGTGAATTAATCTGACCACCAAATCTACATGAACAAGCAAAGCAAGATGGCCGTATTCGGCGGAACGGGAATGCTCGGCGGCGCCATCACAAGAAGGCTGTCTGCAAGCGGCTACACAAATGTACTTACTCCGTCAAGAAAGAATGGATTTGACCTGCTGAAGAAGGATGATGTTGACAATTTCTTCAGTGCAGAAAAGCCCGACGGCGTATTCATGGTTGCGGGACTCGTCGGCGGCATTCTTGCAAACAACACCAGGCAGGCGGATTTCCTCTACCAGAATGCGCTGATGATACTCAATGTGATTGAGTCTCTTGCAAAAAACTCCCCGCAAACAAAACTCCTTTATACAGGATCAACATGCATCTATCCGAAGGAGAATCCTCAGCCCATTAACGAGAACAGGTTCATGATGGGGCCTCTCGAAGAGACCAACAAAGGTTATGCCGTTGCTAAGGGAATGGGAATTGTCGCATGCCAGCTTTACAGACAGCAGTACGGAATAAACGCAATCGCCGCAATGCCGACAAATCTTTACGGCCCAAATGACAATTACGATCTCAACAACAGCCACTTCATTGCCGCACTTGTGCAGAAGTTTGTCAACGCGCAGAGGGACGGGACGGAGCTTGTATTCTGGGGAAGCGGAAAGCCGAGGCGCGAGGCGCTGTATGTGGATGACTGCGCAGACGCGTGCATTTACCTCATGGAGAATTACAACTCACCGGAGATCGTAAATATAGGAACGGGATTTGACCATTCGATAAGAGAGTATATAGACATTGCTAAGAAGGTGTTCGAGTTCAGCGGAGAGATAAAATGGGATACAACAAAACCGGACGGCATGTATGAAAAGAGGACAGATGTCTCCTATCTCAAAAGCATAATGCCGGAATACAATCCGAGGCCGTTTGAAGAGGGGCTCAGGGAAGTGCTCAAGGTTGATTTTGGCGTAGAAGTATAACTGCTGTACATTCTTACCGATGCATAAACTCAGCCCGCAGTCAGCACTGCGGGCTATCTTGCTTAATGCTGATTCGTCAGGCGGATCCATTCTGCATTGGTTGTTCTGGCAAAGGACTCTCATTACTTCCTACATTTTCACGCTTCGATTGAGTAGATTGCGTGCTTTCAAACCGAATACAAATCAAATTGGGAACACCTGTAAAATCAGATACCGCTGAAAAGATAGTTTCTTTGTCAAAGAGGCGCGGCTTTATTTTCCAGTCATCCGAGATCTACGGAGGCCTGAACGGCTGTTACGACTACGGCCCGCTTGGCGTAGAGCTTCTGCGTAACATAAAGGAAGCTTGGTGGAAGGAAATGACCTACCGTGAAGATATTGAAGGAATTGATGCATCCATTCTGATGCATCCGAGAGTTTGGGAAGCATCCGGACATGTTGAACACTTCACGGATCCTATGGTTGACTGCAAAGAATGCAAGGCGAGATTCAGGGAAGATCAGGTTGAGGAATCAGAATGCGGCAACAAGGCATACAAGGGAAGGAAAGCCATTAAGTGCATGCAGGAAGGCAAGTTTACCGAGGCAAGAAATTTCAACCTCATGTTCAAAACGCACATTGGCCCGCTGGAAGAATCTTCCGCAGTTGTCTTTCTCCGGCCTGAGACGGCGCAGGGGATCTATGTGAACTTCAACAATGTGAAGGACTCTTCCCGTCAGAAGCTTCCGTTCGGAATTGCTCAGATTGGGAAGGCATTCAGAAACGAGATCAATACAAAGAACTTCCTTTTCAGGACAAGGGAATTTGAGCAGATGGAGATGCAGTATTTCATTGACCCGAAGGATGACGAAAAATTTTTCGAGTACTGGAGAGGCGAAAGGCTCGGCTGGTTCACAAAGTACGGGATGCGCCCCGAAAGACTGAAGCTTCATGTTCATGAAAAGCTCGCTCACTATGCCAAGGCCGCAGTTGACATCGAGTATGAGTTTCCGTTCGGCTGGGGCGAGATAGAGGGCATTCACAACAGAACTGACTACGACCTTATAAGGCACACGGAATTTTCCGGCAAGAAAATAGAGTACTTCGATGATCAGACCAAGCTGAGATACACCCCGTATGTGATCGAAACTTCTGCCGGCGCATCAAGAAGCTTCTTTGCCTTCCTCTGCAATGCATACGACGAGGAGGAAGTGACGAAGCAGAATGATGACGGAACGTCTTCATCGGAATTGAGGACTGTACTGCGGTTTCATCCTGCACTTGCGCCCGTGAAGGTTGCGGTGTTCCCGCTGGTCAACCGTGACGGCATGCAGGATATCGCGCACAACATCAACGATGACCTCAGGAGAAAGTTCAAATCGTTTTACGATGACTCGGGTGCCGTCGGAAGAAGATACAGAAGACAGGACGAATGCGGAACTCCGTTCTGCATCACCGTGGATTCGGAAACCTTGTATGATAATACCGTTACCGTGAGGGAGCGCGATTCCATGAATCAGGAGAGGATCAACAAAGACAACATTGTTGACTATCTCAAAGGAAAGCTCGAGGTGTAAGTTGAACTTTGAACTGATCATCGGCCTGATAGCAGCGTCGCTCACTACATTCGGTTTTCTGCCGCAATCCATCAAAGCAATAAAAACAAAACACACCGGCGACCTGTCGCTCATAACTCTTGTAATGCTTGAGGTCGGCATCATCATCTGGATAATCTACGGTTATCTTAAGAGCGATATCCCGCTTCTTGCCGCCAATTGCATTTCATTGATCTTCATGACCTTCACACTGATCCTCAAGCTCCGGCATGGATAGTTCCGTGCTGAAAAATGTGAGCATGTTCTCCGTGCTCAATGAAAAGGAGCTGTCAAAGATCTATTCCTTTTCAACTCCTAAAACACTGGCGAAAGGTGAGATGGTCTTCTTTGAGACAGAGCCGTACCTCGGATTTTACGTTGTTGTAGAAGGATGCATAAAGATATTCAAGATCAAAGGAGACGGCAGGGAACAGATAATTCATTTCGTTCACCCCTACGGTACATTCGCTGAAGTACCGATGTTTGAGCAGTATGAAAAGATACTGAATGACCAGTTCACTTATCCCGCCAATGCGATGGCGACTGAAAATGATACACGTGTTCTTCTTATCAGGTCATCGCTATTCTATGAACTCCTTCGCAAGAACCATGAGATCTCAGTGAAGATGCTCGGAGCGCTTTCAAAGCGGCTGAGGCACCTGAACAACTACATTGAAACGAGAATGAAGGACATTCCGCACCGGCTCGCCGAGTTCTTAGTTCAGGAGTGCAGAAGAAGCGGAGGGAATGATATTCACAAGGTGGAGATAGAGATAACGAAGCACGACCTTGCCTCATATCTCGGAACGATAGATGAAACACTGTCCAGGACATTCTAGAGGTTTCAGGATGAAGGGCTCATTCAAATGAAAGGCAAGCACGTTGTGATAAATGACATCAAGAAGCTCATCAGGATCGCAGAAGAATAAGAATCCCCGCGCCGCGCCCTCAGCCGGATCACAGGCGCTGAATTTCCCCTCAAAGTAATACCTTACCTGTCCAAATTATTCCTTATTGACTTAAGTCAAACCATTTTCCGTTCAACTCCGGTAGTTTTGTATAGCTATGGAAAACACCGGTTCAAAGAATATTACGGCATCAACAACTCTCTCAGCCGCAGTAACACAGTCTCTTGAGGCAGCCGCAGTATTTGACAGATATGAGATGGACTACGGCAACTCTGGCCATTTGAGCATTCAGGAAGCCTGCGCGAATTACGGAACAGATGTTAAAGGACTTCTGAGAGAATTGAATGACACTGCAAGATCGCTGAACATTTGCGGAAACACCGGTGACTGGGAAGCCCCTTTCCTGTGTGACTTCATTAAGGCAAATATGCATGCCCGGCTTGTAAAGAGACTGCCTGATGTAAAGCACAGGCTGATTGCGGCTGAGAAAGAGAAGTTCATCGGCAAGAGTACGATGAGATCATTCAGGGAGTTTGCAGACAATCTGCAGTTTCACATAAACAAAGAGCAAAGAATGATCTTTCCATACATCAAGAGGATCGCCTCCGCGGCTGATTCGGGCATGATGCTTGAGATGGCTCCTTTCGGCAGGGTTGCAAATCCGTTGAAATCCCTTGCGGCGGAACATATTGGAATGACGCGTATCATCCGGGAGATCATTGATGAAGTGAATGAAGCCGCCGGTCAGAATTACAATAGCGATCATCTGCAAACGCTATCAAGGGAGTTGAAGGAGCTTGCTTCCGCACTCAGACTATACATTCACTTTGAAAACAACCTTCTCTTTCCAAAGACGGTCTTGCTTGAAAGAAGAGTTTTGCCAACTAACAGAAGAAAAATATCACGCAAATCAAAAATCAACTGAAGATGAAAACATCAATTCACATCAGCGCTATTGCACTTCTCTTGTTTACTTTCGTAATGCTTGTCCCGGGATGCGGAGACGACCCATCAAAGGGAATCGGTCCGGTAAAGGAAGTTAAACTCGAAGCTGCGATAAATGATGACATGTCCAATAAAGGCAAGGCAATCTTTGAACAGAAGTGCATTTCATGCCACAAATGGAATGAGAAGCTGGTCGGACCCGCGCTGTCCGGAGTTACAAAGAGGAGAAAGCCGGAATGGATAATGAACATGATCCTCAATCCCGTTGAAATGACACAAAAGAATCCTGAAGCACAGGCATTGTACAATCAGTTGCTTGTTCAGATGACCTTTCAGGATGTGACACAGGATGATGCAAGAAACCTGCTCGAGTATTTCCGCTCTATGGATAAATAAGCGGATAAATAAACGGATAAAAAACCTAATCAAAATTCAAAATCATTTGAAATGAAAAATCAAGGATTGTTAAGGTTCCTTCTTTCCCTAATTGCAGTGTCGGTGATCGCGCTTGTAATGGACGGATGCTCTTCCAAGAAGGAAACCAAGGGCCCGTCGCTTTCCGGCGATGAGGCAAGCAAGGTTTATGTAGAGCCGGGGAAGTATGACGAGTTCTACTATTTCATATCCGGCGGCTTCAGCGGACAGGTTTCATCATACGGCATTCCATCAGGAAGATTGCTGAGGGTGATCCCCGTATTCGCCGTTAATCCCGAGAACGGATACGGATATACTGAAGAGACAAAGCCCATGCTGATGACTTCATACGGCTTCATTCCGTGGGACGACTCGCACCACGCCGAGCTTTCGCAGACAAACGGCGTGCCTGACGGCAAGTGGCTCTTCATCAACGGAAATAACACTCCGCGTATTGCAAGAATTGATCTTGCAACATTCAGAACCGTCGAGATAATCGAGATCCCGAACAGCGCGGGCAATCACTCATCACCGTTCACGACTCCGAATTCCGATTACGTGGTTGCCGGAACAAGGTTCAGCCTGCCGATCGAGAACAAGGACGTGCCGATATCTTCCTATAAAGAAAATTTCAAAGGCGCACTGAGCTTCATCAAAGTGGATAAGGGCACAGGCAGAATGGGAGTTGATTTTCAGATCATCACTCCGCCTTTCGACTATGACCTGAGCCATTCGGGAAAGGGGCCGTCTGACGGCTGGTTCTTCTTCTCATGCTACAATTCCGAGCAGGCATACACTCTTCTTGAAGTTAATGCTTCACAAAAGGACAAAGACTACGTCCTTGCAGTGAATTACAGGAAGATAGCCGAACTGGTTGCATCCGGCGGAAAGGGCACAATGGGAAAGACAAGGTTTGCGCATAATGTGTTTGATGAAAAGACACAGACTGCAACAACCGATTGGGTGGAAGAAGTAAGAATGATCAATGCGGCTGACCTCAAGGGAATGCTTTACTATATGCCGTGTCCGAAATCGCCTCACGGTGCTGATGTTGATCCGACCGGTGAATACATTGCTGCCGGAGGCAAGCTGGCGGCAGTAATACCTGTTTACTCCTTTTCAAAGATGATCAAGGCAATTGAAGGAAATCAGACAGACGGTGAGATTGACGGAATTCCGGTTCTGAAATATGATGCATGCCTTGCCGGCGAAGTGCAAAACCCGGGACTCGGGCCACTGCATACTGAGTTTGACGACAAGGGGTTTGCCTATACGTCGGCATTCGTTTCATCGGAAGTAGTGAAATGGAAAGTTGATACAAGGGAAGTTGTTGACAGGATTCCGGCATACTATTCCATAGGACACCTTACCATTCCGGGCGGCGATTCAAAACAGCCATGGGGAAAATATGTGCTTGCAATGAACAAGATCACGAAGGACAGATATCTGCCTACCGGACCCGAGCTTACGCAATCAGCTCAGCTCATAGATATTTCGGGAGACAAGATGAGACTGCTGAGCGATTTTCCGACGGTCGGCGAGCCTCACTATGCTCAGGCAATTCCTGCTGATCTTATCACAAAGAATCAGGTGAAGATCTATAAGCTTTCGGAAAACATGAACCCCTATGCGATCAAATCTCCGAACGAAGCCCGTGCCGAAAGAAAGGACGGAGCGGTTCACATATATCTTGGAGCTATAAGATCTCACTTCACACCGGATAACATTGAAGGTGTAATGGTAGGGGAAACTGTTTACTTCCATATGACAAACATGGAACAGGACTGGGACATCCCGCACGGTTTTGCGGTGATGGGCAATCAGAATTCCGAAATGCTTGTAATGCCCGGCGAAACATGCACTCTCAAATGGATTCCGGAAAGAGCAGGAATCTATCCTATGTACTGCACCGACTTCTGCTCGGCTCTGCATCAGGAAATGCAGGGCTATATACGCGTATCGGATAAGGGAGCAAACGTGCCCCTTGTAGCGACCGGAGGAAAGTAATCAATCAAAGGGGGCGCCAACGAGGCTCAAAAGAGCGCCCCTAAATTTTTGCATTATGAATAAGACATCAAGAACAATTGTACTAGTCGCGGCGCTCATGCTGATAGGTGTTTATTTTCTGCCAATTTGGGAAATTGTGCTTGACGCTCCTCAGTATCCTGAAAGTCTGCAGATGAGCATTCACATCAACAGAATCTCGGGTGACTTGCAGACGATCAACGGATTGAACCATTACATTGGAATGAAGGTGATTGAACCGGAATCGATCCTCGAGCTGAAGCTAATGCCGTACATACTCGCACTCCTGATCTTGTTCGGTATTGTTGTGGCAATGACAGGAAAAAAATCTCTGCTGTGCGCCTGGTTTGCTTTGCTTATAATAACTGCAATTGCAGGCGCCATTGATTTTTACATTTGGGAATATGACTACGGGCACAATCTTGATCCGAATGCGATCATAAAAGTGCCTGGCATGAATTATCAGCCGCCGCTCATAGGCACGAAGCAACTGCTGAATTTTTACGCGCAGTCATGGCCGGATATTGGCGCCTACCTTGCTTTTGCCGCAGGTGCGCTGGCGCTATTTGTGATCCTGAGAGAACGTAAGTCATCAAATCCTTAAACATGAGTAAAATGTATTTGAATATTCTTTTCCTTTCCGTGTGGGCACTGTTCGGATGTTCCCGCGAAATTGATCCGATAGACTACGGCAAGGACCAGTGTGCACACTGCAGAATGACAATTGTTGACAATAAATTCGGCGCAGAGATAGTGTCATCAAAAGGCAAAGTGCACAAGTTTGATGCGGCGGAATGCATGGTCAATTTTCTGAATACAGGCAAGATATCCGAAGCCGATACCGAGACTCTGCTCGTTACCAATATTGAATCTCCCGGAAATTTCATTGATGCCCGAACGGCTGTCTTCCTGATCTCCCCGAAGCTCAGAAGTCCTATGGGCGAAAACATTTCGGCCTATGACAGCCGGAATTCGGCTGAAAAGTACAAGGAGAAATATCCCGGGGATGTTTATGAATGGAACTCGCTTGTTGCAATGTTCAAATCCAGATGATACGGGTCTGCTCCAATATTTCTGTGCTTCTGTTATCTCTTGCAATCGCATCAAAAGCCTGTTCAAGGGAGATTGTAGTTTGCAGTACCTGCGGCGTTACTTCAATTGCGCAGGCGATTGCGGATAGCAGAGACGGCGATGTGATAATTGTGAAACAGGGCACATATAAGGAGTACGATCTTACTGTTTCAAAGAAGACAGAGTTAAGGGCAGAGGAAGGTGCAGTTCTGGATGTGGACAGGAAAGGGCAGGGAATTACTGTTACCCGCGACAGCGTGAAGATAAGCGGGCTTACTGTACGCAATGTGGATGTGAATTACATGAATGATCTCTCTGCAATAAAGGTTGATTACGCGAAGGACTGTGTAATTGAAGGCAATTCATTCGAAGATACTTTCTTTGCTATCTATCTTGCAGGCGCAGGTTCATGCAGAGTGACCGGCAACAGAATTGCAGGCAAGGCAAAAACAGAATCCTCATCAGGCAACGGCATTCATCTCTGGAAATGCAGGGAGCTTACCATAACGGACAATGTGATCTCCGGTCACAGGGACGGCATCTATCTTGAGTTTGTTTCATCAAGCAGGATGGAGCGAAACCACAGCAGTCAGAATCTCAGGTACGGGCTTCACTTCATGTTCTCAGACAGCAATTCGTATTCGGAGAATACGTTCGAAAGGAACGGAGCCGGAGTGGCAGTGATGTATTCGAAGTTCATAAAGATGACCGGCAACACATTCAAAAACAACTGGGGGGAATCTGCTTACGGGCTTCTCCTCAAAGAACTCTATGACGGTATTCTTGAGGGCAATCTGTTTTACAAGAACACAGCTGCGATACACGTTGAAGGATCAAACCGGATAGAAATAGTCCGTAATGATTTCATAGAGAACGGATGGGCATTGTATCTGCTGGGAAACAGCTACGACAATAAGATCATTGCAAACAATTTCATCAACAATACTTTTGATGTCTCTTCAAACAGCTCAAAGAACAACAATAGCTACTCGGACAATTACTGGGACAAGTACAAAGGTTACGATCTCAACAGGGACGGTACGGGTGATGTCCCTTACAGGCCGGTAAGCCTGTTCTCGGTCATTCTTGAGAAATCGCCCGAAAGCATCATCATGCTTCGCAGTGTAGTTGTTGACATCCTCGATGCAATTGAAAGGGTCATACCTTCAGTGACTCCGGAAACTCTCATTGATGAAAGGCCAAAGACCACAAGATACAGCAATGATAGAGATAAAGGGGCTTCATAAATCATTCGGAAAGACGCGGGCTCTTACAGGCGCTGAACTTGTTTGCAGCAGCGGAAGCGTATGCGCGCTCATGGGACCGAACGGCTCCGGTAAGACCACACTGATGAAATCAATTCTGGGGCTTGTTATTCCTGATTCCGGAAGCATCAAGGTCAACGGCAAGGAGATCAAAGGAAGCTATGAGTACAGGCACGATATCGGATACATGCCGCAGAATGTCAATTATCCTCATAACCTGCGTGTGTCCGAGCTATTTGAAATACTTACAGAACTGAGAAAGTCCGACAGTGACGAAGAACTTGTCGAAGAGTTCCGCATTCGGGAGATATTCGGCAAGAAGTTCGGTCAGCTTTCGGGAGGCATGAAGCAGAGAGTTTCCGCGGCAATAGCATTTCTGTTCAGGCCTTCAGTCCTGATTCTCGATGAACCCACATCAAGCCTTGACCCTCTTTCAGCCGAGATCATGAAGGAGAAGATTAGTAAAAGCAGGAAGGCGGGAACCAACATCATAATAAGCTCTCATCATGTTTCCGAAGTCGGCGAAATGGCAGACCGGCTCGCATTCATGCTTGAAGGAAGGATCGTGATAGATAAGAGCATCACCGAACTTAAGAACGGGTCGGGTGAGATAAGGCTTGGAAAGATCATTGCCGAACAAGTTAACATGAACTGACTTCATGAACATCACAATCCTGAAATACATTTTCTTTGAACTGCTTCGCAGCAGATTTGTGATCTCCTACGCTTTGTTCCTCGCTGTCATAAGCACGGGAGTTGCTTACTTCAGCAACGATGAACTTAAGACGTCTCTAACACTTCTCAATGTGGTGCTGTTCATAATTCCCCTCGTCAGCCTGATCTTCGGCTCTATACATTTCTATGATTCCGAAGAGTTCATAGAATTTCTTCTTACACAACCCGTAAGCCGCAATACCGTATTCCGTGCCGAGTATCTTGCACTGTCTGCATCGCTGTCAATTGCCGCCGTTGCGGGAATACTGCCGGCAATAATAATGAACGGAATATCTTCGACCGGCATGTTTCTTGTATTCATTTCGGTTGCTCTTACATTTGTTTTTGCGGGTCTCGCATTTCTTTCGGCTTGTGTTAATGCGGAGAAAGTGAGGGGTATCGGGCTTTCTATAATTGTATGGCTGATGATGTCAGTGCTGTTTGACCTGATCGTAGTCCTGCTCATTGTGGCGTTCAGCCATTATCCTCTTGAGAGATTCATCATCATTGCAACTGCGCTCAATCCCATAGATCTCGGCCGAATACTTTTGCTTCTGAAGACGGATGCTTCTGCCATGATGGGATTTACAGGAGCATCTTTCAAGGATTTCTTCGGGAGCACAACCGGAATCATTGCTTCGGCCTTCTCGCTTGTCATGTGGGCGCTGATCCCGTACCTGTTTGCGATCAGGACTTTTCGCAGGAAGAATTTCTGACGGACGTCAGATCAATTGTGTTCGGTTAACTAATGCAAATGTGCGGTGAATTCCGGTAACTTTTTTCACCGCACATTTGGATTGGAGTCAGTTCACACCGGCCTTTGAGAACTTCGTGACAAAGTTCTTTCTCGGAGGAACAGTTCTCAGATATGCGTAAATCGCAGAGAGATCCTCAACATTCATTCCGGAGTACATGGTCCACGGCATGAATGTGTTGAATTCGCCGGGAGCAACCGAGGGCAAAACGTATCCGGAGTCAGAATAGCTTTTGAACTTCTTAATGAACTCCTGCTCAGTCCATTTGCCTATGCCTGTCTCCTCGTCCGGCGTTATGTTGGCTGTTCGGATTACGCTCCCGTCAGGTGACTGAAATTCTCTTCCGCCGCTGAACTGTAGCTCCTTTATGATCTGACCCTTATCAACCTGAGTGTGGCATTCAATGCAGCCCGCGGCATTTGCAAGATAACTTCCGTAAGCCACCTTGTCCGACTTCGAAGGCATCTTCTGCGGCTCAGAGTTTCGCGGGATCGTGTTCAGAATAAAGTTCATCGGAAAGTTAGACTTCGATTCGGGCACATCACTCTTTATTGAAGGAAGCGACCTCAGGTATGCGATCCATTTTGCTGTAATAAGGATATGGCATTACCGGAAACATTGCCCTGCCTTCCTTTGTAACGCCTGTGGTGATGCCCCTGTAAAGCTCCCCGTCAGTGTAACGGCTTATCCCTGCCGGCGTGATGTTCTTCGAATAATATACTCCCGGGAATCCCATTGTCTCATCAAACCTGTCGCCGCCTTTTCCCAAAGTGCCTTCAACCACCGGGCCGGAGAATTTTGAAAAGTCGCGCGTGGAGTGGCAGTCCATACATACTGTAACGTGATTTGCAAGATAACTCCCGCGGGCAATACGCTCAGGAGTCAGCTCCACCTTCAGGTCTTGTGCTTTGTCCACATCTGGAAGTGCAAACTTCACATAGGCAAGCAAAGCGCCTATGCCGACCACAGCCAGAATGACCAGATAGAGAACGATCTTTAGAAAAGTTTTCATTTTACTCCTTCCTTGAATTTTTGCATAAAAATATGAAACACAAATTTAACTTACTCAAATTTGTTGCGAAACTTGCCGGTTCAATTTGCAAGTGAGTATTGCAGACGGGAAGTTAACCTGTGTTCATTACAATGCATTAGGACGATATTATTCATGTTTTGTTTCACTTTGTATACACATATTTCATGAAATGACAGAAGATTCTCGCTTCGCCCCAAATGTCAGCCTGGAATTATTCTCTAAACAAAATCCAAACATTTAAGGGAATGAAATCAATCTTGACTTCGGGGAAGTTCGCGCTTACTGCTGTGTTTGCAATTTTCATGATTGCGCTGACAGGCAGTAATTTCAACAACAGCAGTTTCAAGTTCACAAAAGCCCTCAACTCCGAATTATCTGTTGCATCCTGTGTTGAGAAGATTCTCTCTTGGGTTGAGTTCAAAGTTAAAGGCGACAATGATATGCTTCTAAGCCGGCCTGAACTTTTGGTTACAAAGGAATCGCTTGAAAGAAGGGCAAAGGTCAAAAACGCTGACCAGCTTATTGACATAACAGATGTTCCACTCAATGAACCTTATGTATCCGAGATCATTTCAACCGGAATTGGTGTAAAGCAACGATCAAAGTGGTTTAACAGGATCTCCTGCTACATGACCAGGGAGCAAATGCTTGAAGCTGCGGATAAGGATTTTGTGAAGAGCCTGGATATTGTGAGAAAGTTCAAAGTGAATTACGAATTTCCTGAAACTCCCGAGAGCCCGGTTTTTCCTGAAGCCGGTTCAGGTGAAACTGACGGCATTGAATCAATGAACTACGGAAGCTCGCTTGCGCAAATGCAGATAATCAATGCAGTGATGACTCACGACAGCGGCTATTACGGGCAGGGCGTTATCATTGCAATGTTTGATGCCGGTGTTGACAATATTGAGCACAACTGCTTTGACTCAATAAGGGCAAGAGGCTACCGTTCTTATGATTTTGTAAATAACGATACGATTGTTGATGACCAATCAGGACAGATGGGGCAGGGATGGCACGGCACGATGTGCCTATCGCTCATCGGCGGATACAGGCCGGGAAGCATTATCTCGCCTGCGTTCAGATCGAAGTTCTTCATTGCAAAAACGGAGAACACCGACAGCGAAACTCCCCTGGAAGAGGATAACTGGGTCGCAGCGGCCGAATGGGCTGACAGTCTGGGGGCAGATGTGATATCAAGTTCTCTTGGATATATAGGAATGGATGCGGGTTCGACCCGAAGCTATGACTGGACATGGATGAACGGAGACAGTTGTATTAT
>DAIQRO010000025.1:20576-23314 GCA_036786155.1 Bacteroidota bacterium
CACGATCGGGGCAGACCTGGCAGTCAATAAGGGAATTGTGGTATGCAACTCTGCAGGCAACGAAGGCACTCATGCTACGCACAATACTCTCGGCGCTCCGTCAGATGGCGACAGCGTGATATGCGTCGGCTCGGTTACAAGCTCCGGAACACGATCGTCCTTCTCATCCGTAGGGCTGAGTACTGACGGCAGAATTAAGCCCGATATAATGGCAAGGGGTAGCGGAAATTACGTTGCGCAAACAGGCAGCGGTTCAGGATATACAACAGGCAGCGGAACATCTTTTTCGTGCCCGATGACGGCAGGCGTTGTTGGGCAGATACTTTCGGCAAACAATTCGCTCACACCGATTCAGGTGAGGGAAATACTGAAGCAAAAGGCCAGCAAATACACAACACCCGACAGGTTCATGGGTTACGGAATAATCAACAGCTGGGAGTCGGTAAAGCTGGCAAAGAATACTGTGAATCCGAAAGTGCTGAATCTGAAGATGTACATTGAAGGCCTGTACAATACCGGAACATCAACTATGGTTTCGGATACAGTGAGAGTGTTCCTCAGAAACGCGGTATCACCTTATCAGATTATTGATTCTGCAAAAGGCGTTTTGAATTCTTCCGGAGAGAAAACTTTTTCATTCACGAATGCTTCAGGTTCTTCAACTTATTTCATACAGGTAGCACACCGAAATGCGATTGACACCTGGAGCAAGACTTCGCAGACGTTTGTCATGAACAACCTGAGTTATGATTTCACGACAGATTCCGCCAAAGCTTACGGAAACAACATGAAAAAGGCGGGAACAAAATGGCTCTTCTACACAGGTGACTCAGACAATAACAACGCAGTTGACGCAAGCGATGTGGCAATGATAGCAAACGATGCGGGCAATTATGTTTCAGGTTATGTTAAGACCGACCTTAACGGAGATACATTTGTTGATGCAACGGATTTTTCCATTTGCGATAACAACGCGCAGAATTTTGTGGCAACCATTAATCCGTGAGGAAGAAACCTTTGGCAGGCATTTACCCGGTCGCGGTGCAAAATGAAATTTCACGCGGCCGGATATCACTCATTAAAGTGCATTGTTGCCTCTGAAATTTTCCCTGAACTGCACGGCCTTGCACGAGAACAGAAATTGAAATAAAAAAACAACCCAAATGAAAAAGAACAGAACCATCCTTGCTGCAGCTGCGATAGTGGGAGTTATCGCGCTGATGGGAAGCAACAGTGCAACAAATGACTTCAAATACAGCAAGTCACTGAAGACAGTCTTGAATACGACAGGAACAAATGAAAAGATAAAGGTCTGGATAGAGTTTACTAACAAAGGCGAGAATGCGGACGCACTGCTTTCAAACCCCCTTTCTGTGGTAACTCAACGTTCGCTTGAGAGGAGGGCGAAAGTGAAACCGGCCGGAAGTCTCATTGACATCACTGACCTCCCCGTTGACCGTGAGTATGTCAGCGCAGTTTCAGAGACCGGGGCAAAGGTCAATCACAGATCAAAGTGGTTTAACCGGGTTTCGGCGTATGCTTCCGAAAGTCAGATCGCAGAGATCTCTTCATTTGCATTTGTAAAGTCGGTTGACATTGTAAGAGGTTACGCAAAAGATCACAACGATGTGGAGTTTGCGGAAAATCAGGTAATGCCCGAAGCTGATAACAACGGAAGCAACGGAGTGTCCTCAATGAATTACGGTTCATCGCTCTCTCAGATGCAGTTGATCAATGCCGTTACGCCTCATGACAGCGGATATTACGGACAGGGAGTTCTCATCGCTTCTTTCGATACCGGAGTTGACAATCTTCAGCATCCGGCATTTGATTCCATCAGGGCGAGAGGACTGCGGACTTATGACTTTGTAAACCACGATACGATAATCGGCAATCAGAACGGACAAATGGGTGAAGGCTCGCACGGCACTGAGACGTTGTCGCTCGTAGGCGGTTACAGGCCGGGCAATCTTATATCACCCGCGTTCAGGTCAACGTACATTGTGGCAAAGACAGAGAACACTGACAGCGAGACCGCAGTAGAGGAGGACAACTGGCTTGCCGCGGCCGAATGGGCAGACAGCCTTGGAGCCGATATCATTACAAGTTCTCTCGGATACCTTGATATGGATCCGGGTTCGATCAGGTCATACAACTGGACGTGGATGAACGGCGACAGCTGTTTCATTACCATTGGAGCTGATCTCGTTGTAAACAAAGGAATACTGATCTGCAACTCCGCCGGAAATGAGGGCTCGCACAACACACACAACACGCTCATTGCTCCGGCCGACGGCGACAGCGTATTTACGATCGGTTCGGTTAACAGCAATAAGCAGAGGTCGTCATTCTCATCGGTTGGCCTTACAACTGACGGGAGAATCAAGCCGGACGTTTGCGCACTTGGAAACGGAAATGTTGTAGCGGCTCCGGGTTCCGGAAGCACCGGCTACACAAGTGGTAGCGGCACATCGTTTTCATGCCCCATGACTGCCGGAGTATGTGCAATGGTACTCTCGGCAAACATGAATCTGACTCCGGTGCAGGTAATGAATCTTCTCAGGCAGACCGCTGACAGCAGTTTTGCACCGAACCGCAGGCGCGGCTGGGGACTGATAAATGCATGGGAAGCGATCAAGATCGCGAGGACAATGACTTCGGCAGTGTCTGTGTCGGAGAATGTCACACCCGTTGATTATGAACTTCAGCAGAATTATCCCAATCCGTTCAATCCTTCA
>DAIQRO010000224.1:0-4597 GCA_036786155.1 Bacteroidota bacterium
CAAGAACAACGCCTCAGGCAAACTGATAGCCGAAAAGAAGTTCAGTAACAAAATGTCCGGCTTCCCCACAAATGCCAAAGACCTTCAGTTGATGATAGATCAGCTTGTTTATATTGCAACCGACGATCAGCTGAGCAAGATAGACAATGCAAAGACAATCGAGGACAAGCAGAAGAAATTTATCGAGTTCTGGAAAAGCAAGGACCCTTCTCCGAACACTTCAAAGAATGAACTGATGATCGAGTATTACAGGAGAATACAGACTGCGAATGACAGGTACTCGCATTTCATTGACGGCTGGAAGACCGATATGGGAATGGTCTTTGTGATCTTCGGAGAGCCCGATAATATCGAGAGATATCCTTTTCAGGAAAACACAAAGCCCTTCGAGGTTTGGTATTATTACAACGAGAACAAGGAGTTTGTATTCGTTGATGAATCGGGGTTTGGTGATTACCGCCTGACAACTCCAATATGGGATGTTGACAGGCACAGGATAAGGAATTAGATAAGCTTCTTCCTCTTTGTCAGGTAGTTGGTAAGGGCAGTTTCGTAACCTGTATCGGTTGAAAGCAGGACGTAATCTATCCTGTCTCTCAGGCATTCATTCCTGTAATTCTCCGTAAATTCCTTCATTGCTTCCTGATAAGCTTTCTGAACGGCAAACGGTTGCGAGTACATCTCTTCGCTGGTTTCCATATCTTTGAGCGTAACGGGATTGCCCCGGAGAAATGTCAGCTCGAGCGGATCAAGTATCTGGAACAGTATCACCTCGTGATTCTCATACCTGAAATGCTTCAGCGCGTTCAGCACTTCTTTCTGCTCGTCAAACAGATCACTGAAAATTATGACAAGGCCTCTCTTCTTGATCCTGTTGGCTATCACATTAAGGCACTCGGCTGTGCCTGTTTCCTTTCTCGGTTCGATGTTTGAGAGCTCCCTAAGTATCTGGCGAAGATTTGCCTTTGTGGAGCTCGGATTCAGGAACGATCTGACCTGAGTATCATACGTGGTCAGAGATACCGCATCTCTCTGAAGAATCATAAGATATGCCAGCGAAGCAGCGAGATAAGATGCGTATTCGAGTTTTGTGAGTTCCGGGGAGGAACCGGCGCTTTGCGGCTGATTCCTTCTGAAGAGCTTCCCTAGCCCGCCCTGATATTCGCTGACGGATGACTTGAAAGCCATTGACCTGCTGATGTCAAGTATGAGGTATGACTTCAGATTTGTTTCCTGTTCGAATCTCTTCACATACAACCTGCCCGTTTTGCCCAGCACTTTCCAGTCAAGGTATTTGAGGTCATCACCGGGCATGTACTGCCGGTGTTCGGCAAATTCAACCGAGAATCCGTGGTAGGGTGATTTGTGCAGGCCCGCAATGTATCCTTCAACAACGGAACGTGCACGAAGCTCCATGTTTGAAAGCTTGGCAATGACGGAAGGATTCAGAAATTTTCTGTAATCCTCGACCTGATCGCTTTTTACCGGCCTTTCCAAATTATGCTGAGGTGCCTTTCAGAGCTATTTCTTTGCGGGATCACCCATCGGGGCTTCGCCGGGCTTCTGCACTGACTTGTTACCGTCAGGTGTCTTCTTTACAGGCTGATCCGATGATCCTGAATTGCTCTCTTCCTTCTTCTTTAATTCTTCGGTGTCTGTACTGCCTGAAGGGCCGTCTTTAATATCAAGGTCAACAGGAGTCTTTGCAGAATCGCCCATCTTATTGATCTTCTCCTGAATCATGTCCTCAATGGTCTTTCCTGATTCAAGCACTTCGAGCATTGTCCTGGCAGATTCGCTCATCTTGTCGTTTGGATCAGTGTCAGTGGGATACTTTGCGAGGAATGCCTTGTAGGAAGCTTTGGCATTCTCCTTGTCCTTCAGAGTCTCGTCATAAATGAATGCAACCATGAACATCGCCTGCTTGGCATCTTTGGTATCGGGAAACGCAGCGGCCATTTCCTTGTAAGTGTTTATTGCGCCCTGGTGGTCCTTAAGATTTTCTATCTGAATTCCCGCTATCTGGTTATAGGCAAAGATCGCCTGGCTCGACTTAGGATAGTTCTTCAGAAACTCGCGGTAGATAGTGATCGTCTCGTCATATTTCTTTTCGTCATATTTCGCTTTTGCATCGGTGATGTACTGATCTTCCGTTTTCTTTGAGGGCTGACTGCACGAAGCGAACAGGAGAACTATTGCAAGAAAAGGAAGGAATTTCAATTTTGTTAACAGCATGTTATATTGATTTGAGTTCTTTGAATTCAGATTTGGTGAACAATTTAAGGAAAACCTATGAAAATGTTAATGTCAAAACTCAATCTGAACGAGTCTTTCATCTCAAGGATCTGGGAAAGACATCAGAATTATTCAGGTCTGAAGACGACTGAAGGCCATAGTGTAGAGTTGATCGACTACGGCAGGCGGAATTATGATTCCGGACCTGATTACCTTGATGCCGTCATATCCATAGGCGGCAGAACCTACGGAGGTTCAATAGAGATCCACAGAGATGCCTCAGACTGGAACAGGCATTCCCACGAAAACGACCCGAACTATGCCGGCGTAATTCTCCATGTTGCAATGTTCAATGAAGGTCCTGATGAAAACCCGGCCGCTTCCTCAAAGGAGCGAAGGATACCCACCGTCATCTTATCTCACTTTCTCACAAGATCGCTCAAGGATATATGGAAGGAGCTGATCTTTGAAGATACATCTCCGTCTTCAATTCTTTGCTATCCGAAATCGCTTAAGGCAGATCAAGATATCAAACGAAAAATGATCTGTGCGCAGGGGATGGAGAGGGTCAGTGCAAAACATGCAAAGATGCATCAGCGGGCGGAAGCGCTGACTGACGCAGGCAAAGCAAATTTCGCCTACGAGCAAACCGGTTTTGAGTACATTTGCGAAGCTCTCGGATACTCGAAGAACAAGAAACCCTTTATCAGACTCTCGAGAAACATTGAACTGGAGATGATGAAGGCCCTGAAGCCCGGTTTGACGGAGTGCGATGCTTTGATTTTCGGTATGGCAGGAATGCTGTCACAGGAGAATCAGATAGATGAATATTCGAAAGCATTGTACTCACTGTGGAGCGAACTCAGAAGCAGGCTCAGGCTCCCTCAGCTTGAAGCGTCGGACTGGAACTTCTTCAGGTTAAGGCCTCCGAACTTTCCCACACTCCGGCTGGCATACGCATCGGGACTGCTTCGTTTCATTCTCCACAATGATCTGAGCGGAATTATGAGGGATGTATTTCTCGGCAAGGGGAATCCTCTGAAGGAAGTGAAAGAACTTTTCAGGAACATAGAAGTATCGGATTACTGGAAACAGCATTATCATTTCGGGAGAAAGAAGAGTGTTCCGCAGAGCATCCTGGGAGATCAGAGGATTTCGGAGATCATAGTCAATGTAATGATTCCATTCGCGCTTGCTTTGTGCAGGGATGAAGACAACTCCGAAGAGATCATTGGAAGGATCTATCTTGATGTTCCCGCATCTCCTTCCAAAAGCAGTTTGATAAAATGGCTTGAACAGCAGACCGGTTACAGGGCGGCTACTGCAAACGAAGAGCAGGGACTCTTGAATCTTTATGAGAACTTCTGCTCAAAAGGCAGATGCATGTCATGCAAAATAGGGAAAATTGTATTCGGAGAGTCTGCCGCAGAAGAGCCGTACAGGATAATTCTTTACTGAATGCTCAGAATTCGTTTATGAGGCCGAAGCTGATCACTCCGTCAAGCAGTGAACTTTCTTTGTTCAGGGCATAACCTACGCTGATAAGACCCAGGCCTGTCTCAAGCCGGAGCCCGAGGCCGTATCCGTAAATGAATCCTTCCTGCCGGGGAATGTTGTTTGGAATGTCTTCCGGCCGGTAATAGTATCCGCCGTCAAAGAATCCGAACAGAAAGCCGCGGCTGGATATGGAGTACCTGAGTTCAAATGTTCCGGCTGCAAGTCCGCCGGCAAGAATCTGTGCCACTCTGTATCCGCGCACAAACTTGTTGCCGCCGATCCGGAAGAGATCGGATTCTTCAACCTTGTCGGAAACGATCTCGCCTCCGTTGAGCGAAGTTAGAAGAGATTGCCTCTTAAAAAAAGATGTGAACACATCAAGATTGATGAAATACCTTTGGATCGTGTAATCGGGCGGATAGCCTTGGGAAGAGAGCGAGCTGAAATTGAAAACATTCCTCTGGCCTATTGAGTAAACCGTTCTGTAAAGTATTCCCGACATTGGTATGTAAATGTTGTCTCTCGTATCGTACTTGATCTCTACTCCGCTCGTGAGAGTTCTTGAATCTGCAATCACAAAGTTCGACAGCTGAGACTCCGAAGGAATGACTCTTTCATAATTGCCAATCGCAGAAACTGTAATGTCATCGCTGAAGAGAAGGTCGATCTTCAGGTCAATGTTTCTCTTTGTGTATGATGTATCCTGAATCCTCTGCAAGAATCCGAAGTTGAGATACAGAGGAAGATTGAACGGATACGGCTCAAGATACTTGAACTCAAGTTCCTGAGTTGCCTTTCTTTCCTGCAGAAATCTTGCTTCAAGTTTTCTGCCGGTGCCGAACAGGTTTCTGAACGAGACAAATGC
>DAIQRO010000225.1:0-3959 GCA_036786155.1 Bacteroidota bacterium
AGCTCCGATCTTCTTTCCGAATGCTCTTGACGGTAACTATTATCTCAGGATCGTTCACAGAAACAGTTTAGAGACATGGAGCAAGGCCGGCGGCGAGACTTATACGAGAGGTCTTCCAATCAATTACAATATTGCCACAGACAGCACAAATGTTTACGGAGGAAATGTTCAGCGGCTTACCTATTCTCCTGACAGGTTTGGTTTGTATGCCGGTGATGTGAACCGTGACGGAACAATTGACGCCACGGATACTCAGTTGATAGACAATGATGCTTATTTGTTTCTTGCAGGATATTTGCAGACAGACCTGACAGGTGATAACTTCGTTGACGGAGCAGACGCGCTTCTTGCGGGAAACAATGCTGTAAATTATGTGAGTGTTGTGAGTCCATAGTACTCTGGCTCAGCTAAGAAGTTAGTTTGGATTTCATAAGGTCTGCTCTTGGTCGGCAATGTTGCCATTAGCAGATGAAGCGGTTATGCGGAAATTCAGCATAGGGTTTTCAACTTCGACAACAGGAAATATATTTACATATGGATTCCTCGGGGACCCTGCCCCTTTGGGGCACGGAATGACAAGTGAAGTAGTATGATCAAATACACTTTATTAACCAAACCGAATTTTGTCATCCTGAATGGAGGGAAGGACCTGCAAAGCAAATAAGATGACAATGACAGACAAGAATACGGAATTGGATGTGAGCCCATGGCCTTCAGACATGCGCACATGGTTAATGTTCTTAGCCGGTTTTGCGCCAGTCTTTGCGCTGTTTCAGTTTCTTGGCAACGAACTCGAAAGCGGCAGGGGAGAGGCGGGTCTTCTCATCGGCGCTATAATAACTCTTGCGACTCTCTTAACGGATAAGTGGCTTACTGGTGAGCCGTTTAAAAAAGTGTTTTTCTCACTCGGTCTCGGAATGCCTGCCATGAAAGGCATACTGCTCGCGCTTGCCGCATCTTTGCTGATGCTTCTCATCATACCGGCAGTGATCATTTACACAAAAGCTTCGTGGTCAATGTATCCCGGCTGGTTGGGACTGCTTCCCGGCTTGTTTGCGCAAAGCGGGATTGCCGAGGAGACTCTGTTCAGGGGCTATCTCTTCAGGCACCTGCGCAAAGGCAGAACATTTATGAGAGCCGCAGTGATGGCAAGCATTCCATTCATTGCAGCGCATAGTATTCTGTTCTTCACTATGCCGTGGGTGATTGCACTGGCATCGCTGTTACTCTCGGCAATAATTTCATTTCCCTTGGCGCGTCTCTTTGAAGCCAGCGGAAACACCATCTGGGCGCCGGCCATACTTCACTTTGTTGTGCAAAGCGCAGTAAAAGTAATAGTAATAGAAGGACAGGGATTGAACTTCCCCGTAGTCTGGATGCTTGCAGCCGCGGTTATTCCGTTTGTAGTGTTCCTGTACAGGCCGTCTGTGAAAGGCAAGAATGATAATAACAGTGCAATCAAGTAGGTATTCTCAAGTACTGTAAGCGCTTCTCTTCTTTGTGATTTTAAGCACAGCTCCCTCCAAATAGTGTATATGCTGTAGCGCTCTGCAGGCGGGAAGGATTCATTGGCCTGCTTTATGAATGATATGAAGAGCACATTTTAGGTACAGTTTATTGACTTACAAAAACTCGGAAGTTTGCGCAATTTTATGATGAACAAAAATAATGTACTGAAGCATGAAAACTCTAATGATTGTTTCTGCCCTTTGCATTATGACATTGTCTGCAGAGTCGTATTCGCAATGGGTACAAACGGCAGGACCCTCCGGTGGTGACTTCATTTCAATCTCCTTTAATAATGATCACTGTTATGCAATTCAAGGTTACAACAACTCCGCACTTTATATGTCATCAAACCTCGGAATTACCTGGGTCAAAATCAATACTCCCGAAGGAATTATACTCAAGAGAGTGTTTGCGACTGATGGTTATCTCTTTGTAATGAACAGCTCCGGCATACTTCGTTCAACAAACTTAGGATCGGAATGGGAATATGTAAACAACGGAATTTCTTATCTGAACGATGTTTACATGATACGAATTGGTAATACTCTTTTTGCCGCATCAAACTATAATGTCTATAGCTCAAATGATTTTGGCACAAACTGGACTTCAATTTTTTATACAAACGGAAGTATTAAGAATTTGCTCTCGGTTGATTCCTTCCTTTTGCTAAGCACTTTGAGTAATACTTACAAATCCACTAACTTGGGAAGCTCATGGAATATTGTGAGTACACTTACTCAACCTACAAGTGTCTCGGCTATCGGATCGAGAATTTTCGTTGCTGCAACTAATGGATTATACTATACTACCAATTCAGGTATAAACTGGGTTTCAATATCCGGCAATCTCCCGAATAATTCTGTGAGGTCATTGACAGCAATAGGGCAATCTCTTATAGCCGGATCATATTTTGACGGCATTTACAGATCAACTGACCTTGGAATTAACTGGGTCAGAAGTATTCCGGGTTTAATGAACGGGAGAATATCGTCCCTGATAAGTAAGGATTCTCTTATCATTGCTGCAACTCGCGGAGATACTATTTTCACCGGAGGAATTTATTTCTCTCGTGACACTTCATATCACTGGGAAAAGAGATGTGATGATATCCTCAGCGTAGAAGTGAATGCAATGAGTTCTGCAGGCGGTATCTTATTTGCAGGAACTAACTCAGGTATTTACAGGTCCTCTGATGCCGGACAAAGCTGGCAATTTGCAACACAGGGATATGGAATACGCAATGCAAGTTTCATTAAGTCATTTGGTTCTAAGGTCTATGCAGGAACGTTAAACGGATTGTTTGTAAGCTATGATTTTGGAAACAGTTGGACAAACATCACCTCAGATCTTTCAAACAAATACATCGTTTCTTTAGGCTTGATAAGAGACACTCTCTATTTATCTAATCCACAAGGGATATATGTTTCCGGAAATGCCGGAAACAATTGGACCTTAAGGAGTGGTCAATTGAAGTATTCTAAAGACTTCATTTTGATCAATGATAAAATTTTTACTTCCCGATCTGGAGTTTACTATTCGGACAACTCAGGTGCAAACTGGACACTATGCGGTCTTGAAGGCAAGGGGATTAACTACTTGGCTATGTATGGAAATAAATTGTTCGCAGGAACAACATCATACGGCATTCACTATACCAGTAATGAGGGATCTTCATGGCAAGTAAGTTCATCTGAAATCAATGCTCCGGGTTTTGCTGTATCAGGCTCACGGATGGTTGCCGGTGTGAATATTTCAACAAATTATGGCTTAACCTGGCAAGACTTTGGATTGGGGTTCCCTGCTTCTCAATTGTCTAATGTATACTCACTTACGATTTCAAGCGATTTCGTCTATGCGGGTACATCATTATCCGTATGGAAAAGATCGCTTACGCCGCCTCTCAGAGATGTTGGCATATCTGAATTGTTGCTGCCCAAGTCTGACTCGGTCTATTTCGGGGACTGCATTAACGGGAACAGTCTATATCCCAAAGTCACGGTAAACAACTTTGGGAGTGAGAGTCAGTTTCAGGGCTTTGGTGTAGAGTGTAAAATCTTCAAGGATTATACGCTCCTGTATACAGATTTGAGAATTGATACCATTGGAGCTTTACAAAGCCACGATCTGAGCTTTGATGAATTTAATTCAACACCCGGTGACACCGGTCTTTACATTATTAAGGTGCGTACCCTTTTGAATAATGATTCAGTAGTTCAAAATGATACTTTGACATCATACTTCCGGGTAATGAACGCAAATGCGGGAGTCGAGCCGCTGAGAGGAGATGCTCTTCAAATGCAATACCACTTTGCCAATTCAACTCCGCAGGCAGTTTGTGCAGATTATCATCCAACTTTCGATTGGGAGGATACAACAGGCAGCATAACTCTCATATCCAATGGTATTCCTTCGATTCCTCTGGCAATTGGGAATACAGATGACGGTTATTT
>DAIQRO010000225.1:3969-4591 GCA_036786155.1 Bacteroidota bacterium
AACAGATTTAGTTTCTACTATTCACTGTATGATACTTTCAAGATTTCAACTAACGGGATAATTGCATTTGCCGGAACTGATTTCCAATCGCCAAACCCGGCACCTGTTGTTGGAGCAAGTCCTGTTGTAGCTGTATTCCCGTTCTGGTGTGATCTTGATTTCAGTGACGTTGATGTAACGGGAAGAAACCTGAAGTACAAACTTTTTTCGGATAGATTGGCAATTACTTATGACAGGGTTCCAAGAAAAAACCAAAATTATGATCCTGAAGATTATGTTTCATTTCAGGCTGTGTTTTGGTTTCAGGGCGTACGATCCGGTGCAATTCAGTTTCAGTATGACAGCATATCGACTGGAATGTCATTTCACAGAAAGCTTCTTGCTGATTCGTTGGGACCTCATTCGATCGGTATTAACAATAGATCAAAGTATTTCCAGCACGGTATTCAGTACAGATATGTTAATGCGAACAGACAAATCATAACTCCCGGGCCAGTGTTTGTATCTTCATTATCAGTTGCTTTCGGCATTAGTGAGACGGTCCTGCCTGTTGAGCTGATGTCGTTCACTCATGAAGTGACCGGAAACACTGTAGTGCTGAATTGGGCTACCGGAAATGAGT
>DAIQRO010000026.1:0-5865 GCA_036786155.1 Bacteroidota bacterium
AGAATTTCGGATATGCCGTCGGAGGCGCATTTGACATTGCCGGCGTGATATGGAAAACTTCGAACAGCGGAAGAAGCTGGCAGACAAGGATAGTTGGTCCCGAACCAGTGAACGATGTCCACATCTTTGATTAGGACAATGCAATAGGAGCGGGAGGTGATTTTGAATACGGATCGAGCAGGGTGGTTACAAACAATTCCGGCGGCGACTGGCAGTACACGGAGTTTGGAGTGTTCGGCATTGCAAACACTATTGCGTTCCGCAACAAGCTCGAAGGATGGATCTCACTCGGGATAATTGACAGCTTTCTTGTAACTAGGGACGGAGGTGTAACCTGGTCAATGTCCGCAGTGCCCCTGCAGGCAAGGATCTATGGCATTGAGTTTCCTGATGAGCGGCACGGTTATGCAATAGGAAACAACGGCATCATACTCAGGTACAATTCACTGAAGATAGGAATCAATGATGAAACCCTGTTCACGCCGGATGATTTCCGGCTGTCTCAGAATTTTCCCAATCCATTCAATCCGTCCACAAACATACGACTTGAACTCAGGCGCAGTGCGCATGCAGTGATAAGAGTTCACGATGCTAACGGAAAGGAAGTCGCCGAAATATTCGACAAGTTTGCCGGAGCAGGTACGCATGAAATTGTTTTCAGCTCAGACGGCCTCTCAAGCGGAGTATACTTTTATACACTTATGCTTGACGGCATCAATGCCGCTTCAAGGAGAATGGTCGTTCTCAAATGACTTCGGGAAATTCACCCATCAAACGCAATCCCGCATTGGTAAGGTTCTCAAGAGACCATCATCACGGACTCCTTTTAGTGTGGAAGATCCGTGAAGGATTCAGAAGAAGTGTTGCCGGTGAGAGAATTGCAGAGTATTGCGCATTCTTCTTTGATAAGGAACTTGTTCCGCATTTCGAAGATGAAGAGAAGAACCTGTTCGCAAAAATGCCACCTGAAAATGCTCTTCGGTTGAAGGCTGAAGCGGAGCATGGCGTGATGAGGGATATGGCGGATAACTTCCGATCGGGAAAGAGTGAAAGGAAGGATCTCGAAAACTTTGCACAACTTCTTGAAAGCCATATCCGGTTTGAAGAGAGGCAGTTGTTCAATCACCTTCAGGAATACCTCAACGAAGAAGAACTGGAGCAGATCGAAATTGCCGGCCGGCATGCATCATGCGTTTCGGATGAAGCATGGCATGATGAATTCTGGAAAGATAATTAATATAAAATTCACATTATGAAGAATCCTTACAAGCTTTCCGAAGCTGTTGAATATTCAAACGGTTCCGTTGTGAGCAAGACCATTATCAAAAAGCCGTCCGGAACGGTTACACTTTTTGCATTCGACAAAGGCGAGGAGCTGAGCGAGCACACCGCATCGTTTGATGCATTGATATTTATAACAGACGGTGAAGCTCAGATCACGATAGGAGGCGAACCGCACAGTGTACACTCCGGCGAACTGATCGAACTTCCGGCCAATGTGCCTCATGCCGTCAAGGCGACGGAGAAGTTTAAAATGATGCTGATAATGTTGAAGGATTAATGCCTTTTTAACTTCGGCGGCAATTGTGAGATTTGTAATGTTAGCCTATGAATATCATAATTGCCTTTATACTTTTTCTTCACGCCTCAATCCATCTTGCGGGATATCTCAAGTCACGTAATCCCGCAAAAGTAAAAAGCCTTAACGCGAGCATCTCAAAGAACGAGGGATTGGCATGGCTTGCATGCACTGTCCTTCTCATTGCCTCTGGAGTGTTGCTCTTGTTAGGGATCTCAAAGTGGTGGATCGCCGGCGCTGCTGCACTTGCGCTCTCTCAGGCGCTCATCATTGCCAACTGGAAATCTGCAAAGTTTGGAACAATCCTTAATATCCTGATCTTGCTTGCCGTTGTTGCAGGATTTGCCGATGCTAATTTTTACAACACCTATAAAAGCGATGCGGCCGATGCGGTTGCAAAAGTAAATAACGTAAGGAGCACTATCTCGGTCAATGAACTTGATTCGCTTCCGTTACCTGTGAAGCGGTATCTTATCAAAGCAGGTGTTTCCGGAACGGCCGTGCCTTCAGCAGTTAGAATTGAATTCGAAGGTGAAATGAGAAGCAGGACGCTCGACTGGTTCAGCTTCAGAAGCGAACAGCTCAATACAATTGCGGATCCCTGCAGGCTGTTCTTTATGAGAGGAAAGATCTTCGGCATTCCTGTCAACGGATATCATCAATTCAGGAACGGCTCGGCGGATATGAATGTAAAGCTGTTGTCGCTGGTAAGTGTTGCCAGCAACAGCGGCAGAGAAATGACGCAGTCAGAGACTGTGACTTACTTCAATGACGTTTGCTTGTTTGTTCCCGCCGCACTTGCAGACAAGCGGATCACATGGGGAAGGAGCGATGACAATTCCGCAGAGGCATACTACACTGCATTCGGAATAACCGTAAAGGCAACATTGTATTTTGACAATGAAGGAATGCTTGTCAATTTCATTTCAGATGACAGGTATGATCTCTCTTCAGGCAAGAATGAGAGAGTCAGGTTTTCAACCCCTGTCAGAGATTTCAAGAAACATAACGGAGTGCTGATTCCCTCATACGGGGAAACGGTCTGGCAATACCCTGAAGGTGATTTCGTGTACGGACAATTTAACTTAAATAAAATTGAGTATGATCCCGGTGAATAAAACTGATGCGGCTGAGAGCGGCAAGCCGAAGGAAACATTTCCGCTGACTGAGATACTTGAAAAGATCAACATTGCCTGCGAAGATGACAGGCATGGATTCACGGACTCAAGGAAGTCTGACAGAATAGAAAGGCTCCTCAGGAATTCCCATTTCAGAAAGCTATACGACGGCAAGCTTACAAAGATCTATTCGCAGAATCCGGAGTCTGCCATGCGGGGAAAAAACTGCGTAGTTGTCTCCTCACACATTGATACTGTTTACAGGAATTTCTACTTCCGCGAAGGCAAGGATGTGATCATCGGCACTCTTGACAACAGCATTACGAATGCAATGCTCATACGGCTTGCGCTGAAACGCCGCCTGCCGGTAAACACAGTTCTGGCTTTTACGGGCAATGAAGAGAAAGATTCCCTTGGCGTTGATGAGACCGTCGGATATCTTGCAGGCATAAGGTCCGCAGTGGATGTTGCGATCAGTCTCGACATCACAGACCGTGGTTTCAGAAATCACGGATACACAATTGAAAATTACTTCATAAGAAAAGGTGAAGGAAGGTCTTTCTTCAGCAAGAAGCAGTTCATGCGCTATCTCGTAAGACTGCTCGAGAACAGAAAGGTGAAGACCATCCATCATGTTTCCGCCGCTCCCGACGACACCTGGCAGTTTGACGAACACGACCTGAACTGTTTCTCCTTCTGCCTTCCTTCAAGAAGCATTGCGGTGCATGATGACTGGATGCACGACGACATCGGAGTGATTGTAAAAAGATCCGCACTTCGGGAGTTTGAGTCGGGACTGCTGAAGCTCATACGGCGCCTTTCAGGAAGTGACTGATCCGGCGGAATTCCTTCCGAACATTTTTTCCTGATTATTGTTATTTTGCACCGCGCACTAAAGCGCTGGCAGAATGAAAGATCTTGCAATCACAGTTTTCCTTCTGCTGAATCTGCCGTACTGTTCTTTATCTCAAGATCTCCTTCCCGAAGACACAACAGATGTAACGAATGATGAACTTATTGAGCGATTGCTTCAGGATACCGACACCGATGCGGAGGATTCAGATATTATTGATCACATTGATGATCTTAGAAGGAACCCGGTTGACCTCAACACCGCAAATGCGGAAGAACTGACGGCCATACCGCTTATCACGCATGACCTTGCTCTTAAGATCTTAAGATACAGGCATGACCATCTCCGCTTCGGCTCAAAGCGGGAACTGCTGAAAATCGAAGGCTTCAGCATGAATCTCTATGAGCTTGTAAAACCATACCTCACTGCAAAGAACCCGGCAAAGCCAAAGACTTACATCTCACGATCTGACGACAGCCGAAAAGCATTCACTGCATACTTCAGGACATTTGCCGTGCAGGACCTTCAAACAAGGAAAGGTTACGTCAGCGGAAAATACCTTGGACCGAAGTACAGGTTCTCCAACCGGATGCTTGCGGATTTTTCCGGAGACGGCTACAGGCTCTCCGGCGGTATTGCAACCGACAAGGATGCCGGTGAATTGTCTGCGTTTGATTTCGTATCGGGATTTGCATCCTATGAAAGCCAAGGGCTCCTCAGCAAAATAATTGCCGGCGATTATCAATTGTCATTGGGCAGGGGCTTGATGGTGTCAAACTCATATTCCGTGCCTAAGGCAGTGGAGACATTCATCCGCACAGGCAAGCCGTCACGAATAGCGGGCTATGCATCCGCCGGAGAGTTCAGCTACTTCAGGGGATTGGCGGCCCACCTGAATTTGCAACCATTCAGTGCGATAGCGTTTGCATCATACAAAAGCATAGATGCGGCGATTGACAGCGCTACGGGTGAGGTAAGCTCGATATATCAGGACGGCTATCACCGGACACTCTCCGAAACCGGCAGGAAAGACAATTTGAAGGAACTGCTTGTCGGACTTCGAGCCGAGTACAGCAACGGCCCGCTAATCTCCGGCGCAACTTTCTACAGCGTAGCATACTCACCGGGCATCATCGCCGATACAGTGAAGAAACTCTACGATGTATCGGGAAAAAGAATCAGCTTTGCAGGCGGCGACTTCTCCTACAGTTTCAGTTCCGGCATGCAGTTGTTCGGCGATGCGGCAATTGGCCAATCGGGACAACCGGCAATGCACTTTGGTTTGTCATCCGCTTTGGAAAACTTCGCGCGTGCAGTGTTCTCTTACAGAAATTATCCGTACAGTTTCCGCTCCCCTTTCGGCAGTCCTCCCGCAGAAAGAAGCGAAGCAGGAAATGAGTCCGGATTCTATGCAGGCATCAGGATCACGCCCGCTAAAGGTGTCGCTATTTCAGCGTACTTAGACAGGTACAGTTTTCCATACAGAACATATTTCAATTCAGTGCCCACCCGGGGCAGAGATATTCTTTTATCGGGAGAATATAACGCGGGCAACGGACTGATATTTGCAATGAGATTCAGGAATGAGCACAAAGATGAGCAGTTCATGACGTCAGACGCGGACGGCAGACAACGATCCGTGATTGCGGAGAGAAGGCAAAGCAACATCAGGGCCGGACTCAGGATGAAGGGCAAAGCAATTACCCTCATCGGCAGGTATGAATACTGCTTTGTAAGTTTCGGCGGAATCACTCCATCTCAGAAAGGACATCTCTTTCTTGCCGAAATGAGTCCGCGACTGTCTGGCAGTATTCTTATCTCCGTCAGGGCAATTGCATTCAGAACTGACGGATACGATTCAAGGATCAGCGAGTACGAGGGGGAAATTTCCGGCGTAATGACAAATCAGTTTCTTTACGGCAACGGATTCAGATGGTACTTGCTTCTCAAGGCAGATCTGCCGCTTAACGTCCGGCTGGAAGCAAAGTATTCTGAAACATTCTGGAACTCCTTAAAGAAGATCGGCAGCGGCAACGATGAAATAGCAGGCGACACCCTCGGAAGGCTCGGCATTAGCATTCAGGTCAGATTCTGATCTGCTCCCAAAAATCGAATCTGTCCCAGTAAGCGCTTTCTATATGCAAATGTTCAACCCCACACAGCACCCGAATGTCCTGGCTCTCTGCTTTCAGCTCTAAGCTCTAAGCTCTAAGCTCTAAGCTCTAAGCTCTAAGCTCTAAGCTTTTAGCTCTATGGATTTAGCTCTCAGCTTTCAGCTCTCAGCTTTCAGCTCTCAGCTTTCAGCTCTCAGCTTT
>DAIQRO010000026.1:5965-11045 GCA_036786155.1 Bacteroidota bacterium
TCAGCTTTCAGCTCTCAGCTTTCAGCTCTCAGCTTTCAGCTCTCAGCTTTCAGCTTTCAGCTCTCAGCTTTCAGCTTTCAGCTTTCAGCTCTCAGCTCTCAGCTTTCAGCTTTCAGCTCTCAGCTTTCAGCTCTCAGCTTCAGTTTCTTATTCTCTTGCTCTTTCCCTCTCTCTTCACTTCAGCCATTCACTGTCTCTTGCGTCTCCGCGTCTCTGCGCGCCAGCTTGTCACGGCTTCACCGCTCCCACAAATGCAAATGCATTGTTATCCGCTATCGCAAGGTCTGTTGCGTCCGCGGCATCATCGCCGTTCAGGTCTGTTGCAATATAACCCGTTGCGTAAAACGACGCGTCATTCTCGATCATCACAAGATCCGTCGCTTCAACTGCTCCGTCCCTGTTCACATCGCCGCTGAAAAGTGCAAAGACTCCTGGCGTGCTGTCCACTCTCTTCATATTGCCTCCGTATGCATTCAAAGAATCTGCCGTGAAGTCAAAATAGAATGCGCCGGCAGAGCTGTAAGCTTCCCCTCCAGCCCTGCTCCAGGTCTCCACCGAATTTCTGTGAACGACTGACACATAATATGTTCCGGAAGGCGCATTCGAAAATTCAGCATTAACAGAAAGGGTCGCCGAATCGAGAATACTCTTTGAAGAATCAACTGCCGAATACGGAGAGTAATTATTTCTGAGGAAAACCATTACCGTATCTCTTTTGAAGAGGCGCCCTGAGTTTGAGTCATACATTCCTTCGATCGCAATCCTGACCTGCCTTATCGCTGCCGCTTCCGCAAAGCGTGAAAGAAGCCTTGAATATGCAGCCTGCGTGTATATTCCGGGTTCGGTTATCGTCCATGAATTCTGCGGCCAGCTTGTGTTCCAGTCCTTGTATGATTTTTGGATCGGCTGTCCCAAAGGCGGCGTAACAAGTGTTGTGTTGCACAGGTTGTTGTATGGATTGCAGTTGGACGGACAGCATCCGTCAAGCGCATACATCGGATTTACACCACCGGGCACATAACCGGGAGCAGGTCCGTAAACAGACGTGCCGGCCCTGTCCCACAGCGGACTGCCGTCCGTAAACCATGCGTGATAGATCTCATTGACGGAATTCTCCGCCCCGAACTGCGACATGTTTGTCAGATAACAGAATGCCGTCGGATTCACTCCGTGAAAGTAATCGAGAAATCCCTTTGCGGCATTCCTGTAGTTTGTGTTGTTCAATGTGTCGAGTGAGTATGTTATCATGCTCATGAACATGTTGCCCTGATGTCCCTTTGTTGTATTGCTTCCCCATGTATAATTCTGATTCGAGACGTAAGCTCTGTAAGCGTCAGTATTATTGAGATACGCAGGAAGGTTATCCGCATTATTGGTCTTAAGTGAATTCCTGTATGCGTTCCTGATAGCCGTGGCAACAGACGACGAAGCTCCGGGAAGCGATGCGTAATAGAGAAGCATGTCTTGCTGAGGCGTTTCAAAAGGATATGCATACGTCCACTGAATGAGATGCATCTGCGTGTAGTTGCTTTCGAAAAATGTCTTATAGGCAGATGAACCGGTCAGCGCGTAAAGAAAACATGCCGCACTCATCTTTCTCACAAGCCTTTCGTATGAATCAACTTCCTGCTCGCCCGCGCCGATTATTCCGGAGTTGTAAAAAGTCACTGACGGATTTGCAACGCCCCAGTTCCATGCACTCACTGCGGCGCTCTGCAGGGTAGCCGCATACGCTGACTGACCAATGCCTGAGAACTGTATCGCTCCAAGTGCAAACAGTGCAGACGCCGTGAAACTCGCAGAAGTGGTGGCGGGGCCGTAAAACCTCTGGCTGAGATCTGCTGATGGCGGACTTGCCGATGCAAAGTTCTGCACGCCCACTATGCAGTTGACAGAACCGTTTGCATTCTGCATTCTCAATAGCCAGTCAAGCTCATACTTTATCTCATCAAGAATATCGGGGATCCCGTTACCGGATTCAGGTATGCTGAAGTCGTCTCCCCAGATCGCCGGATTCTCTTTGTATGCAAGCAGAAGATCAAGTGTTGCGGAGAATGTGAAGTTGACATATTTGTTGTAATCTCCTGCATCATGCCAGCCTCCGGAAAGATCCTTTGATGTAGATGGATTGTTGTTATTGTAGAGCCTGCAGTCATTGTCCTGCAAGCTGTGCAAATGGCACGCACTGTCTGTCCAGCCTGCCTGCGCGTAAGGAACCGCCTTTGAGATTCCGCAACGCTGATAATAGAAGACTCTCATTGCCTGCTTGAGAAGGTCGAGATAAACTGCATTCGATATTCTGAATATATGCGACCTAACATTGTTGCTGACATCTGCGACGTAATACTCTCCGGGCAACGTTACGGAAGAGAAGTCAAACCACCACACCTTGTCGCCGCTCTGCCCATGCGTCGCGCCGCCGTTCCAGGCCGTAATGCCTGAAGAGTAAACCGCAATATCATCAGCATATCTCCTTACCTCATAGACTGATCCCGGTGCAAAAGGCGAATTGCTGTTGTAACCGGTCACAGGATTGCTGATGACGGCAACTTTCCTGTCATTCGGCCTGTACCCGAACTGATCTGTTTTTATGTGCTCGTCAAAAGGAGGAATTGCGGAAAGTGCTTCAGCGACAACAAGAATCAAAAGAACTGGCAGAATAAGGGTATGCCTCATGGCGATTGAAGATTTGGTTTGCTGATTGATGGGGTACGGCAAACCTAAAATTCTCTTACCGAATATGCAACATCATTGGAAAGGAACCGGCGCATCAATGCGCTTTGAATTCTACGCATAAGAAGAAATGAAGTTGAGTTCTCGGCGGAGTAAACTTAGTTTTGTTAAGTTAACAAGCAGGTTTCTTCAGGCAAATTTCAAAATTCACAAAGGACTCATGAAACACTTATGCGGTGCAATTTCGGGATTCATACTGATAATGGTCATTCAGTTTGCGGTCTGCTCAAATGTCGTGGCTCAGAATGTTGCATGGAGCAGGACTTACGGCGGACTGAGGAATGACGGGGCTTTTGCCGTGATACAAACCCGTGACGGCGGCATAGTTACCGCCGGATTCAGTTCTTCATTCAGCGGAAACAACATTGACGATATCTATCTGCTCAAGACCGATATGCAGGGTAATCAGATCTGGAGCAGAACTTACGGTGGCGGGCTTCAGGAGATCGCAACCGACATAAAGCAGACTTCCGACGGCGGGTTCATTGTATCGGGTTACAAACAGATTTCCAACGTCAACGATCCTTTCCTCATGAAAACGGACAGCGCCGGGAATGTTATCTGGGAACGGACTTACGATTACGGCCTCGGAATGGATGACCGTGCGCATGCGGTTTGCCAGACTGCCGACGGAGGTTACATCTTTGCCGGGCAAACCCGGATCGTTGACCAGTTTCCGCATTACGAAATGTATCTGGTAAGAACCGACCCTGCCGGGAATCCCCTGTGGATGAGGATCTACGGTTACACTCCCGGCACAGGCAACGACGTTGGACTTACGGTGATCCAGCTCAGTGACGGCGGATTCGTTGCAGGCGGGTTTACACAAAGCAGTATCTGGTCAAGCTATGTGCAAAGACTGACGCCTGCAGGAGACGTAATGTGGACAAAGGTGAGGCCGAATGACTACCAAAGCGAGTGCTACAATGTTATCGCCACTCTTGACGGAAACCTGATGATCACCGGCACATCTGTATCATTCACAACCGATACTGATGTCCTGATCGAAAAGCTTGACATGAACGGAAACAGCCTGTGGGAAAAGATCTACGGCGGAGTTGATGCGGAAACAGGTCAGTCAATAAAAGAGCTCGCAAGCGGTGGGTATGTGCTTTCAGGAATGGCTGCGACTCAGTCCACAAGCTGGGACATGTATGTAATGCAGGTCAACGCATCGGGAGATTCGGTCTGGTCAAGAAAGCTGGGCGGATCAAGCGATGACAGGGGTTGGGCTGTGGAGACTACAGGCGACGGCCATCTATTATCTGCGGGATGGGTCTATTCATTCGGTGCGGGAGGCGGAGACCTCTTTCTGGCAAAGATGAGTCTGCAAGGCATCTCCGCAATTAGTGATCCTTCCGCTTCCGTGAACACATTTGAACTGCATCAGAATTATCCCAATCCCTTCAACCCTTCAACAAGTATCAGGTTTGAGATCATCAGCCGCGGATTTGTAGATTTGTCGGTGTTCAATTCTGAAGGACGGAAAGTGGATCAGCTCATGAGCGAAGTAAAGTCGCCGGGCAATTATGAGATCAAGTTCAATGCCGAAGGCCTTCCGGGAGGCGTTTACTTCTGCAGACTTACTTCCGGCAGCAATACAGTCACGAGAAAGATGCTGCTTATAAAATAGCTCGGGGCATTTGCATTGGATTCTTTTCGTTGAACTTGCTGACCGCGTTCAGCAAGTTCTCTTCTTCTATGAGGCAGTTGCCCCCTGCCTCATTCCATTTATGCCGCAATGCAAAACACCGGGTATGTATGCACACTCCGTAATGCGGAGTTAATTGCTCTGAACCGGCTTTATGTGTAATTTGCATTGTAAACGATCCTGCGTACAACTCATCTTCAAACCATCATCTTGAGAAACTGCACCATCAGTGAACATACCGCAGACGTCCGCCTGTGCATTGAGGGCTCGGATCCGCAAGAGCTTTTCGTTGCTGCTTTGGATGGAATGAATCAGGTCATTAAAAAAGATTTCGAAAGGACATTTGAAACAGAAGCATTGTCATTCGAACTGAAGATCGAATCACGGGATATGACAACTCTGCTGATTGATTTCCTTTCGGAAGTCCTCACACTTTCGCACATATATAAAGGAGTGCTTACAGAAGCGACTTTCCGCTGTTTGGGAGATAAACAGCTTGATGCAACGGTCAGCGGCGAATGCGTGGATTCATTTGATGAGGACATCAAGGCAGTCTCTTATCATGAAGCGGAAGTTGAATGTGATGCGGAAGGAATTTACAGAACGACCATAATCCTTGACATATGATAAACAAAAGAGACCTGAAGATGATCACGCCATATCTTTGGGAGATTCCGGCAAGCTTCAGAAGCGATA
>DAIQRO010000026.1:11055-16325 GCA_036786155.1 Bacteroidota bacterium
CGACGAACTTTTCAAAGACAAGTCGCTGAACCAGCTTGTGAATGTTTCAACGCTTCCGGGAATACAAAAGGCCGCGTATGTAATGCCTGATGTTCACGAGGGATATGGATTTCCGATCGGAGGAATGGCCGCCACTCTGTACCCCGACGGGGTTATCTCTCCGGGAGGCATCGGCTATGATATTAACTGCGGAGTAAGACTTTTGAAGACAAACCTCGTTTCTGCTGACATTGACAGGAAGCAGGGACTGCTTGCAAAGAGACTCTTCGAGGAAGTTCCGTCAGGTGTGGGAAGAGGCGGAAGGCTGAAGCTGAACATCGGTGAGCTTGATGAAGTGTTGCTGAAAGGTGCGGCACGGATGACGGAGCTTGGATACGGAGACGAAGGCGACCTGCATTTTCTTGAATCTCACGGATGCCTTTCAAATGCTGATCCGTCGGCAGTGTCGGAACATGCAAAGCTGAGAGGCAAAGATCAGCTGGGGACTCTCGGTTCAGGCAACCATTTTGTGGAGGTTGATGTGGTGGATGAGATCTTCGAACCTGAAACGGCGTACAGGTTTGGATTATCCCGTGATCAGATCGTTGTGCAGATACATTGCGGATCTCGCGGACTCGGGCATCAGGTTGCAACCGATTACATCAGGATCATGCTCGGCAATCTTGAGAAGAACAGGATCACGCTTCCCGACAGGGAACTTGCCTGCGCGCCGCTTTCATCCAAGGAAGGCCGGGATTATTTCAATGCAATGGCGGCCGCGGCAAATTTTGCATGGGCCAACAGGCAGATGATCGCATGGGAGATTGGCCTGGTCTTCACTGAGATGTTTGACGAACTGCCTTCAACGCTCTATGATGTTGCGCACAACATTGCAAAGATCGAAGAGCATGTGATTGACGGTGTAAAGAAGAAAGTGATAGTCCACAGAAAAGGCGCAACAAGGGCTTTCGGACCGGGATCACCGGAGCTCATTGAGGAGTTCATGGAAACCGGACAGCCGGTTTTGATTCCCGGCAGTATGGGGACGGCCTCTTATGTGCTTGCAGGAACCGAAGGCGGAATGGCCGAAGCTTTCGGATCGAGCTGTCACGGAGCGGGCAGAAGAATGTCGAGACATGCTGCGCTCAAACAAGTGCAGGGAAAGAAACTGAAATCCGATCTTGAATTTCACGGCGTTTACATTCAGGCAGGTTCAGTGAAAGGACTCGCGGAAGAAGCGCCAATAGCTTACAAGAATATTCATGAAGTGGTGGACGTTGTGAAAGGCGCAGGCATTGCAAAGAAAGTAGCACGTCTGAAACCTGTTGTCGTCATCAAGGGCTGATCACAACAATACATCTCGGCAACTTCAGTCCCGGGCTTCAGTACCTGAAGCTGTGAAAATGTATTGACTTTCCCCTGCTTTTCCGGATCAGTTCATTTTACTTGAATTCTCCTGAAAGCCGTGTGAAAGGTAGAACTGAGTTTTTGCCTTCACATTATTGCGAAGGATGCTTCCTGACATAATTATCAACCGATATCGGCCCCGAACCGTAAATGAAGAAGAAGACAAGCAATGCAAAGACGAGAACAAGGAAAAGAAATTCCGAACCGACTACGAAGAATTCCTTTGTGACGTCCATGTTAAACAGAGCTATGAGAATTATGGGGATCTGAAACAGCGCGGCCACTCTTGTGTAAAGGCCGAAAGTGAACATCAAACCCGCCGCTAACTGCACTCCTATCATGTAATGAACAAAAGCCATCGAACGAAGCTGGCCCGAACTGTCAACCAGCATCGCAGAGATGTGAGTTGTGTCCATAATGAATGTGATCCCTTTTGCAATGAGTACAATTCCGAGAAGAATACGGATGATATCAAGCCACTTTGGATGGTGGGCATCTGCCCAGTGCTCGATTCCGGAAACTGCTTTCATAACATCCTCCCTTTATTTAATACCGGATGTCAGGCCGTCTTATCCGGCCTTCACAAAGCTACAGCCAATGTATGAATTATGTAAGGAATTTTTCTGTGACTCACGCATTTCATTCCGGCAAGATCCGGGTGGAAGGATCGGATCGAAGCCGGTATGTGCTTACAGTCCGAACTGCTTCAGGTGGTGGTCAATATGTTTCCACTGCAGAGATGCCCATTCATCAGCAGTGAGTTTGCCGAATACCGGATTCAGCGGAAGGTCTTCTTTGCCATTAAGCGTCTGAAACTGTTCAATGTTCTTCAACAGTTCTTTCATATCGGCGGCAAAATCAACCGGCATCGTTCCTTTGTCTCCCTGTACAAACTCCCTCGCCGTTGGCGCGTTCTTTGGAAAAGGAAGATAATTCAACACTAGTGACTTCATCGGCCACATGCTGAGAAAGCTTTTTCTGAATGCCACCGGCCTTATACCAAGAGCTACACGCATCGGGTCAGCCAAATGAACAATTGTTTCATGTGCCGACATCTTTCCCCATCTCGGTACAGCTTCGGGTGTAAGTCTCTCCAGCCGTGCCATAATTTCCCCGAGATCAGATTCATTAAGAATGCTTTTGCCCATATTATAATTTAATTTGTTTGAGGAGATATTGTTCTTCTGAAAATTGTTTCATCTGCCCGAAAGTTACAACACGAATGAAGCCGCTTTGTCTTCAGTCCCTGCATGAGTTCGCCTGCAAATTTAGCGATTGGTCTGTACAAAAAAAAAGAAGACAGCCGAAGCCGTCTTCTTCACTTAAGGAATTCAGGATCTCTTGCTGATCCCGAATACTGTTGTACTGCTAACGTGTTTCTGTTGCTTATGCAGGATTTTTATGCTGATCCTGAAAACAGCTTTGGTGCTAATTGATCTTTATTGCGTAAAGCAAAATTGCCGTGTCATAAATGCTGTCACCCACATCACCGCAAATGAATTCGATCCCCACGGTTTGCCCCCGGTACGGAGTCACGTCAAATGTTGAGGTCTGCCAGTTGGTCATGTACACTCCTCCCTGGTCAAAAACAATTCCGGGAGAAACGGCCACTAACTGTCCCACCATATTTGTGTCTGCGCCGAACTGCACTGCGATCTGATCAATGTTCTTTGAAAGAAGTGTAACTTCAGATCCGTCCTGCTTCTTAAGAACAATTCTGAAATAGTCCTGAAACTGCGAGTGTATGTACTCGAGGAATTCCTCAGAAAGGAAGTTCCATCTTATTGTCAGTTGCGACTGGTTGTTTGCCACGGTGAAGCACTGCGAGATCGATCCGCTGGAGGTAGTGAATCCAAGCCCTGTTGAAATTATTCCCATGAATGTACCCTGATCTGCGCCAAGCGTACCAAGCCTGTTGATAACGCGGCCGTCACCTACCTTTGTCCATCCGTCTATCTTGCCCGACTCGAAGTCGCTGTTCTCGAGCGACAGTGAATACTTGAGATCGTCATTGTTGCCCGGACCTTTTTGGAAGGCCGCATTCGGGCTCTGTGGGTCACTTGCTGCAAAGTAGCTTTGCCCCGAAGTGAGTCCCGTGATCGCCATCCTCTTTGTAATGGAATCCGCTATCATCTTTGCAAAGGCACCGTTCACGCTATTGTCATATCCGAAATAGGTCTTGCATCCCTTTCCTATAAAAGCATTCGCAAGGTCAGGATTCTTGGTGCTCGAGCATGAGTTGTTCAATATCACGGTATTGGGGAATGTGCCTGCAAGATTTGATATGAACAGATTCGTGATCGCCCATATATCTCCCAAGTCATTTGCATTTCCCGTATTTGTGATCTTGATGTTTGTAAAGATTGAAATTCTTCCTGCCTGATACAGAGCTTTGTAAGTCTCTTTGTAAACAGCAGAGTTTGTATCGACTCGCTCACCGGTTAGTATTGCCTTTCCGTTGCTTCCGTGTGTTGCAAATACGATGTATCCGTACTGAGTCATGTCAAAGAGCGAGCTGACTGTGGCCTCTGTATTTATTAGCGACTTGACCGTGAAGTTTTTGCACGGAGCGGTCTCCAGTCTGGCAATGATGATCGGCCGTTCATTGTTTACCCACACTGCTTCATATGGAGATACGATCAGCACACTCCTGTTGCCGATAGTGTTGTTGTCAATCAGAATGTTGTCAGTGTTTCCTCTTCCCGATTCACCTGCGAAGAAGTCATTGACTCCGGTCGTCTGCCTTGATGCGGGTATCTCAACCACCGCCTGGCGCCTGCCCGTGTCACTGCTCATTCCGCCGCGGGTCTCGTTTACAGACATTATCATTCCGCCTGTAAGTCCGTTTGAATATGTGATGTTCAAAGCAGTGTTGCCGTCCCTTACCACAGACGAAACTCCCGGCTGGCTTTCAAGCCACGTCTTGAGCTGTCCTACGGCTGTCTCTATGTTATTCGGATTTCCCCCAAGGTATGTTACCAGTTGCCCCTTGGCATTGTTCTGCGTTGAAAGCACTACATTCACTTGTCCGGAGTTCAGTTGTCCGTAAACCGAGATGCTGAACAGCTGCGAACTGAGCGTGGCAGTTGCCGTGCCCGAGCTTACGTTTCCTGTTGCCTTTAGCTTGATCGTGCCAGCACTTGTTTCGGTTACAATGAATTTCCCGCTGTAAACATTGTCGCCCTTGATGTCATCACCGTTCAGGATCAGTCCGTTGTCATACAATATGCCGATCTCTGAAACAACGTTACCGTTGTCATCCGTCTTTACAAGTTTTGCGGAAGAATCCGTGAAGTATGTTCCGCTTGGAACAGTCAGCTTTGCAAACAGTGTATCCGGCGTATTGACTGTCAGTATGTCGGGAGTAATGCTTAACGTGCCGATGCTTCCCGTTGGCGGATTTGTAGGCGGATTGGTTGAAGAGTTGTCTTCACTGCATCCGTGATACATGGTTCCTGCAAGAAGCAACAGAGATGTTAGAAACAACAAATGATAAAATCGAATCTTGACTGAATTTGATGCTGATGTGGTTTTCATTTGTGTGCCTTTCAATTGGTTGTTATCTGCAATTACTTCAATCCGCATATTCCATACCACAAAAACGCTGAAAGCAGTCCGAATAAAGCAGGAATGAATCTTTACTGTGGATTAAATCCACATTACAGGAATTTGAGTGTGAACTATTTCCTCAGTCTCATGAAACTGTGAACTGCATAATTCCTGCGGCACACAACTTGCTTTTGTTTCCTGTTTAGTGCTGATCATACTTAATCCTGACAAATCAGTCAGACTTCATTTTGCCGAATGATGCTTTGTTGAAAGCTCTTTGTTCTTCTCAGCATCAAACATCCTCTTAGATTACTTCGCTTCATTTCTGCAGATAC
>DAIQRO010000026.1:16335-22461 GCA_036786155.1 Bacteroidota bacterium
TTCCCTCCCCGATGATCACTATCCTCAACATGACCGGTCACCGACAAATCATTTCACTCATTAGCTTAAGGCCTCGACACGCTGACAAAGCTGTAAGCGTTATTGTCAACATATAATGCGTCTGTAGCATCCGTGATCTCATCACCGTTCACATCGGAACTGACATATCCCGTTACAAAATTGAATACGTCGTTGTCAACAAGGCTTGCATCTGACGCGTCTATCGTTCCGTCCTGATCTACATCTCCCGCATAAATGCAGAATCCGCCGCCGCCTCTGAGAGCAAGCGCGGGCACAAACTTCATATTACTGCCGTAAGCTTTCGTGGCCGAATCCGTGAAGTTATATTCAGCGTTGCAGGAATCTATCTTCTCGGGCGATGCATGGCTCCATGTCTCAAGATGGTTTCTGTGCTTCACAACATAGTAGTAATTTCCTGCGGGACTTGATGCCGGAAAATTGAAATACACACAGCCCGTCGAATCCGCCCTTGATGTGTCAGTTCCGATCAATGCATTCGGCGCATTGAAGTCTCTAAGCTCAAGAATGATGTTGTCGCGCACCATTGAACTGCCGTTGAAGAATCCTTCGAGATACAGTTTCACCTTGAGATTCTTGCACGTCCTCGGACCGAGATCCAGTCTGTATTTCAGCGAGTCCGATTCGAATGACTTCCACACTGTGCCTGTATCTGTGAGCGCGTAGTAGAAAGATTCGGGCCTCAGAGGATACTCATACTGAAAGCAGGCGTTAATGTTGTTGCCGAACAACTGAAGATAACCCACAAAGAACTTTGCGCCGGGCGGAATGAATGCTGAGCCCGGCAGAAAGTGGGACACGGACTGCGAAGCATTGTTGCCGGGAGGCGACACAAGCACGGGCGAGTTGTAAATCATTGCGCCGGGTTTGCCAAAGGGATCGGCAAGATATATCTGAAGCCTGTACTGCTGCAATCCTCCGGATGAATCATTCACAAAGCAGTGATCAATTACATCAACCGGATATACCTGCGTGCTGTAGTTGTGGAACGCCGCAACGAACTTTCCGTTGATACCCGTAAATCCCAGCCCGCCGTCTTCGGGAAGGCACGGGTCTGCATGGTTATATGCATCGGGAGTGATTGTATGGCAATACTGCTGTTGAAAATCTGTTACGTCGCCCGGCAACGCCTTCACTATCACAATGTCTTCCTGAGGTTCCCAAAGCGTCGGAAGACTTAGCTCAATTGCAGTCAATGATGCCGATGCCGAAAAGATCGTATCAAATACATAAGAGGAGTTCTGAGTATTTATCGAAGATACACGGAAGTCGTTGATAACATGCGGCGTGTTGTTCACAATGTTTATGCCGAGCGTATCAGGAAAACCGAACGGGAACGGCAACAGTCCCATTGTGTAAATGCTCAGTATCTCCACTATGTCGGGCGAAGCGTCGCCAAACCTGGTTTCAGGACGATTGCCTGATATTGTAAGTGTGTCCGAATGCATGGCGCCCCGTGTGTTCAATGCAATTGACGATGCAAGCGAATCGTTGCATGAGACTGTCGGCGAACCTACAGGCAGTGCGAGCGGTCCGGTGGTCTCGTACTCAAAAGCCACGTAAATTCCCGAGTCTGCAATTGCTGTGAACGGCAATGTTCCCGGTCCGCCGGAAGGCACATCAATGCTGTATGTACCTTCGCCCGAAGGCAGAGCAAGAACTCCGTCAATCATTATCGTCATTCCGGAAATTGCCGATGAAAAGCTTGTGCCCTTTGAATATCCGGTGTCTGAAGTGTTCTGAAGATAAACTCTGAGTGTCCCCGTTGTTGCAATGCTTTGAAGGTCGAGCGCTATCCACGTCCAGCCGACCGATGTTACGATGTTTGCTCCGAACTGCGAATTCTTCATCTCTCCGGGTGTGATAAGATAACAGGCTCTTATGAATCTTCTGCTTCCCTGCGGAGCGCACGGTGTTGTTACGTTCGCGCCGCTGTTGGGAATCACGGTCTTCACGGGATCTGGAATGCCGCGCATAACTGATCTTCCGTTATCCGTGATATAACCTGAAACGGGCTGATGATGCGGCCGGATATTGTTTTTCAGATTGGCCTGTGAAAAGACGGAACCACTGAAGATCAAAATAACGTATATGACGGCCAATGCTTTCATATTGCTCTCCTTTGCTGTTTGGGATTTTTCAATTTAGAGTTTCTGATTTCAAAATGCCACGAATGTATTGATGCTGTTGTTCGGTCAATACTTCCGGCTTATAAATTGCCGGAACCGGGCAGATGTATGCCCGGCGCCGGTTGTTGCATTTGTTCTTCCCATTTCATGCAGGAGATCTCATTGACGGTTTACGGCCTGATGACCGATACAAAGTTTATTGCATTGTTGTCTGCAGTTGCAATATCGGATGCATCACTTGTTTCATCCCCTGTAAGGTCCGTTACTAAGTATCCTGTTGCGAAGTTGTATGCATCATTGTCAATCATTCCAATATCGGTTCCGTCAACCGTTCCGTCCTGGTTCACATCGCCGCTATAGAGGCAATACCTGCTTCCCTCCTGGATCTGGTTTCCGCCGAAGGCCGAGAACTGTGAATTGGAGAAATCATAGTAGCATTGCCCGTTCACAAACATTATGTTTCCCGCCGCGCTCCATGTTTCGATGCTGTTCCTGTGTTTGATCTGAATGAAGAACGGCTGGAAGTTCGGAACATTGTAAACAAGTGCGTCGCTGTTGCCGGCCTGGTTTGTAAAGCATCTTGACTGGTGAATTACGTTGAACGGCGGCACATTGCTCCTTAAATAAAGGTCAAAGTAATCGCCCTCCTGCTGAAGCGATCCCTGATCATATCTTCCCTCGATGAGCGAAGTCATTCTCAGCGTAAACGGATTGTTTGTGATCAACGTAGCCGGCTGTGAAAGGTCCATGCTTAGTATCTCAATCTGAAGATTCTGAAGCGGGTCGCCGAGCGTGTTTCCCATCATCATGGCGGAAGTCGGGCTTATGAATACGCCGTACGTCCTGATGTTTCCGCCGCCGTTGTAATGCTGCATCATCATCGTTGCAAATGTTTGCATGGTCTGCTGAGGCGGCATGCCGGGGATCGAGTTGAACATCATTACATCATTGCCCAGTGAAACCCTTATCAGACCGTTGCCGGTTGCCGGCCCTCCGCTGAATGCAAGTATCGATCCGCCGTTGTCCTTCTTCTTATCGCCCACCTGCTTGCCGTCCTTCTCGTTGTTGCCGCCCTTTGTCCACCACCATTCCTTCACTTTTATGGATCCGTTCCTCGTGAATGTCATTGTTGCAGATCCTCCGGGAGGAATGCTTGTTCCCCAGAAGTTGTAATCGGGTGAAGGCGAAGTGTGCCTTGTATTATCAAAAGTGTGGGATTCGTTTCTGTCCCATTCAACTCCGTTCGATTCAAATGTTACATGCAGGTCGTCAACTGTATCGGTTCCTTTGTTTTCAAATGTGATCTCTCTTACGTCTGCATTTGCTCCGTATGCCATCAGCAGAAGTATCGCGATTATTACAGGTAGTGATTTCATTTTTGTATTCTCCTTATTATGAAAGTTTTTGTGAATGTTTTGAATTGATTACTTTATCAAAGCCATTTTCATGACCCTGGAAAAACTGCCCGCGCTGATTCTGTAGAAATACATCCCGCTTGCAAGGCCGTCAGCCCTGAACTCGACATTGTGCTCGCCGGCTTCAACAGTGCGATCAACAAGCGTCCTCACTTCCTTGCCGGAAATGTCGTAAACCTTGATTGTCACATTGCTCTGTACGGGCAATGCAAACTTTATCACAGTTGTCGGATTGAACGGGTTCGGATAGTTCTGTGACAGGCTGTACTCGTCAGGGATCTGAACGGGATTGTCGGTATCTGCAGAAACGTTGCCTGAGTATGTTTCAAAAATGATCTCGCCCGTCTTGTCGGTATGCCTGTTGTTTTCGAAGCTGAAGATCTTTGTCCTGAGCTTTGACTCTTCGCCTGCCCATGAAAGCATTGCATTGCGCGTTGAAAAATCATCACCGCTTGATGTAACGCGGATCCTGGCAATCAGCAGTCCCGCATCGCCTGCAGCAATATGCCGAAGGTTGCTTTTGTCATCGGGAACAGGATTGCATGCAAGCCTGATAATATTGCCGCTTACCGACGGGTTTCTAGTCCTTAACTGCTCAGGAAGTTCAGAGCCGGTCAGCTCACAGCTTATGTTTCCACTGCCGGAGAGTTCCTTATTGAATGAAATGAAGTACTGCCCGAGCGAGTATTCGATGCCCGCGCTCTCTTCATTTCCCGGATGAAGTGTGATGGTGAATTCAAATGAATTGGCGGATGTAAATGACGGCTCGGAGATCGCCAGTCTGTATGCCGCCGCGTTTCCGTGACTGCTCATTACGAACAGCACGAACAATGATACCAGAACAGTCAGTGTTCTCATTTTTTGCATCTCCTTTCTTTCTCCGCAATGTGCACTGCGGGTTTGGTTTGTTAAGTTCTTGATTGTCGTCAGCGGCTTTCCCGTTTGTGCCGCCGTCTTTGTTTTTGTTTGAGTCATTGCTTTCTCCTTTTGGTTGATGTTTGTTGTTTGTTGATTTGAAGCAAACTTAAGGTCATCTCCCCGCCGAACCAAAGAGACTTTTGGGCATTTTCTCACAGCATTCCGGCGCATAACTCAACAAAACAGCCAAAAACGCGGCCAATCAGCGATTTTGACTGTTTCAATTCTCACAAACTCGGGGTAATTTCTCACATGCAAGAGAGCCGACTGGCGGAAATATTGGCAACATTCAGCAAGGATGAGTTGAAGGACTTCGGCAAATTCCTTCAGTCGCCGTTTGTAAAGACTCGGAGAAATGTAATGCCGTTGTTTGAACTGGTCAGGTCGGTCCATCCTGATTTCGGTAAGCTTGACGACAGGAAGAAACTTTTCGGGAAACTCTATCGCGGTGAGAAGTTCAATGAAAAGAAGCTCGTAAATCTTACGAGCGATCTTACCAAGGAAGCCGAGAATTTCCTCAAGCATGTTGCCCTTGAAAGCAGTGAGACCGATTCACTGCTTCATCTCAGCAAGGGCTATTACGACAAGAAGCTTCTCAGGCATTCAATGCGTGTGCTGAATTCATTTGAGAAGAAGCTTCAGCCGGGTTTCTCACCGGGCAAGGACTACTACGCAAAACTCCGGCAGGCGGAGTTTCTGAAGGGAGCATACTTCACGGAGAAGAATGATTTCGAAGGACTGATTGAGACAAAGAAGAGATACTTCGAAGCATCGGCAGTGCAGTTCATCTTTGATTACATACAGCTCTTGAGTTCGGTTGAGACCATACTCACCACATACGGCAAGCCGCTCGGCAACAGGTTCATTGAGTCCGTTTTCAGTCTTGTGGATATTGACAAGCTGTTTGCCGAGATCGACAAGAGCAACATCTCTCACAAGTACCTTATCGCACTTCATTACTATTATCTGAAGACGATCACCGAGCCGGAGAACAAGGACCACTATTACAGACTCAGGGATGAACTCTACGGCAATCTCGGCAAGCTCGACCGTGAGGAGCGTTACATAATCTTCAATCAGCTTTCAAATTACTGTCTTGAGGAAGTGAGCAGGAAGAATGAACCGTTCTTCAAAGAAGCTCTTGACGTGTGCAGGAAGATGATCGAAAGCGGTTCGTATTCATTTTCGGAGAATGAGTTCATGCAGGTGATGACTTACAGGAACATAATACTTCTTTCCAATGCCGTCAAGGACGACAAGTGGTTTGAATACTTCATAGAGAATCACGGTGAACTGCTGAGTCCCGAATACAGGGAAGACATGAAGAACTTTGCGCTCGGCAACCTCTGGTTTATGAGGAAGGATTTTGAGAAGTCGCTCGTCAGCATTTCGAAGATCCAGAACGAATTCTTCCTGTTCAAGTCGGACCTCCGCAACATACTGCTGAAGATCTATTACGAGCTTGGCTACTATGAGCAGGCATATTCCCTCATTGATTCATACAAACATTTTCTTTCCAGCACGAAGGAAATCTCGAAGGAATATATAGTTCAGTACGAAGCATTCATCAGGAGGTATCTGCAGTTGCTCAAGATCAAATCGGGTAAGTCCCGTGACCTTCCGGG
>DAIQRO010000026.1:22584-23009 GCA_036786155.1 Bacteroidota bacterium
ATCATCCGCAAAGAACTCTCCCGCGAAACCCGTATAGTAAACAGAAACTGGCTCATTGAAAAGTCGGACGAACTCATCACTAAATAACCCGAGATTACAATAGTACACTAACCTCCCCCCTCTTGGGCGGGGCCAGGGGATGGGTGGATCAATTTCCCGTCTGCCGATAGAAGCATCTTTTGCAGAGGCTTCATTAAATCTCATTGTGCATTCTTTATTTGTCACACGATTGACGGGCAGGCCTCTCTGGCGGAGGTGGCGACAGACAACAAAATTTCCCCCTCCAGCGGAGGCCTGCCCGCGTTCTTTATTATTCCATTTTTAGTACCGCTGCTGGCGGGGGGTCAGGGGTTGGGTGGATCAATTCCCCGTCTGCCAGTCGAAGATTATCTTGCACAAGCTTCATTACCTGTCATTGCACAATC
>DAIQRO010000226.1:0-750 GCA_036786155.1 Bacteroidota bacterium
CGGAATTCCGGTAAACGGAACATCATGGGAGTTTCTCGGATACAGCTATGCTAACGGAACAGTGCCTACAAAACCGGGTATATTGGTCCATCCAACTTCAATATACGAACTGGTCATAGCCGTGCTTATCTTTGCTTTCCTCTGGAGCATCAGGAAGAAACCCTATCCGGCCGGCACGGTATTTTCGTATTACCTCATACTTTCCGGCATATCAAGATTTTTGATAGAGTTTATAAGGATCAACCCTGTGGTAGCGGCAGGAATGTCACAGGCGCAGATAGTTTCCATCATTCTGATTCTTATCGGTATAGTGATCCTTATGAGGATCAGAAAAGAACCGATGCCCTCTGTCGGCTGACGTGCCGCGTTTCATTAGGGAGTTGCTGCAGAATTTCCAAAATACATGCCCCTCTAAAGCGAAAAGGCCTACTGCCTTTTATTCCACAGAACATGTGAACCGCATTCCGGGAAAAATCTTAACCTTGTAAATATACGCCTGCTTTCCTATTTTTCGGGTTTATAAAATACGTAGCCAATGAAGCGCACATATCAGCCGAGTAATCGCAAACGCAAGAATAAGCATGGTTTCAGAGAAAGAATGGCAACCAAGAACGGCAGAAAGGTTCTTGCGAGGCGAAGGGCAAAAGGCCGCAAAAAACTCACAGTCAGCGACGAATTCACAAGACATCCCAGCAGGTAGTCAGAATCTTTGCGCCGGGTGATGCAATGAACAGCGGCATGTCTGAAGAC
>DAIQRO010000226.1:760-4562 GCA_036786155.1 Bacteroidota bacterium
CCGGTCTGTATCAGCAAATTTCCTGAGGGTTCATGCTGTCTTTCCCGGTTCAGGCAAAGAGTCAAAGAACTCAAGCCCGCCCTTAGCACCAAGAGTAAGAGTGGGCTTTCTTGTTGCAAAAAAGAAGATCCGGAAGTCATTTCTCAGAAACCGGATCAGAAGGCTCATGAAGGAAACTTACAGAAAAAACAAATCAACCTTGCTCTTCGAAAACAGGAACATGGATCTTCTGTTCACACTTACAGACCGCGGATATGAGCAGTTCTATGATGACCCAAAGCCAAAGCAGATGCTCTTTGACGATGACATGAAATACATAATTCGAAAGATACTGGATAAGGCAAATGTTAAGTGATCCCGCAGTCCGACTGATAAGATTCTACAAGAAATACATTTCTCCAATGCTTCCGCCTTCCTGCAGGTTTTACCCTACTTGCTCCGAATACGCAATTGAGGCTCTTGAAGTACACGGCTTTGCAAGAGGAATGTGGCTCTCAGTCAGAAGGATTGCGAGATGCAATCCTTACTGCAAATGCGGCTATGACCCGGTTCCACCGGCCGGAAGCCGTGATGACAAGCAATCAAACAAGAATTTAACAGTGAAACTTAATGGATAAGAGGTCCCTGCTTGGATTTGTTCTGATAGGTGTTGTGCTTATGATATGGCTTTACTGGAACAGTTCCATTCAGCAGGAAGCGATGAAGAATCAGAAGCCTGTTGTGGACACACTTGAGCAAAAACTCAGCACCGATACCGCAAAGACTCCTGTACTGACCGAAGATAAGACACCGAAAGATACTTCAACATCGGGAATAATTGATTCGATAATGAACAGGTCGGGAAAGAACTTTTATTCCCGCACGGCCGGAGTGCCAGGGGCTGCCGGAGAAAAGGTCATAATACTTGAGAATGAATTTGTACAGTATGAGTTCACCAATTACGGCGGGTGCATCAGGAAATACACTATCAAGAATTACGAGACGTGGGACAAGAAGCCCCTTCAACTTGTTGACTGGAAAAGCGGGAAAGAGCTCAGCCTGCTCTTCACATCAAAGGAAGGAAAGCTGATCAACACCAAGGACCTTGTGTTTGACGGCAATTACTCCGAATGGCAGAAGGTGAACTTGTCTTCCGACAGTTCATTCAAGCTTACATACAGTCTTCCGGTTTCGGGCGATTCTTCCCAAAAGATAAATATCACCTATACTTTTTTCCGTGACAAGTATGAATTCGACGTAGAGTATGAGTTCCTCAATTCAGCATTGTTCATTTCAGGCAACAAGTACCAGGTAGTGTGGGAGTCATCTCTGAACATGACAGAATTCAGAAGCGATCAGGAGATCACCTATGAAGAGGCCTTTGCCCATATGGGCGGAGAGTTGGAGACGCTTGATGCGACTGACGTTGGCGAACAATACAAGGGCGATTTTAACGGAAACACAGACTATGTCAGCCTGAGGACAAAATACTTCGGCCTATTTCTGATCCCGAAAGATCGCAAAGGTGATGGAGCGTACTTGTCCGGATACAAGGAAACCTTGCCAAACAATGGTTTCAGGGAGAACTACTCAATAGGCCTGAAGATGGACATTAAGAATGACAAGGAAGAGAGATCTGCGTTTCTTGTCATCCTCACACCGCTCGACTACACAATTCTGAAGTCCTACGAGAGAGACCTCGAGAGGACAATGAAGTTCTCGCTGGATTTCATAGTGAGGCCGATCGCGCAGTTTGTAATTCTGCCTGTGTTTAAATTTCTTCACACTTTCATTCCGAGCTGGGGACTGGTCATAATTATCTTCGCATTGCTGATGAAGATCGTCCTTTCGCCGCTGACGAAGTCTCAGACGAAGTCCATGAAAAAGATGTCTGAGCTGAATCCGAAGATCAAGGTCATTCGCGACAAGTACAAAGATGATCCTGTTAAGGCAAATGAGCAGATAATGAAGCTGTACAGGGAAGAGAAAATTAATCCCGCGGGCGGCTGTCTTCCGCTCCTGCTACAGTTGCCCATACTTTATGCTCTGTTCGGCGTTTTCAACTCAACCGTGGAGCTTCGGCATGCCAGTTTCTTATGGATAAAAGACCTAGCCTCTCCCGATGTAATTCGGCAGTTGCCTTTCAAAATACCGATCTTCGGAATTGACCAGATCTCGGGACTTGCCATACTTCTGGGTGTTTCGATGTTCATTCAGCAGAAGATGACAATGACGGATCCTCAGCAGAAGGCATTGGTTTATATTATGCCGGTGATGCTGACCTTGCTGTTCTTCAGCTTTCCTGCAGGGCTTAATCTGTACTATCTGATGTTCAATGTATTCTCACTTGCCGAGCAGTTCTGGACGAAATACAAGAAGCCGGCCACTGAGCCTGATACTGGCACTGTTAAGATCCAGCCGTCTGATGTCAAAAAGGGCAAGACGGGCAGAAAATGATCTGATAATTTTTGTCTATGAGGATACATCCTCCCGACAGCATAACAGTTGTCCAGATAGGCAAGCTAGGGGATATGATCCTCACAACTCCCCTATTGAGGAAGCTCCGTTCGACATTTCCGCATTCAACTTTGCAGGTCCTGGCATCGGAGCACAATTCTGTGATTGCAGATGCCTGCGGACTGGCTGATCATGTTTTCATTTATCATAAGCACCCGGTCAAAGACCTGAAACTGCTTTACTCCGGCTTAAGGAAATCCGATTTATGGATTGACGCAAAGATGGAGCCTTCGGACACTTCAGCACTTTTTCAGAGGCTCTTCAGTCCTCGTTCATCACTCGGATACACAAACCCAAAGGCATCATTTTCGATTGACCTCAAGGATTTCTGTAGTGGAGATCATTATGTTGACTTACAGCTAGCGGCTATCAAAGCGCTTGGTGAAGATTATTCGGAAGAGGACAGATTCCCTTGTTTGCCTTTAGGTGATGCTATTGGGATATCTCCTTTGCAGGCATCAGAAAAGTTCAGGCTGAAGGTATTGCTGAATATTTCAGCTGGTAAGGAAGGCCGGTCACTCGACCATTCTGTTTCGGAAGAGATCATCGGCTTGATCAGAAGCAACCCGGACGCCGGCATCCGCATAATTTCACACCCTGAAGAATCGGACTCAGCGGCAAGTTTGGCAAAGAATACCGGTTCACAGTACATTCAAACGGAGACAATACTGGATGCCGCAAGGGAAGTTTCCATAAGTGACATTGTAATAAGTCCGGATACTTCCATCATTCATATTTGCTCGGCATACAATAAGCCTGTGGTCGGTATCTATCCTGATGTGGATTGGAACATCAGGAGATTTGCCCCGCTAAGCAGTGTTAATGAGATAGTCATATCAGACTCTGACGCGGGACTGAAAAAAGTAAAGCCGCAGAAAGTAGCTGAAGCATTTCTGCGGCTCGTTGATATTGTCAACAGTGGAAATGCCGAGAGTCGAACTCGGGTCCGAAAAGAAGACCATTAGAACGTCTACATATATATCCGGGGCTTTAGTTATTCGCACAGCTCGGGAAGCCCGGCTTACCTTTGCAATGCTATTCTGATGTTTGATTCGCCATCTCTACTCAGAAGCTCAATCAGGCTATCTTATCTGTTGATGTTCGCAAGCCCCGATAAGAGAGAGCCTGTGAACAAGGTTACCTGTTTTATTAGGCAGCCATAGCGTAGTTGTTCTCTACGTTGTTGTTGTTTATTGTTTTTCTGCATTTTTTAAGTGTCTTCAGAAACACTATATTCAGCTCCAACCATCTTTCAGTTCTTCGTATCCGTTGCATTCCCAATATCTCAAAGAACAATTGCTGATTC
>DAIQRO010000227.1:0-4192 GCA_036786155.1 Bacteroidota bacterium
ACACCGGCAACGGCTGAAAGAAATAAGTCGACCGGGGTAAGTTGCCGGTGACCCTCCCTTCGTTCGGGAACACCGGCAACGGCTGAACGGCTGAAATTACACAATAGTCAGGTTATCAATATGAACCCGTTATCTATTTGCTCAGTATCACCTTTCTCGCGTCTATGAACGCATCTGATTTCATTCTGATGAAGTACACGCCGCTGGGCTGAGAGAAGCCGTTGTCATCAAGTCCGTTCCATACGGCCTTGTGAATTCCTTTCGTAAGGAATTCATCTGCAATGACCGCCACCCTCTTGCCTTGCGTATTGAACACTTCGACTGACACCCTTGAGTCATTGTTCAAGCCAAACTCAATGGTTGTGACAGGGTTGAAGGGGTTAGGATAATTCGAACCGAGAAAAGAATTCTCATAAGCGCTCCCATTTCCAATCAGTGCATCACCTTTTTCGTCATATGTCGTGCAGGAGCTTGTTGTAAAATACTGCATAGGCGAGTAGACAACATTCACATTCGGAAGAAGTGTGTCGCAAATAGCGCGCATCCGCCATTGATAGGGCTCATTGCATTTAAGCCCCAACAGTTTGGCATATGATTCGCTGGCAGCAACAACCTTCTTTTTCCAGCCATACTTTACAGAAGGGTTCAACCTTGACATATAAATGATCTCGTACACCTGCGCGTTCTGAACCGTACTCCAGTTGATTCTTGCAGAAGTCTGGGAGATCATGTCTGTGCTTAGATTCTCCGGAAGCGGGCAAGGGATCGGCGCAATCCCTTGATTGATTCTTGAGGTTGTGCCTCCTACAACATATACACTGTTGTCCGTTCCGAAATCAAACCCATTGGCATAGCTTCCCGGCATTGTCAGCGTCCATCCTGAAGTTCCGTTGCTGTTCACCTTGCAAATTGCCATCTCCGTCATTGTTCCTGCGGCAAGATAAATATTGTTCTGCGGATCCATTTTCAACTGAGCATGAAGCATCAGGTTGAACGCTCCGTCTGCATCCGGATTGAGCCAAACCTGATTACCGTTTGCATCAACTTTTACAAAAGCCGAGCCAAAGCTTCCCTGATTTGGATATCCCGCTGCCACCGGCAGATTGTCGCTTCCCACTTCGATCCTCTGAGCGGCAATATTAAAAGTGCGAGTCCAGATCTCGGTCCCTGCCGGGCTTATCTTCCTAATTGTGGTTCCTGAAGTTACATAGTAAGCATTTCCAAGTGCATCGCCGGCGACATCACCCACGGAAACGCTGCTGACGCCTGCTATGCTCCATATCGGATTGCCGTTGAGATCCAGCTTTGCAAAACCGTTTATGCTTCCGTAAATTGATCTCCCGGCAATGACTATACAATTATCTCCTGTGAACTTAAAATTGAGAGCGGCGCCTATTCCCCCTTCGTTGAAGTATGTCCACAATGTTGAACCGTCAGCTGCAAATTTTTTCACCTTTGTAACGAATCCGTACTGCGTGCTACTTCCCATGCCGAGCACATAGATATTTCCTGATGCATCAACGATGCATTTCCTGGTGTAAGAACCGTCGAAGGAGGTCTCATAAACTCTTCTCCAAAGAAGGTTTCCGTTCGGATCGAACTTCATTAGTATGCTTGCCGCATTGACCGGGTTGGAATATCCTGACATAAGACTTCCTGCAACAATTGCATTGCCGAAATTATCTGATTCCACCCAGACTGCCTTTTCCCATTTTGTGTTGTCGGTCTGATCATACTTCACAGTCCATAATAATGTGCCGCTTGAGTTTCTTTTAGTTACATAGATGTCTCCTGCGGGATTATATTCATAGTCAACCGTGAATACATTGTTCGAATTATCAACCGCAACTGACACACCGCGTGTGTATTGAATCCAATTGACACTTGCCTGAGGGTAAGAAATTACCGGGATGGCAAACATTAGTATGAGTATAAGACTTTTCATGATACTGCAGAATTTTGTGGTTAGAAGAATATTGACGATCCTTTAGAATCACCAATAAGATCTCCTGTCGGGTCAGGGTAAGATATGTATGCTGAAGGATCTGTCGGTTTCAATAAACTTAATTTCACTTCATCCGAATAGCAATCCAATAATAATTGACGTATAAGTTTCTTCCCCAAAAGGTATGAATTTCACCTCAGCTAACAAGGATTCTTGAATTGACAGGACTTATCTTTCCGCTCCTGTTGGTGCCCGGCCGACAAATTCGGGTTCTCTGGTGTGCATCGTCTGCCATCAGAGAATTACTGAACTTGTTATGTACGGTGAGTAGGAGTCACCAACATGCATAATGAAGTAAGTCGACCAGGGTAAGTTGCCGGTGACCCTCCCTTCGTTCGGGAACACCGGCAACGGCTGAAAGAAATAAGTCGACCGGGGTAAGTTGCCGGTGACCCTTCCTTCATTCGGGAACACTGGCAACGGCTGAAAACTGTTCCCGGTCAAAAGTATCGTTGACCCAATACTCCACAGAAGCCAATAGCTTTGCGTTTGATATTGTCCATGTATTCAGGTCCGTTCTTTTAACAGGCAATGCATTTCCGGACCTGTCAATGGCTTTGAGATCCTCAATATATCTACCGTAGTTTGCCACCGCGTAAGTGCCCGGTATCACTTTCGGCAGTTGGTAGGTAATCGTTTCGCTTTTTATCTCAGCAGGCATTGACACCACTTTGACCTTATCGTCAACAACATTCACCAGATCCAGTGTGACTTCGACCGCATTTCCACCGCCGGTGTCCGTTGTTTTTGAACCCGTACAGCTTGCAAGAAGCGTTCCCCAAAAAAACAAAAGCAGGATATGCTTTTTCATAAAAAGGAAAATTTTTTGTATAAAAGACCTGAGTTGAACCAGTTGAAACTAAAAATCGGGGAAAGAATTTTAAACGGATATTTATTGATCCACCGGTTCTGTTCTCCGGTTGGCTGAAAAATGTTTTTGAGAATTTATTTCCCGGCCTGTACTTTGGCTTGTACGAAATGCAAATGTGTTCACTCCTGTCGGCAGGTCAGTAGGTTATTGCCAATCCAATTCCATAACCCATATCACTGTCATAGTGTGCGGAAGCGGATATGTATTTGGTGATTATGTATCTTGCTCCAACAGCGTATTCACGGTCGGTATTCCACATGCCCCCAAGCCGCAGTCTCTTGGTTAAGGCTATGTCGTCACGACTGAATTGTACATTGAAATAGCCTGTGTGGTCAACAGAAGCATCTGCTACAATGAACCAGGGCAATGTGTACTGAATGCCAAAATGTGCAACACCCCTGTCATTTGCAGTGCTTGTTTGTCCAAAAACATTCTTCTCATCCTTATGTATCTCTCTGTATCTCCAATCCCAGCCGGTGTACACAAACAAAATCTGATTTCTGTCAAGGTATCTTCCAAAGTGACTTTCGGTTTCATAACCGGACTCAGCATTTAAACCTAGATGCCACTCTGTGCTTAAACGCCATCTTGTATTCATCAGGCTTACTTCACCGTCACTGCCGTTGCTCTCCAGCCCAATTTCAGCACCAAGGAAAAATCTTCTGTCGTCTGCATATACTTTTCTGAGAGCATCTTCCGGGTTTGGAATTTGAGGATTAGGCGGAGAATTCTCATAGGTAAATATACGCCCCATACCCGCCATCATATGATACAGAATATGGCAATGGAAAAACCAGTCTCCGTATTCTTCAGAAGCGTGAAATTCGATTGTATCAGTTTCCATAGGCATAATGTCCAGCACATTTTTCAGCGGAGAGTATTCGCCGAATTGATTGACAACACGGAAGAAATGTCCGTGAAGGTGCATGGGATGCCGCATCATTGAATTGTTGGTAATGATTATTCTGATGTTCTCACCCGCTTTAATTTTGATCTTATCGCTCTCCGAAATCGTCCTATCATTTATTGTCCAGACATATCGGTTCATATTCCCGGTCAGTTCAAAATGAAGGTTGCGGAAAGGTACATCGGGGAAGGTCGTCTTTACGGGTGATTGCAGCATATTGTAATCCAGTGTTGTCATTGTATCAAATGGCTCCCTGTACATCACAGCGTTCATATCCATTTGCTGCAACGACATATTCATTCCCATATCCTTCATATTTCCCCCAAGAGTCATCATGTCATTCATCATTTGCATTCCTTCAAAATAATCAAGCGAGGGAATTGGTTTCAGGTGTACTTTTGCACCGCTT
>DAIQRO010000227.1:4203-4537 GCA_036786155.1 Bacteroidota bacterium
CAAGCCACAGAGATGCTGAACCGGTACGGTCTTCGGAGGTTGCTGAAAATTGATATGATCTACCGTTTTCCGGAATCAATACTTCCAGGTCAAAAATTTCCGAAACGCCAATGATCAGTCTGTCCACTTCCACCGGTTTCACTTCCATACCATCAGAAGCAGTTACCCGGATCTTTCCTCCCGCATAGTTCAACCAAAAATATGTACTGGCGCTTCCGTTGATGACACGAAGCCTAACTGTATCACCTGCTTTGTACTGGGTCTTGTTCTGAAAAGATTTTCCGTTTACCAGAAAGCGGTCATAATATACATCGCTTACATCCATCGCGTGCAT
>DAIQRO010000228.1:0-4516 GCA_036786155.1 Bacteroidota bacterium
CGCATCCTCCCTCACTTCAGCACAGGGCCGGCACGGATGACAGAGGCAGAGATGTTTTTGCAAGACTGGCTTACGGCTTTAACATCGGCTTGTCATTTTCAATCATAGTCACATTCTTTGCCTACTTCATGGGTGTGTCTATTGGAGCGACACTTGGGTTCTTCGGGGGGAAGGTTGATTTCTTCGGACTGAGACTTATAGAAATATGGAGCACACTCCCGTTCCTTTATGTGATCATTATCATCAGTTCGATAATACAACCAAATTTCATTTTGCTTGTATTCATCCTAATGCTTTTTGGATGGATCGGGATTTCATATTACATCAGAGGAGAATTTTACAGAGAGAAGGCCCGGGATTACGTTTCTGCAGGAGTATCAATGGGAGCGAAGAACAAGACACTGATATTCAAACACATTTTGCCTAATTCTCTGACACCCGTAATTTCCTATGCGCCGTTTGCAATTGTTGCAAACATATTCTCGCTTGTATCGCTGGACTTCCTCGGATTCGGCTTACCTCCCCCAACTCCGAGCTGGGGGCAATTGATGCAGCAGGGATTGAGCAACATCGAAAACTGGTGGCTCATTGCAACTCCCCTGCTGGCTTTGTTTCTTACTTTGTTATCAATCACATTCATTGGAGAAGCCATAAGGGAGGCATTCGATCCGAAAGTTTATTCAAGACTAAGATGACGGAGAAGAAGAAACTTTTTGAGATAAAGAACCTGAGAACGTACTTCTTTGTAGAAGCAACGGACAAGCAGATCTCCGAAGACGATATCGGGCATGACAAAGTGCTGGATAAGCTCTACGCATCAGACAGCTATCTGAAAGGAAAGGTTCCTGCCAAAGCCGTTGACGATGTGTCGTTTGATATTTACGAAGGGGAGGTACTCGGGATCGTTGGCGAATCCGGTTCCGGTAAGTCGGTAACGGCATATTCGATAACCCGCCTGATACCTGATCCGCCCGGAAAGATAGTTGCAGGCGAAGTGCTGTATCACGGCAAGGACCTGCTGAAGCTCAGCTATGAGGATATGCAGGATATCAGGGGGAAGGATATTTCCATGATATTTCAGGAGCCGATGACATCACTTAACCCTGTTATGAAGATTGGAAATCAGCTCACTGAAGTGATCCAGAACCATGAAAACATTTCGAAAGAGCAGGCATTTGCAAAAGGTGTTGAGATGCTGAAGCTCGTGGGAATTCCCGCTCCTGAGAAGAGAATGAAGGACTATCCGCACCAGTTCAGCGGCGGGATGAGACAAAGAGTGATGATCGCAATGGCGCTTGCATGCAATCCCGCACTGCTTATTGCCGATGAACCTACTACGGCGCTTGACGTTACAATACAAGCACAGATACTGGAACTGATGCTCAAGCTGAAGGATGAAAGAAAAGAAGCCGCGATACTGCTTATCACACATAATCTAGGAGTGGTTGCAGAGACTTGCCACAGAGTGATCGTTATGTACGGAGGAAAGATACAGGAGGTAGGGAAAGTAGACGACATATTCGGCAGACCTCTGCATCCGTACACGTCGGGACTGCTTGAATCACTTCCTGACCCTGAAACTCCAAAGGAAACTCTGAAGGCAATACCCGGGATGATACCTCATTTACTTGAACTTCCAAAAGGATGCAAGTTTTGCACAAGATGCGTAAAGGCATTCGACAAGTGCTATGTAACTGAACCTGCATTGAGAGAACTTGAGCCCGAGCACTTTGCACGTTGTCACCTGTTTGATGACCCCGAATATATAAAGTCACTGAAGCATGAGCATGAAGCCTGAGAACATACTTGAAGTAAAAGATCTTAAGGTCAAATTTCCCGTAACCGGCGGATTGCTTCTGAGGAAAGTTGCAGAGGTGAAAGCTGTTGACGGTGTTGACCTTGAACTGAAGAGAGGCGAAACGCTCGGCCTTGTGGGTGAATCCGGCTGCGGCAAGTCAACGATCGGAAAGGCAGTAATCAACATTCTGAAATTCTCCTCGCCGGATGTTGACATCACCGGAGAAGTATGGGTCAGAACCGACGAAGGGGAAATTGACTTCCTGAAACTGAGCCGTCACGAAATGAGGAAGCACCGTGGATACATACAAATGATTTTTCAGGATCCATATTCTTCGCTGAACGCAAGACTAACCGTAGGCCAGATAATTGAGGAGCCGATGCTTTATCATACAGACTTCAGCAAGAGTCAGCGGCTTGACCGTGTTGCCTGGCTGCTTGAAAAGGTAGGGCTTCAGGCGGAACAGTCGAAGAGATATCCCCATGAATTCTCCGGCGGACAGAGGCAGAGAATTGGAATTGCAAGAGCGCTTGCAACAAATCCGAAGATAATTGTAGCCGACGAGCCCGTATCCGCACTGGACGTTTCCATTCAGGCGCAGGTCATAGACCTGCTTCAGGAACTTCAGGGAGAATTTGACCTGAGCATACTGTTTGTTGCGCATGACCTGTCAGTGGTTGAGCACATCAGTTCGAGAATAGCTGTAATGTATCTAGGAAACATAGTTGAACTTGGCCCCGGCAAGGAGATCTATCATAATCCTATCCATCCTTACAGTAAGGCGCTATTGTCGGCAGTACCGGTACCTAATCCGAAGAAAAAGAAGAAGGATCGGACGATACTCACCGGAGACGTGCCCACACCGATGAACAAGCCAAGCGGCTGCGGATTCAGGACAAGATGTCCGATTGCGCGGGCGGAGTGTGCACAAGCGGCGCCGCCGCTTGAGGCAAAGTCCGAAGGACATTTCGCGGCTTGCCCGTATGTCACTGCGGCCGAAGCGGTATCATGATCCGGCCCTGCGGCCGTATGATGCAATGATGACCGAATGAAGTCCTCCTCTTACAGAGAACTCCCCTTTCACCTCCATCCATTTAGGCTTCAGGGCTGAGACAAGATCATCAAGGATCCTGTTCGTCACATTTTCATAGAAGATACCTTCATTTCTGTAGGACTGCAAATAGAACTTCAGAGACTTCAATTCAATACACTTTTTATCCGCGATATAGGAAACCGAGATAATGCCAAAGTCAGGCTGGCCGGTTTTCGGGCAGACCGAAGTGAATTCATTTGCAGTATGAACTATCAGATAATTTCTACCCGGGAAAGAATTGTCAAAAGTCTCGAGCAGGCGTGTTTTTGAATTGTCTGTAACTGATGGTTTGATTTTTTTCATGCGCACAAGTTAGGCAATGCGGGACAAATGGGAAATGCAGAAGGGGTGCGGGGCGCCCCGAAGGGGCGCAGACAGGGGGCGCTGAGCGACAGGGCTTCGCCCTGTTAATAGAAATTTAAGCGAAATTTTTTCACAAACTCCTAAATTTATTTTTGCCCGTTAAGAATAGGATCCTGATTTTTGTATGGTTAGGCAATTAAGCCCGGAAACTGGCCGGGAGATCTCAAAATTTAAATCAATTCACACTATGGGCCTCTCTCTTGTCAAGATCTGCATTCATATGATCTTCAGCACCCTCAACCGGGTTCCTTTCATAAATGAAGACATAGAGAAAAGAATTTATGATGATCTGAGAAATGAATGCGCTAAACTGGATTCAGAAGTCTTTGCCGTTGGCGGGTATTATGATCATGTGCACTTGCTTTGCACTCTTCCAAAGAAGATAGCACTGATCAAGTTCATGGAGGATATCAAGAAGAATACTTCATCAAGCACTAAAACATTCGGATCGTACTTTGAGCACTTCTACTGGCATGACGGATATACAGCTGTATCGGTCTGTCCATCAAAGCTCAGAAAGAACATTCAATACATCGAGAATCAGAAGGACATACACAGGTATCTCTCATACAAGGATGAACTCAAGATGATACTGGAGGAGAACGGCCTGGAGTATGATGAAAGGTATCTCTGGAGATAATGACGGAATGATAATAGTGCTCCGCCTTTTTGTTTCGGGGCGAAGCCCCTTTCTGTGACGCGCCCCTTCGGGGCGCCCCTTTTCCCTAAATTCTTTCTCCACCAATTGATAAATTATCCGAAAATCTTACTGAATGACCAAACCTCATCATGCGCATAAGCGCGTCCTCATAACGGGCGCGGCAGGATTTCTCGGTTCTCATCTCTGCGACAGATTCATCAAGGAAGGATGCCATGTAATCGGAATGGACAACCTCATCACCGGCAATATGCACAATATCGAACACCTCTTTCCACTTAAGGAATTTGAATTCTATTTTCACGACGTTACGAAGTTCGTGCATGTTCCAGGCAAACTCGATTACATACTCCACTTTGCATCACCTGCTTCGCCCATTGATTATCTGAAGATCCCGATCCAAACCCTTAAGGTCGGCTCACTCGGAACTCACAATCTTCTCGGACTGGCCAAGGAAAAGAAAGCCCGCTTCCTTATCGCTTCCACTTCGGAAATTTACGGCGATCCTATGGTTCATCCGCAGAATGAGGAATACTGGGGAAATGTTAACCCGATAGGTCCGAGAGGTGTATACGACGAAGCAAAGAGATTTATGGAAGCCATT
>DAIQRO010000027.1:0-6430 GCA_036786155.1 Bacteroidota bacterium
GGTCTCGGGAATTGATGCATTTTGCCAGGCAATAGAATCGATCTGGGCAACGGGCTCAAACGAGGAGTCAACAAATTACGCAGAAGAATCTGCGGCGCTCTCATACAATAATCTTTTGACGGCGGTAAGCTGTCCCGATGCAGAATCGAGACGAAACCTGTCGCGAGCTTCAAATCTCGCGGGCAAAGCGATAAACATTTCCAGGACAACCGCGCCTCATGCTGTATCATACACCATGACGAGCGTTTACGGCATTCCTCACGGACAGGCGGTATGCATTACGCTCGGTGAATTTCTGAAGTATATCAGTGAAGTTACCGAAGACGACTGCAACGACAGGCGCGGTGCAGAACATGTCAGGAATGCTGTAAGGAGAATTCTGAGAATACTGAATGCAAAGGATCCTGAAGAAGGTCGCGGGAAGATAAATGCACTGATAGAAGATTGCGGACTGCAAACGACTCTCACGGGTTTGGGTATCAATGGCATGAAAGAAATTGAGCAGATCGCTTTGAATACAAATGCGGAGAGGCTTGGAAACAATCCCAGAAAGATCACACAGGACAAACTGCTTGAGATAATGAAAAGAGTTCATTGATTGTTCGCATCCGCGAAAAAGAAACTGCGCACGGACGCGATCAAACTTCGCATGAAGGCCGACAAGATCGCCGGCAAGAAGGTTGTCATACTCGACATAGAAGAACTTTCATTCATACCGCATTTCCTGCCTCTATACCGGAAGCTCAAAGAGAAGACAGATAAGATCTCGTACTATATTGCAACGCATTATGCAGGGGATAAACAGCTTGAAGTGTTCGGCATTGAAACCGGAAGACAATTCCCGGTGAAATTGAGCAGGGAGCTTGGAGATGCTGACCTCTTCATATCCGCGCACATTTACGGCGTGGGAAGCAAAGACTCATACAGGATACACATCAATCACAATCAACCTGTAAAGTATCAGTCATATCAGAAGAGCGAATTCGTGAACTTTGATGCGCATTTCCTCACAAGCCCTTTGCACAGGGAGCAGACGGAGCTTACAATAAAGAACTACGGACTGCAGGATCGCAGGATCGATCTTTATGATGTCGGCTATGCAAAGTCAGATGACTTGCTGAACGGCAATTACAAAAGAGAAGAGGTTCTTAAGGAGCTCGGACTATCAACTTCGCTCAGGACTGTTATCTACTCGCCTTCATGGGATGAGGGCTTGTCGCTGAGGACTAAAGGACGAGAGATCATTACGGAACTGCTGAAGATCCCGGAAATTAATCTGATAGTGAAACTGCATCCGATAAGCTACTGCCGCCCGGACGGCCCGAATTATCAGTTCTACACCGGAGGCGTTGACTGGATCAAAGAACTGTCTGAATTTGAATCGGCTGAAAATTTCAGGCATGTGCCTGTAATGAACATTGACCCACTGCTTACTGCCGCTGATGTAATGGTTACGGATGTGAGCAGTGTCGCGCTTGAGTTCATCATGCTTGACAAGCCCGTTGTTTACATTGACTGTCCGGAGTTCTTTGAAAAGACGCTTGCAAAAGTTTATTCAGGTTTTGGAGAAACCACGGCTGACCTCGTTAAGAACGATCCCAAAGCAAATGCAGGAAGACACACGGGTATTGTAGTGGAAGATATTTCCGGACTCGCTAAAGAAGTTATGAGAAGCATCAATGAGCCCGATGAATTTTCTCTAAAGAGAAGAGAGCTAGCCGCAAAGCTTTCGTATAATCCTGGCAAGGCAGGTGATGCCGCCGCCGATACTGTCTTGAAGATCCTGAATATCTGAAAAATGAACGAAGATGTGATGGCAAAGCCGGAGATCGTTGGCCTGCTTGCAAGGTCATGGCTCGACAGCGGGCTTGAAGACGGCGATACAGTGCTGGTGCACAGTGCACTTTCGGGATTTCTGCGAAGCTTCAAAGAGAATAACATTGAGATCACGCCGGAAGATGTACTTGATTCACTCATTACAGCTGTGGGAACATTCGGGACACTCATTTTTCCGACTTACAATTTCGGCTTCACCAAGGGGGAGACGTTCGACATCCGCAACACAAGATCGGAAACAGGAGTGCTGACTGAATGCGCACGAAAGAGAAGTAACGCGGTGCGTACAGGGCACCCGCTGTTTTCCTTTGCCGTGATCGGACATCACTCGGATAAGTTCAAAGGCCTTGAGAACTTCAGCGCGTTCGGAATGGATTCGCCGTTTGCAAAGCTGATGCAGTTGGGCGGAAAGATAGCGGCAATAGATGTTGCCGGAGAGTTTTGCATGACATTCTATCATTATGTGGTAGAATCGGAGAGTGCACCGAACAGATACCACAAGCTGTTCCGCGGAAATTATGTGAATGCCGATGGCTTGGAATCAGCAAGAGAGTTCAATCTCTTTGCTAGAAACCTTGAGATGGGAGTGGAAACGGATGTGAAACCTATGGAAGAATACTTATGGTCAAAGGGATTGTTCAAAGGCGACAGGCCCGGCAAAGGCAGCAGGATGCATGTGATTGATGCGTCAACCGTTTACAGGGAAGCCTCGAAGATAATTCGTTCGGGAAGATCGGAAGGAATGCTTTACAGAATAGAAAGGCATTGATCACCAATGAGGAGAGCGGGGCAATGAAGAAGGAGATGGAAGAATATTTCGACAGGCTTTGGCCCTTGAACAGAAGCCTGACCGGCGACGGCAACAGGGAGACTCTGAAGGTCATCTCCGAATTGGTTGACCTGAAGATAAAAGAGGTTCCGTCCGGCACACAGTGCTTTGACTGGACAGTGCCGCCGGAATGGAATGTGAAGGAGGCATGGATAAAGGACGGTGCCGGAAGGAAGATCGTTGACTTTGCAGAAAACAATCTCCATCTGATGGGATACTCTCAGGGCTTCAGCGGAAAGATGTCTCTTGCAGAACTCCTTCCTCATCTGCATTCGATCCCTGATCAGCCGGATGTTGTTCCTTATCTGACCTCTTATTATTCACCCTCATGGGGATTCTGCGTGAGCCAGAAATTTCTTGAAGGACTGAAAGAAGGCATTTACGAAGTGCTCATAGATGCATCTCACAATCCTAAGGGATCGATGACAGTGGCGGAAGCTGTGCTGAAAGGAAGATCGGAGAAGGAGATTCTGATCTCCACATATATCTGCCATCCCTCTATGGCAAACAACGAACTGTCCGGACCGATCGTGTCAGCATTTCTTTACAGGCTTCTCAAAGGCGACAGTGACAGGCACTTCTCTGTGAGATTCCTTTATGTGCCTGAAACGATCGGTGCAGTCTGGTATCTGCATGAGCACGGTGAGAGACTGAAGAGTGATCTCATTGCCGGATACGTGCTGACATGCATAGGAGATACGGGGATGTTCACATATAAGAGGAGCAGGACAGGAAACAGTCTTGCAGACAGAGCGGCGGAGTATGTTCTTGAAAGTTCAGGAGTTGATCACAACATCGAATATTTTTTCCCAACAGGCAGTGATGAACGGCAGTACTGCTCGCCGGGGTTTAACCTGCCTGTGGGTTCTCTTATGAGGACACGCTACGGGAAGTATGGGGAGTACCACACATCTGCAGACAACAAGAACTTCATTTCGTTTGAATCAATGGAAGAGTCTGCGAAGATGTGCCACAGGATCGTGAACACGTTAATGATAAACGGCCGCTACGAAAATCTCATGCCTCATTGCGAACCTCAGCTCGGGAAGAGAGGCCTGTATCCTTCGGTGGGTTCAAGGAAAGACACTGCCGAAAAAGTGGAAGCAATGATGTGGACTTTGAACATGTCAGACGGAACTTCTGACCTGATAAGGATCAGCGAATTGTCGGGAATTCCCGTAGAGGTTCTTCACAACAGCGCGCGTACGCTTGAAGATGCAAAACTGCTGAAGAGAATTGACTGAGTGCATTTCATGAGCAGGTATCTGATAACAGGAAGTTCCGGGTTCGTTGGGAGAAAGTTCATTGACTGCCTTTGCCGGCACACCGGCAATGTGATAGCAGGCATTGACATTTCCGAACCTTCGTACGCGGGTGCAGAGTTGCTGGACTGCTTCAGGTTTTTCAGGGTTGACATGCGTGACAAGAACAGGCTCTGCAAAGTTGTATATGACTTCAAGCCCGATTTCATTGTTCACCTTGCTTCGTACAGCAGTGTTCGTGACAGCTGGAAGAGCCCGGAGATAAGCTTTCAGAACAACCTGAACACATTTGTAAATCTTGTTGAGTCAGTGAGGTCCGCAGGAGCGCAATGCAGAATACTTTCAATTGGTTCATCCGAGGAATACGGCAACATAGAATTAAGGGATCTTCCGCTGAAAGAAGATCAGTCGCTGAATCCGGCGAGCCCGTTCGGGATAGCAAGGTACTCGCAGGAACTTGTTGCAAGGCTTTACTCGGATGTTTACGGGCTTGACATAGTGATGACCCGCTCGTTCAATCACATCGGGCCGGGAATGAACAGTGAGCATGCCGCGGCATCATTTGCCGCACAGCTTCTTGAGATCAAGCACAGCGGCAGGGGAGAATTGCTTGTGGCAGGGGACACGAGCATTGTTAGGGATTTTGTTGATGTTGAGGATGTGGTCCGGGCATACGACCTGTTGCTGAAGCACGGGAGAAAGGGCGAGACATACAATGTCTGTTCCGGCACGGGAATATCACTGCACAACTTGATACATATCATGTGCGATCATCTGCAGATCTCCGTCACAGTTAAGGAGAACAGACAACTTCTCAGGCCGAAGGACAATGCAGTGATAATTGGAAGCAATGAGAAGATACGAAGGGACACGGGATGGACAGCAGAGGTCCCGTTTGAAGAAAGCGTGAGACGCCTTCTTGACCATTTCGGTTCGCGATACTCGGGTAAGCAGTTCGAATATTCAGGGCTTTCAAGAAAGTACTGATGAAGAATCTGCAATGAGCGATGTTGTAATACGGGCAAATGAAGTTTCGAAACTGTACAGGCTCGGAGTAATAACTACAGGAACGATCGTAAACGATTTCAACAGGCTGTTCAGAAAGATCACGGGGGGTGAGGATCCGCTTGCAAAAGTAGGCGCAACAAATAACAGACTTTCCGGAAACGGCTCAGAGTTTGTGTGGGCGCTGAAAGATATCGGATTTGAAGTGAAAAGGGGCGAGGTGCTTGCTATCATCGGAAGGAACGGCGCAGGCAAGTCAACACTGCTGAAAATACTTTCACGCGTCACTTCTCCGACCAAAGGCTCGATACATGTAAAAGGAAGGATTGCCAGTCTGCTTGAAGTGGGAACGGGATTTCATCAGGAGCTTACGGGAAGGGAGAATATATTCCTTAACGGTTCGATACTTGGAATGACAAAGATTGAGATAAAAAAGAAGTTTGATGAGATCGTTGAGTTTTCCGGGATCGGTAATTACATAGATACTCCGGTAAAGAGGTATTCTTCGGGTATGTATGTAAGACTTGCATTCGCGGTGGCGGCGCACCTGGAGCCGGAGATACTCATTGTGGACGAGGTGCTTGCTGTCGGCGATGCGGAGATTCAAAGCAAGTGCATCGGGAAGATGCAGGACGTATCAAAGAATGAAGGAAGGACAGATATGTTTGTGAGACAAAACATGGCAGCGGTGAAGAAACTGTGCTCAACGGGAATGATCCTCGAATACGGAAAGCTAAAGTATTCGGGAGATGTTGAATCATGCGTTGCTAATTATCTCTCCGCAGGTTCCGGGGCAGAGAGCGGATTGCTTGCCGAAAGGAAGGACAGGGTCGGTTCAGGGGTATTCCGATTCACTGACCTGAAGTTCAGAGGCCCCGGCGGTGACAGTTGAGTTGAGCTATCGGTGTTCTGAGACTGTAAGCGGGAATCTGATACTGGCAGTTCACTTTCAGGACATGTTCGGAAATGCGCGGGCATCATTTGTGACAGACGAAATGGGAATGAAACTTCCCGACGTAAGCGGTGAGGGAAAGATCGTGCTTGAGATACCGAGAGTGCTTTTAAGAGCCGAGAATTATGTGATACGGCTGTTTGCAAGTGTTGACACTACAACCACCGAAAATGTACTGGACTCGGTTGATAACGTAGCACGGCTTACCGTGATCCAGGGCGATTACTGGAAATCCGGAAAGCTGAACAGGAGCGGCAGTTACAGTCTTATTGACGGAGAATTCAAGCTGTTCAGAGCATAGATGAAAGTTCTAGTAACAGGTTCGGAAGGATTCATCGGTAGCCACCTTGCCGAAGCGCTTGCTGAATCCGGTGCGGATGTGCGATGCCTTGTGCTTTACAATTCATTCGGCAGTAACGGCTGGCTGGATACCCTCGACGAAAAAGTGTTCCGCAGTCTTGAGATCGTCAAAGGCGATGTACGGGACAGTTCGCTCACAGACAGTCGTGTAAGAGGCGCTGATGTTGTATTTCACCTTGCGGCGCT
>DAIQRO010000027.1:6440-10330 GCA_036786155.1 Bacteroidota bacterium
CGTACCTTACAGCTATGTTGCAGCCGAGAGCTTCATTGATACAAATGTTAAAGGAACGCTTAACGTGCTGAACTCGTGCCGAAGGCATGAGACTGAAAGGGTAATGGTCACATCAACATCGGAAGTTTACGGAACTGCTAAGTATGTGCCTATTGACGAGCTCCATCCGAGACAGGGGCAGTCGCCATACGCCGCATCCAAGATATCGGCGGATGCGCTCTCCGAGTCATATCACAGGAGTTACGGACTTCCTGTCACTATAGCGCGGCCATTCAATACTTACGGACCGAGACAATCGGCAAGGGCGGTGGTCGCGGATGTAATAATGCAGGTGATCAGCGGGAGCGAAAAACTCAAACTCGGAAATGTACTTCCAACCCGTGACATGGTGTATGTGAAAGACACTGCCAGAGGTATCATAGAAGCAAGCAGGTGCGAAGCCCTTATCGGCGAGGAAGTCAACATCGCAACGGGCAGTGAAGCCGGCATACTCCAGATCGCAAGGATGATATGCGCACTTTGCGGCGCTGACCCGGAAATTGAGATCGAAGATGAAAGAGTAAGGCCTGACAGAAGCGAAGTGGAGAGGCTATTGGGAAGTTCTGCGAAGCTTGAGAAATATACGGGCTGGAAGCCGGAGACAAATTTGAATGACGGCCTGAAGATGACAATTGAATGGTTCATGGAAAATCTGCAAAACCTCCGGAGAAGAAACCCAGGTTTCCAGTTGTAAGAGTGAATTGAAAAGAAGGTAAACCCCAAATTAGTTTCTTCAATTAATCACGGAACGGTTATGAGGTACAAACAGGATCTCGGAGAAATTCTCAGGAAAATCTCGGTTGACGTATCTGACAGCATACTGAACACGCTTAAGAAGATGGACGAGCTCGGCATGAAACTTCTTGTAGTAAATCAAGAAGGAAAGTTCAAAAGTCTCATCAGCATAGGAGATATACAAAGGGCAGTCATAAAGGGTACTGACCTTCAGCAAAGCATAGTCGGAATTTTGAGAGATAAGATTACCATTTGCCATGACGACCAGACAGATGAGGAAATAGAGGAATCAATGATCCACAACAGGGCTGAATTTATGCCTGTGCTCGATACTAACAACAATATCAGCAGGCTGGTGTTCTGGGAAGACATAATACACAATGTTGATACAACTTCGAATGTGATTGATGCGCCGGTTGTGATAATGGCCGGCGGCAAGGGAACAAGGCTCCGGCCGCTGACGAACATAATTCCGAAGCCGCTGATCCCGGTTGGCGACAAACCGATCATCGAGATCATAATGGAGACATTCGGAAGCTACGGTATCAGGAAGTACTTCGTGATCGTCAATTACAAAGCTTCCATGATAAAGTCATACATTGAAGGACTGGACAACGAGGAAAGAGAGATAAGCATACTGAAGGAAGAGAATGAATACGGAACCTGCGGAAGCCTGACAATGCTGAGAGGAAAGATTGAAACGTCATTCTTCATGACCAATTGTGATACGATACTTGATCAGGATCTGTCTGAAGTCTATAATTTCCACAAAGAGAATTCGAACGAACTTACAATAATCGGAGCTCTGAAGCATTACCCCATACCTTACGGAATGATCGAATTCGAGGAAGGAGGGAAGTTCATAGGCATTACCGAAAAGCCCGAGCTCACGCTTGCAGTGAACTCGGGAACGTACATACTCGAACCGCATCTCCTTGATGAAGTGCCCGAGAACCGCTTCTTCCATATAACAGAGCTGATATCAAACATCACTTCCCGGAAAGGAAAAGTGGGAGTCTTCCCAGTAAGTGAAAGATCATGGCTTGATATTGGGGAATGGGCCGAATACAACAGGACTCAGCAGTTCATTGCAAAGAGAAAAAGAAATGACTCCTTCTAAACCCGGGGGTGAGAGAAAGGTGCGTGCGCTGTTCCTTGGGCATTGCAGTTACTTTCATACAAAGAACATTTCAAGACTTCTTCGAAAGGAAATTCCGGGCCTGCACATTACAGTCGCAAATCTGGTAAAGCCCGACGGGAGTGAACTTCAGGCTCATGAGAGCGTTGACTTTGATGAAGTAATAGAATTTCCGAGGAAGCGAAACATAATTCCCGGGAGCGCGGAGATCTTGTCGGGATTCTTCAATGCGCTTTCAGACAGGACAAGGCGCGGAGTTGTACTGAGCGCACTGTTCCGGCTGAAGCCCGGCAAAGTGAAGAAGCTATTGAAAAGTTACATTGAGAATGAGAAGTTTTCGGGAATGCTGAAGGATGCGATCTCCGGTTATGACATTCTGCATTTTCATTTTATAAGCGCGGAGGCTCTGATTCCGCTTGCACTTGCCGGCAACGATCAGTTTGTCATACTTCACTTCTGGGGTTCTGACCTTCTTAACATGTCGGGAAGAGAAATTTATCTCAAACAATATGAAGCAATTGGCAGGGCTGACATGATACTTCTGACAACTCCCGAAATGTCACAGCACTTTCTTGTCAAGTTTGGGAGAGATAAGAAGGACAAGATACGCAATGTTCATTTTGCGGTTGACAACGATTTCCTCAACAGGATCCTGAAGTCGGACAGAATAAAACACAGGGATGAATTTTGCCGAAAGAACGGAATTTCCGGTGACAAGATAATCATTGAAGCCGGTTACAATGCTTCAGTCTGGCAAAGGCATCTCAGGATAATAGAAGAACTGAAGAAATTGCCTCCGGAAATCAGAAAGAGTATCCATGTCATCTTCGTAATGACATACGGCCTTGGTCCGGAGCATAACGGATATTTGAAAGAAGTGAAAAGTGCCGCGGAAGGCGCCGGCATAGAGTACACATTTTTTGAAAAATATCTTGACAAGGAAGAAGTGCTTTGTTTGATAGCCGCAACCGACATAAAGCTGAACCTGAGAGAGACCGATAACATGAACAACGCCATGCTTGAAGCCTTCTGCTCAGACACAGTGGTAGTGAACGGTTCATGGATGCCTTACGGCTCACTGAGAAGGAAAGGGATCTATTACAGGGAGATCGGATCATTGGATGAGCTTGCAGGAGAACTGACTTACCTGTGTTCAAATCTGCAGTCTGAGAAAAGCAAGACATCGGGAAACGGAAGGATCATTGAAGAGGAATTCAGTTATGCAAAATTGTCTTCCGACTGGACGACGGTCTATAAGGAAGCAATAACGCTGGCAAAAGAAAGAAAGCAGGGAAATGCGAATAATTAAGTTTGATACTGTCAATCCGGAGAAGTACCTGAACTCCCTCATAGAAAGAAATGAGGAGAAAGTGGAAAAGATGAACAGGCAGGAAATGCTTGACTGGATCATCGCGACACGTTCAAATTTCTCGGACTTCTATACTTTCAATTTGCGTCAGATGGGCTGGGATGCGGAAGAGTTCATCGTTACAGACAGGTATCTTGAGAAAGTTGAGCAAGAACTTTACGGATCTTCGAAAGCCGTAAAGAACATAAAGGACATGCTTGCTGATACGGTGCGGCCGGTAAAGGACTGAAGGAAGCTCAACATCATTAAGGATTACCTTAACAGGTACAAACCGGATGTGATCTTTGTAAGAGAGCAGATAGGAATACCGAGCGAGTTCTGGGGCAGTTTCTCACGCAAGAGCCTGATCGTATCAAGGATAGCCGCTCCGGTTCCAAGGTTCTGGTCGCCGGCAGACTTCGATCTGATATTCACATCAACCGAGATCTACAGAAAGTTCTTTGAGCTCAACAATGTAAGGTCGGTGATAAATGCAAACGGATTTGAAGAGAGAGTGCTTGGCGAACTCAGGCAGGGTGATAAGCTCTACAACACAACATTTGTCGGGGGGCTTGGCGACAAGTTCTGGCTGAACCGCACCAGGTGTGTAAGATACCTCGCACAGAATAC
>DAIQRO010000027.1:10340-22391 GCA_036786155.1 Bacteroidota bacterium
AGAATACCGACATCAAATGGTGGGGATACAACTAAGAAGTGTTTGAAAAGAATGATCCGCTGAGAAAAGTGCATCAGGGATTGTCTGCAGGTCTTGAGATGCTTCAGATCTACAGAGATTCAAAAATTGTTTTCAATGATTACGGGGAGATCGCAGACGGCATGGGAGTGAATCAGAGAATTTTCGAAGTGCTCGGCGTGGGCTCGTTCCTGCTTACAAGAAAGGCGGACAATCTTGAGGAGACATTCCCGAAAGGACTGTTTGAAGTCTTCACTGATGAAAAGGACTGCCTTGACAAGATCAATTATTTTCTCAGGAATGATAAGGAAAGGGAAGAGATCGCGGCCGCGGGACAACAGCACGTGCTGAAGAACTACAGTTACAAGAATCTTGCTTCTGAAATTGACAGAGTATTGAGAGAAAATTTTAAGATAAAGTTCGGGAGAGACCTGAAATGAATGCAGAGTACATCAAGGACGGAGAACAACTGCTTGCGATAATCCTGCCAGCAGAGTTCAGCAAACCCGGTATCCACTTCTTCACAAGCAATGAGCTGTCGCAACAGCTTGGCTACATGAATCATCCTGCAGGAAAGAAGATCGAACCGCATGTCCACAATCCAGTTTCAAGGGAAGTTCTTTATACGCAGGAGGTGCTGATAATTAAGAGGGGCAGGCTTCGGGTTGACTTCTACAATGACGATCAGGAATATCTTGAGAGCAGAACGATCGGTGCAGGGGACATAATCCTGCTTGCCACAGGCGGACACGGGTTTGAAGTGCTGGAAGACATCGAAATGGTGGAGGTGAAGCAGGGTCCATACAACGGTGAAAATGACAAGACGCGTTTCAGCGCTCCTTTGCTGAAGAGTATCAAAAGCGGAAATTGAAATTCATCCCTGTCAATCAGCCTGTTCTAGACGGCAACGAGAAGAAGTATCTTGCTGAATGCATAGACACAGGATGGATCTCATCGGAAGGACCGTTTGTGACAAGGCTTGAAAGGGAGTTTGCCGCATCGTGCGGAAGGAAGCACGGTATAGCAGTATGCAACGGCACTGCTGCGCTTGAGACCGCCCTGTTTGCCTCAGGCATAAAGCCGGGAGATGAAGTGATAATGCCCACCTTCACTATTATCTCTTGTGCAATAGCAGTCATCCGGCTTGGTGCAAAGCCGGTGTTTGTGGATTCCGATCCTGTGACGTGGAACATTGATGTATCAGGGATTGAGGAGAAGATAACCTCTGCAACTGCCGCAATCATGCCTGTGCATATTTACGGACTGCCGGCAGATATGAATTCAATCATGTCAATTGCTGAGAAGCACGGGCTTATGGTGATCGAAGATGCGGCTGAGCAGATCGGGCAGACGTATGACGGGAAACCCTGCGGCAGTTTCGGAAGCGCCAGCGCATTCAGTTTCTATCCGAACAAGCACATCACTACAGGCGAAGGAGGAATGGTGCTTGCGGATGATGACCCGATTGCAGAGAAGGCAAGGTCTTACAGAAACCTTTGCTTCAAGCCGGAGAAAAGATTCCTACATGATGTGATCGGCTATAACTTCAGAATGACGAACATGCAGGCCGCCGTGGGAGTGGCACAGCTTGAAAGACTCAGAGAGTTTGTTGAAAAGAAGAGGCACATCGGCCGAACGTATGACAGGCTTCTTTCCGGATGCAGAAAGCTGAAGCTTCCGCCGAAATCTGACAAGCATTCCGAAAGCATTTATTGGGTTTACGGAGTTGTGCTGACAAAGGGAGCCGGAATGAATGCCGAAACCGCAATGAAGAAACTGAATGAAAGGGGAATTGGAACGAGGCCTTTCTTCTACCCAATGCACAAACAGCCGGCGCTCATTGAACTTGGGATAGCAAGAGATGAATGCATGCCGGTAAGCGAAGAACTTTCTGAATTGGGTTTTTATCTTCCGAGTGGTCTTGCACTTACTGACGATGAAATTGAAACTTCTGCATCTGCCATTCTTGAGATCCTTGGATGAACCATTGAAAGCGGCATTGAGATGAACATGACAATTAAAAATCAGACTTGAACTGAATGAAAGTCGGGATAATAGGATTCGGTTACTGGGGTGCAAATCTCGTAAGGAACTTTGCTAACCTTGCGGGCGCTGAACTGAAGCGCGTAGTTGATAACAGAAGCGAAAGGCAAAAATATCTTGCCAACCTTTGCCCTTCGGCAGTGTTCTCAACTGATCCGGATGACATATTGCTTGACCCTGAAATTGACGCAGTGGTCATTGCGACTCCTGTGTTTACACATTATGAACTTGCAAAGAGGGCTTTGACGAACGGCAAGCATGTGCTTGTGGAGAAGCCGATGGTATCACGCATAAGCGAGGCGCACGAACTCATGGAACTGTCGCGCAGTTCTGGCAAAGTCCTCATGGTTGACCATACCTATTTATATACCGGTGCCGTTCAGAAGATGAAGCAGTTGATCGACTCGGGACAGATCGGGAACATAAAGTATTTTGATTCAACCCGGATCAATCTCGGAATTTTCCAGCCCGATGTTAATGTGCTGTGGGATCTCGCAACGCACGATATCTCCATACTCAATTTCATAATCGGCAATGAACCGAAGAGCGTTCAGGCTACAGGCATCTCGCATACAAACAACGGCATCGAGAATATTGCATATCTTACAGTCAACTACGGCAACGGATTCATCGCTCATTTCAACTGTTCATGGTCATCTCCCGTGAAGATCAGAATGATGCTTATAGGCGGTGATAAAAAAATGATCGTGTTCAACGACCTTGAGCCGACAGAAAAAGTGAAAGTGTATGACACCGGCTATGAGCACAAGACGGATGAAGAGAAGAAGAACATACTTGTTGATTACCGGGCAGGCGACATCTATATACCCAAGCTGGATACGCGTGAAGCATTGTCGCTGATGGCGGCGGAATTCAGGGATGCAGTGACCACCGGCAAGCGGCCTCTCTCTGACGGAGTATCCGGAATGAAAGTGATCGAGATACTGGAAGCCGCACAGCATTCCATAAAGAACAAAGGGATCGAAGTTGATATTCGCAGGAATAGCTGAAGCAAGATTGTGATCCAGATCGCAAAGCCATATCTAACAAAGGAAGAAGCCGATGCTGCGGCGGAGACAGTGCTTTCAGGATGGGTTGCGCAAGGCCCGAAGGTAAAGGAATTCGAGCAGAGGTTTGCCGAATACACGGGAGCAAGGCATGCGGTTGCGGTTTCCAACTGCACTACTGCTCTTCATCTTGCAATGATTGTTGCCGGGATAGGACCCGGGGATGAAGTAATATGTCCTTCAATGAGCTACATTGCCTCATCCAACTGCGTCCGCTATGCGGGTGCAACACCTGTGTTCGCAGAGATTCGTCCGGATGATTTCAACCTTGATCCGGATGATGTAAGAAAAAGAATTACGGGCAAGACGAAGGCTGTGATTGCCGTGCATCAGATCGGTATGCCTGCGGCAATTGATGAACTGAAGAGAATGTGCAATGAGCACGGGCTGAAGCTTATCGAAGACGCTGCCTGCGCCGCAGGGAGTTCTTACAAGGGAAGGAAGATCGGATGTCACTCGGAAATTGTATGCTTCTCGTTTCATCCGAGAAAAGTGATCACAACCGGTGAAGGTGGAATGATCACTACATCAAACGAGGAACTAAGTGAAAAGTTCAGGCTCTTGCGTCAGCATGCAATGAATGCCGGAGGCTATGACAGGCATCTTAGCGGCGCAGGCGTATTGCCTGAAGAGCACACAGAGCTCGGTTACAACTACAGAATGACTGACATGCAGGCGGCGATAGGAATCAGGCAACTGGAGAAACTTGACATGATAGTGAAGGAAAGAAGGAACATTGCCGAGTTCTATAACAGGAGATTTGAAAAGATAGAATGGCTCAAAGTTCCCGTCGAGAAAGAAGGATGCATATCAAATTATCAGTCATACGCGCTGACACTGCTGAGCGGTTCACCTGTAAGCAGGGACGAGCTGATTTCTCTGCTCGGCTCTGAGGGCATTTCAACAAGGAAAGGGATCATGACTGCTCACAGGGAGAAGGCATACAGTGATATCATGCCGGGCATCAGCCTGCCAGTGAGCGAGCATGCCAGCGACAACAGCATCCTGATACCGCTTTACTACCCTATGGGGGAAGATGAAATGGAACAGGTTGCAGTTGCGGTTGAAAAGATATTTGAAAGATTCCAATGAGTGAGACCGCCCTTCTAATCAACAGTTGAAATGAGTTCGCTGAAAGAGAAGATAAGAAGATCGAAATACAAGAATTATCTTGATGCAAGGATCAGGTATCCTGAGAAGAAGTTCGTAATCTACACACGAGGCAGGACCGGGAGCACGGTGCTCACGGAATTGCTCAACTGTCATCCTCAGATCTTTTGTGATGTTGAGATCTTCAATTTCCTTTACTGCAAGTCACGGGTTGCATTTCCCGAAGCTTACATCAAGAGCTGCAGCAAAAGGGCCACAATGTACGGAAAGGAAGTTTACGGATTCAAAGTGAAGATAGCTCAGTTGAGATACGAGCATAAGTATTCGCATTATGACAAGATACTTTCAGATCTCTCTCAGGACGGATGGAAGTTCATACACCTTAAAAGGATCAACTTTCTGAGACACAAGCTGTCAAGCCTCATCGCCGCGGAGACCAAAGTCCTTCACATCAGGGAAGGCGAGAATGCATCGAACAGGAAGATAAGGGTTGACTTCGACACACTCTTTGAAGGCATAACCTATGGAGAGGAAGTTGAACGCACGGAAGAAGAGAATCTCAGCAGGATCCCGCACATCAAAGTTATCTATGAAGAAGATCTGATAGACAACGCAATGCATCAGGCTACGGCAGACAAAGTGTTTGCGTACTTAGGGCTTGAGCCGGTTCCGGTAAGCACCGACCTCAAGAGAATAACAGTTGACAGTCTTTCTGACATGATCGAGAACTACAGCGAAATAGAGGAAAAGCTTAAGGAAAGTGGTTACGAAAGGTATCTTCATCTGTGAGGGCGCAGGATAACAACAAGGAAGTGTTCGGATTGTATTCGGAGTATTATGACCTTCTTTATAAAGACAAGGATTACACTTCCGAAGCGAGTTACGTAATAAAACTGATCCGGGAACATTTGCCGAATGCAAAGACAATTGCAGACTTCGGTTGCGGCACTGCGCTGCACGGCATTGAGTTTGCAAAGAAAGGATTCAGCGTTGCGGGAATAGAACTTTCTGAATCAATGTGCGGTATTGCGGTGAGAAACATTTCAGAAAGCAGAATGAAGAAGAAGGTCGAAATTCACAACGGTGACATATCAACTTACAGTATCGGTAAGAAGTTTGATGCGGTTGTATCCCTGTTTCATGTAATGAGCTACCTGACTGACAACGAACAGCTAAGCGGATGCATTAAGAATGCCGCAAGACATCTGAAGAAGAACGGTTTGTTCATGTTTGATTTCTGGTACGGGCCTTGCGTATTGACTGTCCGCCCTTCGAAGAGAAGGAAGGTGCTCGAGGGCAATGGACTGAAGATCATAAGAAGCGCCGTTCCCGTAATGGAGTATAATGAGAATGTAGTGGAAGTCAATTACGCAATGAGAGGAACGAGATTGCAGGGAAAGAAAAAATTCGAACTTTGCGAGAAGCACAGAATGAGATATTTCTTTTTGCCGGAACTGAAATATATGTGTGAAACAAACGGTTTCAGGATACTGAATGCAGTTGAGTGGATGACGGGAAGAGAGCTTGATGAGACCACATGGTCAGGTGTTTGCGTATTGCAGTTTACGGGTATGAAAAAATGAAGTCGCTTGCTTTCGTAACGCCGAAGATAGACACGTTCAGCAATCCTACTCTGATTGCGCTGATCGAGGAACTTCTGAGAAGGGATATAAAGATAATCTTTTTCGGATTTGAACAAATTTTCATCCCGTCACAGATACGCAGGCATCTCGAGCTCAATGAGCTTCCATTTAATTTTTATGAATTTGAACCGTCTGCAAGGCGTCTGAAGAAGCTGGCATTTCAGTATGCCGATGTTTACTACAAGCTGAAATGGAAGTACGGAACGGAGTGCATATTCTGTGTGGATCCCATGGGGCTTGTCGTTGCAGGAAGGATGAAGAATCTTCTGAATGCAAAGATCATATATGCATCTTTCGAAATCTTTTTTGAAGATGAATTTGTGGATCAGAGAAAGAAGGTCCTGAAGAAGCTCGAGAATGTGTACAGCGAAGATGTTGACACTGTTGTGATACAGGATCCGAGGCGGGAAGCGTTGCTAAGAGAAGTAAATAACTTCAGGAACGGTACGAAGTTTGTTCATATACCTGTGTCGCCCGTTCCAATTGACGTATCGGCCGACAAAGTTGATGTTCACAGACTGCTGAGGATCCCGCGCGAAAAGAGGATCGCTGTGTATTCGGGCTCGTTGCTTGGCTGGAGCGGGATCAATGAAATGCTCGAACAGTTTCCCGACAACTGGGACAATGACTTCTGGTTTCTGATCCATTCACATCACCGGCTGGAAAACGTTGATCCCGTTAAAAGGAAAATTGATGAGCTTATCAGCGAGGGCATGCAGATAACCCTTCACGACTGGCCGTTTTACGAGTACAAAGACTATGCTTCTTTTCTTGCCGGTTGTGATGTCGGCTTTGCAACCTACTTTCCGAATCCGATGGACATCTTTGCGGGAAAGAACATTCAGGTAATCGGACTTTCATCGGGCAAGCTTTCAACTTACATGATGCTCGGACTGCCATCAGTGGTTACGAATCACAAGACCTATGCTGAGCTGATGCAGGACTACGAATTCGGATCGATCATTGACTCGGCCATGGACATAAAGAATGCACTGAAGAGAATCAACGAAAATTACGACAGGTTCAGGAACAACTGCCTAAGGCTCTACGAGGAAGTTCTTGATCCAACGCAAAAAATTCTGAAGCTTGCAGACATGATTGAAAATGAGTGCTGAAAAGAAGAGTGAGATCCTGACAACAGCAGGGAATGGCCTGCTTTCACAGCTTCCTCCTCCGCCCATAGGAAAGAGCGGGTGGCCATGGAATGAAGAGACTGACCCTTCGGTTTATTCGGGGCTTAAGAGTTTGCCGAGGATAACTATTGTGACACCTTCCTTCAATCAGGGAAGGTTCATAGAGAAGACGATCAGGTCTGTATTGCTGCAGAACTATCCGAACCTCGAGTTCATAGTAATAGACGGCGGAAGCACCGATGAAACGATCGAAGTGCTGGCAAAATACTCGAAGTGGATCGACCACTTTGTAAGCGAGAAGGACAACGGACAATCTGATGCGATCAACAAGGGACTCATAGAATGCACAGGAGACATTTTCAACTGGCTCATCAGCGTTGACTACTATCATGATGACTGCTTCTGCGTGCTTGCGTCTATTTTTGTGCCCGGACAATCTAAGCTGATCGCAGGAGATTACAGAATTTTCCATGATGACGGCACTGAGGATGACAAGCTTATAGATTTCAAACTGCAGCCAACCCTTGAGCAGACGCTGGCAATAGTTCTCCTTAATCAGCCGTCATGTTTCTTTGACCTCGAAAGTCTGAGAAAACTTGGCGAACTGAATGTCAGTCTTCAGTATGTCATGGATCAGGACATATTCAAGAGGTTCCTGTTTGCATTCGGGCAGGATGATATAGTGTATGTGAGCAAACTTCTCACTCATTTCAGAATACATTCCGAATCCAAGACATATCAGTTCAGGTTTCAGAATGAGTACAACAGGATCTTTGCATCAATTGCGAAGAAGTGCGGCCTGGTAAAAGAAGCGAAACTGCTTGAAGAGATTCACGGGATCAAGGATTACAAAGGATATGAGTTTGAGTTTGAATTCGATGCACGTACAACCGAGATTGCGATCGGAGCAATACAGAATGTGCTGTACCAGACGGCAAGAAAGGCCAGCACAACAGAGAACTTCAAGCTTCTTAACAAGTGCGTGTCTTTGATGGTTGTGAAATATCTCAACAAGTATCAGAAGAGCTATGCTAACAGGCTGAAGCTCAAGAGGACATTGAGGAAATTCAACATCCTCCCTGCATTGAAATTCATCTTAAAGAGCATTGGCTGAATCCAAAGAGAATAGAGCTCAATGCGCAGAATAGCATTTGTATCTACGAACAAATCTGCCTGGGGCGGAAGCGAGTACCTCTGGTATAAGACAGCATTGCGCTTTGCCGGATCAGGCCATGAAGTGACTGCCGGCATTCCGAGGTGGAGGTCACTTCCCGACGAAATTGAACAGCTCAGGAAGGCCGGTATTGAAATGCACTTTACGACCGATGTAGCCGGGCATAAGAAGTTGTTCAACAGATTTCTTCCGGCAGGCATGCAGTACAGTTACAGGAATGACGGTTACAGATTTCTTCTGAGTTTTCGTCCCGAACTTACTGTAATCAATCAGGGCGGTAACTGGGGCGGAATTGATCTGATGGAATTCTGTGCTGACAACAATTTGCGGTACGTTACGATCTCTCAGGCGGCAAACGAAGCAAAGTGGCCGGATGACAAGTCTTCGGAGATCCTTTACAAAGGATTGAAAAATGCAGAAGTCAATTTTTATGTGAGCAAAGCAAACATCGTTTTGTCCGAACTGCAGGCTGCCGGGAAGATTCAGAATGCAAAGGTGATATTCAATCCTTTCAATGTAGGCTACGATTATTTTGCTCCTTATCCTGATACCGGCGGAGGATACAGGCTTGCGAATGTTGCAAGGCATGAGATCTTTGCAAAAGGACAGGACATTTTGTTTCAGGTATTGAGCGACAGAAAATGGAAAGAGCGTGACCTGACAGTCAGTCTGTATGGTAAAGGTGAGCATTCCGGAAACATCAGGCGGCTGAAAGAGCATTTCGGACTTGACAGAGTGAAAATAGAGGGGCACGTGCCGCCCGGAGATATCTGGAAGACAAACCACGGGCTAATACTCTCATCGAGATACGAAGGACTTCCGCTTGCTTTGGTTGAAGCGATGCTTTGCGCACGGGTTCCTGTGGTTACAGCAGTCAGCGGCAACCCGGAAGTAGTGGAAGACAATGTGAACGGATTTCTTGCCGGCGCTGCAACACCTCACCACCTTGATGAAGCCCTTGAACGCGCATGGGAGATGCGTTTGGAATGGAAAGACCTGGGCATAAAGGCGCGTGACGGCATCAGAAAGATTGTCCCTTCTGATCCGGTTGAAATGATGTACGAAGAGATAATCAAAGCACTCTGACGAAATTCATACGCATCATCAGTTGAGATGATCACAACACAACGCAAGGAAAACGCAAGGTACAGAGTCTGCATAGTCTCAGCTATACTGCCGCCGGCATACGGCGGCGCAGAGGTGGCGGCGTTTCTTTATGCAAGAAGGCTCCTTGCCGATCCCGAATCGGATGTAATAGTGATCGGCTGGGACAGGACCGGTGCGTACAGCAAGAGCGGCCAAAACATCGGCTTTGTGCATGAAGTGTCATTTCCTGAGAATCCGCATGACGCTAAGGGAGTGCTTGTTTATTTTCAGCAGTATGCCCACATGCTAAGCTGTTTCAAAGCTCTGATACACCCGATGTGGAAGTACAGGGACAGGTATGATGTCGTTCACAATTTCAATTCCGGTTTTGCTTTCAACAGAGTTGCGATCTTCATTGCGAAACTTCTTGGAAAGAAAGCAGTCACTGAAACATCTCTTGTAGGCGACGACGATCCGCTTTCACTCGGAAGGTTTACAAGCTGGAAGGATTATTTCAAGCCAAAGTACATCAGATACAAATTCTACAAAATGGCTGACGGCTTTGTGAGCAAGTCACCTGTGATCTCAGACATTTATGCGCGGTCAGAGATCCCCCCCGAAAAAGTGTATGAGATACCTTACTCGGTGGACACGGTTCAGTTCGCACCGGTTGATACGAATGAAAGAATGGAACTGAGGAAGAAGCTTGGATTATGGGAAGATGGAAAGATCGTGCTCTTTGTCGGAGGCATCAATGAAAGAAAGGGAGTGCATCTGCTGGTGGATGCATTTGCTGAAGTTTCCGGACAGCACAAGGACCTGCGGCTTGTGATCGCCGGGCCGACTTACAAATATGATCCACAGTATATTCAGGTACTGAAAGACAAGGTTGCATCGGAGAAGATCGGAGACAAAGTTATGTTTACCGAAAGCATAGTGAACAATGTTGACGAATACATGAAGAGCTCCGACATCTTTGTACTACCGTCGAGGAAAGAAGGGTTTCCGATTTCCATAATCGAGGCAATGTCGAGCGGGCTTGCCGTCATAGGCTCAGACATTCCCGAGATTGCAAAAGCGCAGATCAACAACGGAAAAGACGGCATCGTATTCAGGCAGGGCAGCAGGGACGAATTGGCCGGATCTCTCAGGATGCTTTTGGGCTCCAACGGAAAGCTGAACGAGATCGGCCTCTATGCGAGACAAAAGGCGGTAGAGAACTGGTCTTCCGTGATAGTTGATAAGAAGTATAAGGAGTTATATGATGACCTTCTTCAGGCGGGGGATTTCAAGAGAAGCGGAAGTGACACAGGCGCGCGAAACAAGATCAGAGTGCTCTTTACTATCCCGAACTTCAATACAGCAGGAAGCGGAAGGGCATTGCTGAATGTTGTGGAACGGCTTGACAAGAGATTGTTTGCGCCGGAAATATGCTGCAGGCACGAGCGCGGAGTTCTCTTTCAGCTTGCCAAAGATACAGGTGTGCCTGTTCACATTGCAAACTTCACAACCCTGATGAAGCCAAGGTTAAGGGCTGTCAGGAATGTTTACAGACTGTCAAGAATGTTCAAAAGGCTCAATCCCGATATCATACATTCATTATTCCGAACCGCTTGCGGCGCGGATGGCCGGGATCAAGTGGCTCTACACTAAGAAGAACATGAGCTGGGGAAGCAATGCATGGAAGATCAGGACATTTCTTGCGAATGCAATAGTTCCTCAGAATTCCGATATGGTGAAAGAATTCTTTCCGGAAAAGCAAAACCTTAATCTCATTCCGATCGGCATTGATGTTTCAGATTTTGCAGTCAAAGACGACATATCAGATATAAAGAGCCAATATGATCTTGAGAATTCACAGCCGGTCATAATTACTATCGCGAATGTCATTCCGATCAAGGGAATAGAATTTCTAATAAAGGGATTCGAACTGATACTCGAAGACCTGCCTGAAGCGAAACTTCTTGTGATAGGAGAAGACAAAACGGAGTATGCCGACACGCTGAAGCAAGAGCTTGTGGAGAAGGGCCTTGACGGGCATGTGATATTTACCGGAAGGCAAAGTGAGATCAGGCCATTTTTCAGGGTTGCTGACATTTTCATTTTGTCGTCAATGAAAACCGGTGAAGGTGGGCCTATCTCAGTTCTTGAAGCTATGGCAAGCGGTGTCCTGTGCTACGGCAGTGATGTTTCAGGCATCAGAGATCAGTTCAAGGAACTTCCCGACCAGCTCTTCGAGTCGGAGAATCCCGGCGCCATAGCTAACAAGATCCTTCATGCCATGAGACTGACAAAAGAAGAAAAGGATGCGAGGATCAGAAAGCAGTATGAATTCATTATGGAGTACTATTCGATTGAAAACGAAGTGAAGAAGCTTGAGCAGTTATACAAAGATCTTGCGGGAGTTACAAAGAACAAGGGCAAAAAAGTTGAGTGTGCCCGGACCCTTTGAATATCTTCCGCATTATCTTAGGAAGAAGTTCAGCGAAAAACTGATCATGATCGAAAGCGATGACTGGGGCCTTGAAAGAGGGATCAACGAAAATTCAATTGATTGGGCAAAGAAAAAATATCCTCAGTCGGATTTTACAAGATGGACGCTTGATGCGCTAGAGACTGAAGAAGACCTCAATGCACTGTATTCGGTTCTCGAAAGACACAAGGATGCATACGGCAATCCTCCCGTTGTCACGGCAAATTTCATCACCCATAATATTGACTATGATTCGCGCGACGAATTACGCTTCAGGCCTGTATCTCAGGGCTTCAGCGAGGGC
>DAIQRO010000028.1:0-7673 GCA_036786155.1 Bacteroidota bacterium
CGTTTGACAAGAACATACCCGTAAGTTCGATCTTGTCCAATCCACCGGGAATAATAAACTCAAACTACTTCGGGTACAGCGGCGGCTACTTCAACCCCGACACGCTCAAAGTGGGAAAGGGCTACTGGATAAGAACAACGGCTTCCGGATATTTATACAAAGCATCTTCGGACAATATTGTGAGAGGAAGTCAGGAAGATCCGCTTGAAAACTTTGTCCGGCTCGAACTCTCGAATGCAGACGAAGGAAGCGCAATGTTGTATCTCGGAAAGCCGGAGCTGCTCTCGGGCGATTACAGCATGCCGCCTGTTCCTCCGCAGGGAATCTTTGATGCAAGGTTTGCTTCGGACAGGTTTGCGGAAGACATAAGCAATTCAAACACTGTGAAGATCAGCTCTCCTTCAGGCGATACAAAGCTGACGCTTCATAACGCAAAGGGTATCTCCTTCAGGATAAGGGATGCAGTGAACGGAAGGATATTTGAAAGGGAGCTGACGGAAGATAACGCTGTTGTTATTCCGCAGAGTCTTGGCAGTGTAGTGATTGAAACGCAGACATCCGTGCCGCTTACCTATGAACTTTCGCAGAATTATCCGAACCCGTTCAATCCTGTAACCGTGATAAAGTATCAGATCCCTGAAGACGGAGCGGTAAAGATCACGGTATTTGACGTACTCGGCAAGGAAGCGCTGATTCCGCTGAATGCATTCCGCAAGGCGGGAAGCTACGAGCTGATCCTGAACGCGGCCAGTCTTCCTTCGGGTGTGTATTTCTACAGGATGGATGCGGGGACTTTCCGCGACATAAAGAAAATGATTTTGATAAGGTAAAATTCAAAATGAAGAAACTGAAATCTTAAACCAATTGCCATGAAAACCTTTCTAAAGATTCTTCTTCTGCTTTGCGCTTCAGCCGTTCCTCTGACTGCGTTCGCACAGAATCCGACTTATACGCTTGATGTGAATGATAGAACCGTTACAGAAAATTCTTTGGAATTTGATGTAGATATGACCTGGACTAATTCAGGGGTTGCTCCTAATTTTGAGTATGCAGGAGGACAGTATTTTTTTGATTTTAATGGTGAAGGTATACGAAATGGTGGTACACTCACGATGTCCAACGCAGGCTCAGATCTTCCCACAGCAATGCAACCAAGGAATCCAACAGTATTTACAAACACCCAACTAAGATGGGCTGTCAATACTTTCCCGGGTGCAGGAAGCGGCTTCCAAATGCCTGCGGGTGTGCCGGTGAAAATTGTTAGAGTGCGTATTCAAACCACAGCACCGTCATTTAGCCAATCTTCACTGAATCTCGTATGGAGAAACGCGCTTCCTAATCCGTTCACCAAGATCTTCGCATACGTCGGAACAACAAATACAGACATATCAACGCCTGCCACACATATTATCTCAATTCCGAACGATCCTCTCGGCGGACCGTTCATTCAGGCAAATTTCTATACAAACAATCGTACTGTGAGCCAGTTCGTCCCTGTTAATTTCTACGATTCATCTTACGGCTCCAGTCCGACAAATTCATGGCAGTGGTCTTTTCCCGGAGCAACACCTTCATCTTCAAGCGACAGAAACCCGACTAACATAGTTTACACTGCTCCGGGAGTTTATGATGTTTCGCTTACAGCTTGGAATGGATGCTGTACGGATACCGAAACCAAGACAGGATACATCACGGTGCTTCCGGGCTGTACTCCGACGTGGAAGCAGACGATCCGCATTGCAGACAACGGCAATACCATAGACAGTCTGAAGTTCGGAATGTCGTTATCTGCCACAAACGGACTTGACACATGCCTCGGTGAAGTGGCTGTGCCGCCGCCGCCGCCGCTTGGGGTTTTCGACTGCAGGTTTGTGCTTCCAACTAATGATGCATCCAAAACCGACATGCGGCAGGAGGGAAATTTCGATGTTTCATGGCGCATGACTTTTCAGCCTTCGCTGTCGGGATATCCCTTCACATTCACATGGAACCCTGCAACCTTGCCGGCTTACGGAACATTTTATCTGAAAGATGAGATCACCGGAACGCTTGTAAACGTGAACATGAGGAACCAAAGCAGTTATGTGCTCACGCTCAGCGGACTAACCTCGCTGAAGATCGAATATTATTACTCGCGGACATATACTGTAAATACAATTTCAGGATGGAACATTGTTTCTGTTCCGGTCAGGGCGTTGGATATGAACTACTCCGTGCTCTTCCCCGGTGCCGCCTCGCAGGCGTTCACATACAGCAACGGCTATGTTCCTGTTACCACGCTGAACAACGGCGCGGGATACTGGCTGAAGTTCAACAGTGCGGCAAACTTTCAGGTAACAGGTTATTCATTCCAACCCGAAAACATGAATGTTGCAACGGGATGGAATCTCATCGGGCCGTTTGACAAGAACATTCCGGTATCGTCAATTCTTTCCAGCCCATCGGGAATTGTGAACTCATTCTACTTCAGTTATGCGGACAGGTATCTGATTGCGGACACTCTTAAGACAGGAAAGGGCTACTGGGTAAGGGCAACCGGTCCGGGCTATCTTTACAAGGGCTCGCTTGACAACAACCCGAATGTTGTGACGTCTAGTCCGTTAGAGCGATACACGGAACTCAGGTTCCGCACAGGCAATGAAACAGAAGCCGGACTTTACCTTGCAAAGCCAACAGACATCACAAATGATTACAGCATGCCGCCCGTGCCGCCGCAGGGGATATTCGATGTCCGCTTCGGCTCGGATAAGTTTGTTGAAGCTCTCGGTCAGAACCACACCATAAGACTGAACTCCGCCGAAGGCGAAACCAAACTTGCAATTCACAATGCCGGAGGACAGAGGTTCAGAATCAAGGACGGCATTGACGGATCGCTTCTTGACGAGGTGCTTGCAGAAGGTTCGGAGATAACTATTCCTGCGGGAGTGTCCTCTCTTGTGCTGGAGTCTTCGGGTATTATTCCAATGACGTATGAGTTGTCGCAGAACTATCCGAATCCGTTCAATCCCGTAACTACCATCAAGTATCAGATACCAAATGATGTCGTCGTGAAGATCATAGTTTATGATGTGCTGGGAAAGGAAATAAAATATCTTGTCAACAAATTCCAGCCTGCCGGATCTTATGAGGTCTTGCTTGATGCGGGCAATCTTTCTTCGGGAGTCTATTTCTACAGAATGTCCGCAGGAAGTTTTGAAGACCTGAAGAAGCTCATTGTTCTGAAGTAAAATTGACCGGAAGATGTTAAAAACAAATTTTGAAATATTATCAACGAGGATCAAACAAATGAACAAGTCAAATCTGGAAATTGCAGTGCTTTCTGTCCTGGTGATAATCCTTCTGTTTACTTTGCTTGGATTTGACAGGGTTAGAACTGATGAAGCCAATACAGTCTTCACGGGCAGAGAATTCTCACAGGAGAATCCCGGAATAACGGACGCAACAGTAATCTACCTTGATAATATGAACGGAGCCAATGATACAGCTTCGCTTAAAGTCCGCGGGTATAAGGTCTATAACAGGGGTACCAGTCCTCAGGGAACATCTGCTACATGGTTTCAGGGCAATCCTGCATTCTTCAATGCATATGAAGGCCCGACCACCGGTTATGTAGCATGCAATTTCAGAGTTGCATCCTCTGTAAGCACAATTGACAGCTGGCTTGTGACTCCGAAGATGACAGTGTTCGTCGGTGACACTCTTTCATTCTACAGCAGGTCCAAAGACAACAGCACATATCCGGATTCATTCAGGGTGATGTATTCCGCGGCCGGCGATTCGGTTCCGGAAGCTGTTTGGACAGAATTAGGCAGGTTCAAGGTCAGCACATCAGGTTGGGTTCTCAGGAAGTTCGTTGCGCCCGCAACAGGCGGCAATGCCAGATTTGCGATCAGATACAGAATTGCAAACGCCGGCCCCGGAGGAACCAACGGCGAATATTCCGGAATAGACCTGATACAGGTTACACGAGGACCGGGCTCATGCCAGCTGACGTGGAGCCAGAAGCTTGTGGTTTCGGATGCGGGAAACAAGAATGACAGTTTGAGGTTTGGTCTTTCCGGTTCGGGCACAAACCTTGTGGATACCTGTCTCGGAGAATATTCATTGCCTCCGGTGCCTCCTTCCGGTGCATTCGACTGCAGGTTCGTCTTGCCGAATAACGACGGCGTAAAAAGAGACATTAGAAACGATTCCGCAGTAAACAGGACGTGGCGTCTGACGTTTCAGCCGTCAGGTTCAGGTTATCCTGTTCTTATTAACTGGAATCCTTCAACGCTTCCTGCGCTTGGTTCATTTACACTTAAGGATGAAGTGAACGGAACGATCGTCAATATCAACATGCGGACTCAGACGAGCTACTCACTCAGCAACAGCGCAATCACTTCTCTGAAGATCGAGTATGTGCTCAGCTCTTCCCTTTCGGTGCCAGTATCAACCGGCTGGAACATGACATCAGTGCCTTTGCTTGCAAGCGACATGAATTACAACATACTGTTTCCGGGAATTGCATCGCAGGCGTTCAAGTATCAGAACGGCTATATACCTGTTCAGGTACTGAGCAACGGCGCGGGTTACTGGATGAAGTTCAACAGCCCCGGAAACTACGTCATACAGGGAACACCTTATCAGCCCGAGTGGATAAACGTTACGCAGGGATGGAATATGATCGGGCCATTTACGCAGAACATACCCGTGTCATCAATACTGACAAATCCTCCGGGCATAATTAATTCCAACTTCTTCGGTTATGAAAACGGATATGTAACAAAGGATACGTTGAAAGTCGGAAAAGGGTATTGGATATTAGCAACCGGAGCGGGATATTTGTACAAAGCCACAGGTGATAACCCGGTGATTGCATCTGAGGGAGAACAGTTTGAGAAGTTTGCGGAACTGAGTTTCGCAACTGCTGACGGAAAGACTTCTTCTCTGTATATTGCCAATGCCGGAAATCAGATGACGGGCATGTACAGTCTGCCCCCGGTACCGCCGTCAGGCGTATTTGATGCAAGGTTCAGTTCGGACAGGTTTGTAGAAACTGCCGGACATAATCACAGTATTTTGCTGAGCGGAAACAACGGTGAAACAAAACTGACATTCAGCAATCTGAACGGAATGGCATTCAGGATTACTGACGGGATTAACGGTGAGATACTTGACGAAGATGTTTTGGATGGAAAGGAGATAAGGATTCCTGCAAATCTTGGGAGTCTGATTCTGAAGTCAAAAACAATTGCTCCGGTAACTTTTGGCCTGGAGCAGAATTATCCTAATCCGTTCAATCCGGCGACAAACATAAAGTACATGGTGCCCGTTGACGGAGCAGTGAAGATTGCAGTGTATGATGTTTTGGGAAGAGAATTGAAAGCGCTTGTTAACGGCTATCATTCTTCGGGTGAGTATGAGATAGTTCTCAACGCCGGAGATCTGTCATCCGGAGTTTATTTTTACAGGATGACAGCCGGAAATTTTGAGGCAATAAGGAAATTTGTTGTAAGCAAATAATCATCAACTTTAAATAAATCGGTAACTCATGAAAAGATTAATACCGGTTCTTTTGTTGCTCCTTGCTTCAGAATATTGTCTTTCACAGCAGTACGAGATCAGGATCAAGATTTCGGACGGATTCAATAATGATACGGTAAGATTGGGATTTGATCCTACGGCAACTAACGGGATTGATGCTCATCTTGGCGAAACTGAACTGCCTCCCGTACCGCCAACCGGTGTGTTTGACGCACGGCTGTTCAGCGACAGCGCAAATGTTCCGCTTGGAGAAGGAGTGAAAAGAGATTATCGTCCGGGAGCCGTTCTGCCCTTGATGTCATATACCTCCTATCACAAGATCAAATACAAACCGGGTTCGGGAACTTCCATAAGACTCACACTGCTGGGATTTCCTCAACTCCCTCCGACATTTTACCATGAGATCAACTTTAAGGACTTCTTCGGAGGAGTGGTTGTAAACACCACTTTCATTGCTTCCGATACGGGCAGTGTTCTCATCAGCAATCTCGCACTTGACAGACTTTTGCTTACGCTGAAAGTTCAGGACCTTTCTCCAGTAGAACTTTCGCAATTTCAGTCAAGCGTTTCTTTCAATGATGTCTTTCTGAGATGGCAGACAAGCTTTGAACTGAACAACAGGGGATTTGAAGTCCACAGAAAAACAGAGACTAGTGACGAGTGGCAAACCATAGGTTTCGTGGACGGGGCGATCAACAGCAACGGACTCCAGGAATATGAATACGCAGACAGAGATCTGAACATGGGAAGCTACAACTACCGCCTCAGGCAAATAGACATCAACGGAAACTTTGAATACTTCTTACTGAATGAAATTGTGACGGTTGCCAGGCCGGGCATGTTTGCGCTTGAGCAGAATTATCCCAATCCTTTCAATCCTGTGACAACCATTTCATTTCAGCTTCCGGAAGCCGGGGCAGTGAAGCTATCGATTTATGATGCAGGCGGAAAACTGGTCAAAACACTGCTTGATGAATTCCGTAACTCGGGACATTATGAGTACAGCTTTGACGGGTCTTCGTTGCCAAGCGGAGTTTATTATTACTCTCTTGAATCGGGAGACAGCAAAGAGGTGAAGTCAATGGTATTGCTTAAGTAAGTTGTGCCCAAAAAAGTTCTTGTCTTTCGCGGATTCGTGGCCATGCATTTTGCCGCGGATCCGCTGTTCTTTTGCGGGCCGTTTCTTTTAATGATGTCTCTGCGGTTACAATTTCATGTGCACTGTATTGAGCTACATGATATTGAACTAAGATCAGTGAATGATGAACCGGAGTTGCATCCAAAGACATTTACATAAACCTCAGCATGCACGATAAAGACAAGAGTGCCTACGGGAAATTGTGCACTCTAATCTATGACCTCGACAAACCCCTTGCGGACAGGCAGGAGATTGATTCATTTACTGAACATATTTCTTCCGCGAGCGGCAGGATCCTTGAAGCAATGTGCGGTTCGGGTAGATTTCTTATACCAATGCTGAAGGAAGGATACTGTGTCAGCGGCTTCGATTCATCTGCAGAAATGCTCAAAGCCTGCGCTGAAAGGTGCCGGGAACTTGACCTGCATCCGCGGCTTTTCACGGCGGATGTCACAGATTTCAATTGCGATGAGAAGTATGACCATGTCTTCATCACCGCAGGTTCGGCTTCCTTGCTGACAACCATTGAAGAGCTGTCGAATGCCTTTCGATGCATATTCAACTGCCTTGCTCCCGGAGGAAATTTTATCTTCACTTATGTGAATCGCGACAGGAATAAAGATACCGATAGTGATTGGAAGGAAGTGATGAGTTATCCTCTCGGGCGCGGAGTTATCTCCTGCAGTGAGAAAGTGACTTGCCATGCATCATTGAGAACTGTTATTTACGAATACCTTTATGAAGTGTCGGAGAACGGGATCATCACCGGATCAGAATATCAGAAACTTGCCCTGATGACGTATGAGTTTTCTGAACTGTACACTGCACTGCATGACTGCGGATTCAGGAATATCAGTGAAGCGGAAGGATGCGGTCCCGGGAGCGAATGCGGGATGGTGATCTGCAGAAAGTAGATTTGCAGAGCACTGATAAAGTTTCTGAGATACTATGCCCGGCGGAAAGACCCGGGTGCCCCCGGTCAGTTTGAATCAGATATTCATTCTTCCGG
>DAIQRO010000028.1:7683-22016 GCA_036786155.1 Bacteroidota bacterium
GGAACCTTGCGGGATGTTACAATGGTTAAGCGCAGTGTCACAAATGATCTTCCTTAAAATATCAAAACATAATCATAACCTGTGCAATGATTAACTGGCAGCCGGACAATCTGGAAGATGAGCTTGTGAAGCTCCTACCATTGATTGAAAGCGATCTTGAAGCTCTATATGATGTGGCCGCGGATCCTCTGATCTGGGAACAGCATCCGGCAAACGACAGGCATGAGCTTGCGGTCTTCAGGAAATTCTTTGAAGATGCAATGAAGACCGGTTCGGCTTTCAAGATCAGTGACCGGCGCACAAACGAAGTGATCGGTTCCACAAGGTACTATGACCACGACGCCGGCGCATCAAGCGTTTGCATAGGTTTCACATTCCTCGCAAGAAAGTACTGGGGAGGAGAGTACAACAGATCGGTTAAAAAGCTCATGATAGATTACGCCTTCAGGCATGTTAACCGGATCGTATTTCACATCGGGGCGGAAAATATCCGTTCACAGAAGGCAACGGCAAAGTTCGGCTCGGTAAAGACCGGAGAGTTTACGACCCTGCGCAACGGGAAACCTCAACTCAGTTTCGAATTCGCTCTTGAAGAGAAAGACTGGAACAAATACAAGGAAGCAAACAAACAGAATTAATCTCAATTCAAAATCATCTGAAACTAACAAACACATAATGGAAAACAACATTACTCCCGGTGCGGAAAGGGGCCCGGTAAAGATACTGCTCTTCTCCGCATCAATGCGAAAGGACTCTCTCAACACAAAGCTCGCCGCTCTCGCAAAGGAAATACTGGAAAGAAACGGCGCGGAGGTTCACTTCGCAGACATTTCAGATTTCGACTGCCCTTCATACAACGGTGACATGGAAACTCAGACGGGAATTCCCGGAGGCGCTCAGGCGCTGAACGATCTGCTCATATCATCAGATGCATTTGTCATTGCCTCGCCGGAGTATAACGGATCGATGCCCGGAATGCTGAAGAACATAATTGACTGGGTTTCGAGATTTCGTCCTCAGCCGTTCAATGAAAAGCAGGCTCTGCTGATGTCTGCATCTCCTTCAATGGCCGGTGGCAACAAATCGCTTTGGTCTCTTCGCATTCCGCTTGAGCATCTCGGAGCAAGGGTGTATCCGGGCATGTTCTCGCTTGCAACCGCCCACAAGGCCTTTGCTGATGACGGAAAGCTTGCTGATGAAACACTTGAAGTCAGATTTGAAAACAACCTGACCGCGTTCCTCAAACTTGCAGAAGCCCAGAAACATTATCCGTGTATCAAAAAAGCGTGGGTGGAATTCCTTGGAGAAAAAACGGATGTGTTAACCGAACGCGTCGAATGATGTGACAGAAACACTTGGGAATAAATCTCACATTCCCTGATCCTGGCAACTTTAAGTTGTTGTTTGTATCCCACCGAACGATTTACTGCGAATGACATCATTCGTGTATTCGTGGCTAAGTGCTCTTCACACAAATAAGCATAATGCGTAGTGGTAACCGTTACTGCCCGCAAAAAGCCCGGACAGTAAATTTCTGTTCTAAACGCAATTGCAACGAATGCACGAATGAAACCGATACTTTTCCCGGGGCACGGCAGGCTGAAGGCAAATCTTAATATGCGCCTGACTCAGATGCTTGTTGATTTTGCTCAATGCGTTGAGTAATTTTACTCAGCAAGATGAGCATACCTAAAATAATTTTGTAAGCATGTTTGCAAGAAGTCAGTTAACCTTACTGCTTGACCGAACATCTGCGAAAAGAAAGTTCATCCAGATAATAACAGGAACAAGACAGATCGGAAAGACCACACTTGTTGAACAGCTCCTGCAGAAGATAAGGATACCGGGACACTATGCCTCTGCCGATATGAGCGCATATTCACCCGTATGGATCAATCAACAGTGGGAGAGCGCAAGAATAAGTCAGGCACATTCCGGTGGAGGGCCTTTTCTTCTTGTATTCGATGAGATACAGAAGATACAGAACTGGAGTGAAGGCGTTAAGAAAGAGTGGGACAGAGATACTCGCGAGAAGAGAGACATCAGGCTGATTCTACTCGGATCTTCAACGCTTTTGCTTGAAAAGGGACTCGGCGAATCTCTTGCGGGAAGGTTTGAGTTGATCAAACTTCCTCACTGGAGCTTTTCGGAAATGCGGAAGGCTTTCGGATTCAAAGCAGAAGAATATGTATGGTACGGCGGTTATCCAGGTGCAGCAGAATTGATAAGTGATGAGAAACGCTGGAGAGATTACATACGGCATTCCATAATTGAGGCAACGATCTTCAGAGACATTCTTCAATTGACCAACGTACAAAAGCCGGCAGTTCTAAGACAACTGTTTGAACTGGGAAGTTCTTATTCCGGACAGATCCTCTCTTACACCAAAATGCTCAGCCGTATAATGGACAAGGGAAACACAACAACGCTTGCGCATTATCAGAACCTGCTTGATCAGGTTTGGTTCTTATCGGGCATACAGAAGTACTCCAAATCAAAAGTAACAGCAAAGGGCTCGATACCAAAATGGAATGTTTACAACACTTCCTTTCTCAGTGTCGGATCGGAATATGGCTTCAGTGATGCAGTGAAGTCTCCGGAACTCTGGGGAAGGCATGTTGAAAGTGCTGTTGGAGCATACTTGCTGAATGAAGCAAGAGTTCACAACTGGAATATTTTTTACTGGAGAGATGGCAATTATGAAGTGGATTACATCATAAAGAATAAGAGCAGGATCATTGCACTTGAAGTGAAGTCAGGCAGGATCAAATTTCATGCAGGCATGGAAGAGTTCAGCAGGCGATTCAAACCTTACAGGTCATTGCTTATCAGCAGTGATTCTCTTTCGTGGAAGGAATTTCTGGAGCTGAACCCGGAGGAACTTTTCGGAAATTGATCGGTCGCTTTGACTTGCGACACGTATGATCTGTGAGCGATCATATTCTATTTGGGGATAGTTGGAGGGCTTTTCTCCCCGATTTGTTTCGTGCCCAAGAAGCTTTCGCCACGAATGCATGAATGAACAGGATGCGCTGTGGACTCTCCAAGAATTATACAAGAGGAACAGCTGTTTAGTGGTTCATTAATATGAAGCATTCAACAAATCCTGCAAGATGGTATCGTAGTTTGCATTCCAATGATCAACCCACATCGAAAGACGTCATTCGTGTATTCGTGGCTAAGTGCTCTTCTCACCGAACGTTACAGCAACGTTACTGCAACTTAAGACAGATTCGCAAGCGCTATATTTGCATATCTCCGGCAAGCCGAAGTTCGGTTTGACATTAAGGAGATCCTGAAACAACAGAACATTTTTCAACATTACAAATACTAATATGTACAACTGCCCTGTTTGCGGAAAAGAGGCAAAAACTGTTCGCGGCCTGAGAAAACACATGAGCGGCGGCAGAGCTTACGGCGGGCATGACCTCAATGAACACAACATTGACATAATGCTTGCAGGCACGAGTGCCCGCACAGAAGTTTCGACCATCGAAGATACCGGCTTTGAACTTCTGCCTCCTTCGGAAAACAGCAACTTCTTCGGTGAAGACCATGAGAAGTACGGAGAAGGCCCCTTCGTTGAACAGATGCTCAGAAGACTGATGAAGTTCAAGTCACTGCCTAAGTTTCAGTTCGAAAGGCGCATTGATGCATTCATCACAATGTTCCTTCCTGAAATTCTGTCGGCACATTACGGCGGAGAAACGGAGCTTGTATGCCCCGAATTTCCCGTGAAGAAGGAAAACAGCAATCAAAGCACCAATGCCGATTATCTTCTTTACCTAAAACAGGCAGGCACGGGCAGCGGCCGGTGGATACTTGCAGAGCTTAAGACGGATGAAGGATCCGTTGGAGACGGTCAATTGTCGGTATACAGGAATGCGCTGAAGACAGGGATGAAAACACTCATCGGGAGTATCGCGGACATTCGGAATGCATCGGCAAAAAGGGAGAAGTATGACAGGCTGATTGAGTTGCTCAGCCCGTATCCTTCCGATTGTCCGCTGGAAGTTGTGTATCTCATGATCGTGAACGGCGGTACGGAGTATCTGAGCCGCGAGTATCCGGAGTTTACTTTCATTGGCACGGATGAACTGATGAAGTTTGAATCGGAGAAGTTTCCGCATGAGTGGGATCTTTTCAGAAGCATTGTACTGAAGAGATAAGAGCTGATTGGCGTTTGCAGGAACGGCCGTTAGTTCTGTTTCTTATGCACTTTTTAGGAAGGATTCTTATGCCTCATTAGTGTTGTTCTTTGCATACTCAACCGAACTAACCACCCGGACAACATCCGGTTCTGGGTAAGAAGCTTTATGGTTATTTTCTGCCCTTTTGATACTCGCAGAATGCAGAAGTGGAATGACAAGAATAACAGTTCGCAATGACTTGTTCTAAATATATCCGAATGAATTTCTGTATTTTCCGGCGCAGGCCTGAATGGTCTGGCAATATGGTGCACACTTGTAAACAGGGCTTAGCAGTTATAACTTTCGGAGGGAGAGAAGTAATATTGAATTGTTGAAGGTAACCGCACCAATATCCACAAAGCCTTATCATACCCTTCTGTTCTCAATGTACAGCTGTAAGATCGCCCGACAGTTCTACCGTTTGTCTGCTGGCATCAGGCATACGTCCTTGGCTTCCCGCACCCGGACTCTCATTACAGGCACTGTAACTTTTCTCTTGTCTATCATATTGGGATGGAGGAAATGTCAACCAAAAACTTAGTTTACAAAGTCTTAATGAAGTCTTTGGGTCGAAAATACTATCTTATTGCAACAACATTCAGCGCCTTCTTTCCGAAGATGGTATTTCCTCAAAGAAATATAAAAGAGAAACCTAAATCCATAAAAATGAGAATCATGATTCTTGCACTAATGCTGTGTCTGCAATTTGTAACATTTGAAACTTCACAAGCTCAGGAGAGATTTGAGTTCAAGTCCGGAAGTTCTGAACACACAAGCAATATTCAATATGTTGCTGGTATACCCATGAGAAAGCCTTATGTCATTACGCTTGTATATGAGCTTGAGCAAACAAAGAAAGAGAAGAAACAAAAGAAGAAGTTTACTAATGAGATAAGTTTTGAGATGAATCAGCTTAATGAACTGTGGATTTACGGATTCGGAGGACTTGACGGTCAATACAATTTTGAAACAACGCTGGGTGACAACAGAGATGCCAATGTAAAATGGGTCCCAGCATCTATCGTTTCCAGTAATACTATTCCTGCTGAAATCAAGTCTGCAAAACTGAGCGTGAGTTACTTCAGGGATAAGAGAGTAAGTTTTAACGCAGATCTTGAGGGAAGCATTGAAATTGATTTCGTCAACGCTGATGGCGAAAAGGAATACAAATACAAGATTACATATTCAAGCAAAAGGACTCTTGTTGTCAGCATCCTGAAAGACGGAAAAGCGGTTGTGCTAAATCCGACATCCGAACGGCGTTCTTCCAACGCAAAGATCCTGGGTGAAATTTTGAAAATAAAAACCAGAGACGGGTTCTAGTGAAATGCTATTGATTTGATTTGATCTGTGATCTGTGAATGGTACAGCCTTCGTTTCCGCAGAATCTTCAGTTTGATTGATGTGTTAATTGTTTGTAACTTTGCAAAAGAAACGGAGCGGGCACAGTATAAAATTGATTCGGTCAAAGTATCATAATTTCTCAGTATGACAGGCCGGCAGAAACTGATCGCAATCAAGTTGGTCCATACCGCAGTATGGTTGTTCTTCAACTTCGTGATATTCTACATGCTCTATGCAGTGACAATGAATGAGATCGGCACACTGTACTGGATATGCCTCGGGCTGATATTGCTTGAAGGGCTCACACTGCTTGTGTTCAGGATGTTTTGCCCGCTCACCTTGATGGCAAGGAAGTTTTCGGATTCCGGCAAGCACAACTTCGACATCTACCTGCCCGAGTGGCTCGCAAAATACACGAAGCTGATCTATACTTCGCTTGTTGTTCTCAGCATTGTGATAATGCTGTTCCGGCTGTTGTGAGATCTATTGCAACAGATTGAACAGAACTTTAGCTTCAAGAGGAAGACCGGTCTCAAATAAACTAAAGCAACAGCAATGGCATTTGACGAAGCGCTTGCAGTGCGCATAAGGACTGTACTCGCAAAGAGGAATGTGGAGTTTGAAGAAAAGAATATGATGGGCGGGCTTTGCTTTCTTGTTGACGGTAAGATGTGCATTGGCGTGGTGAAGAATAAACTTATGGCGCGCATCGGACCGGATGCCTATGATGAAGCTCTCAAGGCAGAGGGCTGTACCGAAATGGACTTCACCGGCAAGCCCATGAAGGGATTTGTATTTGTTGAACAGCCGGGCATCTCAGGCCAACGTAAGCTTGAACATTGGATCGGACTATGCCTGAGTTACAATCCTCTGGCAAGACCGGGCAGGAAGAAATAGCGCCGCCTTCTTTACGGCCTTATCAGTCCGGCAAAGTTAAGCGCATTGTTATCTGCCAAAGCATAATCCGCCGCATCAACGAATGTATTTCCGTCAAGGTCAGATGTAAGACTTTTGCCGCTCACGAAATTGAAAACGTCGTTGTCAATTCTCTGCAGGTCCGCACCGTCAATGAAGCCGTCCCTGTTTACATCTCCGCTGAATACTGCATACCTGACCGGCGATGAATCAACCTGTTTCATGTTTCCGCCGAAGGCGGCGCCTAAGGCAGAAGTCATGTCAAGCGAAACAGAGTCGCCTGCAAATGTAAACTGTGATGATGTCCACGTTTCCACTGAGTTGCGGTGTGTGAACGCCGCATAGTATGGGCCATTGCCGCTCAGTCCCGTCAATGTGAAGACGCAGTTTCCAAGACTGTCTGACACGCAAAAGGCTGAGTCAACAAGCTGATACGGAGTTGCCGGACCTCTGAGAAACATGGCGATAGTGTCTTTGACCATTTTGTTCTGAGCGCTGTCATATCTTCCTTCAATGAGAATCTTCACGCTTGCTTTTTTGTCTGTCACTGCGCCGGTCCTTTTTCTGAAGTAAACCTGAAGCAGGTTGCTTTGACTGTTGACCTCATAATTCACCGAGAATTCTCCCCCGGGCAGAAGCGCTCCTGCCTTGAAGCCGACGGACATTGAGTCGCGATCTGTGGCAAACTCCGGAAATGACCATGTGATTCCCCTGTCTGTTGAGTAACTCAGAACAATGTCCGCCTTTGCGTTTCCTCCGCTGAAGTCTCTTTCATCTTTCCAAACCATCCACAGCACATTTCTTACAGGATCATGTCTGTTGCCCTCAATCAAATGTGACCTGATGCCGGATTGAGAAAGCTGGGCAAATGAATTGTTATGCCATGTGCTTCCGAGATCATCTGAAAACGAATAACGCACATTAGCACCGTTGAACGGATTCCCCTGCGGATACTGATGATATGCAAGATGTACCCTGTTCTGCGAATCCATGATTACATCCGGATCAGAGTCAAGGCTTGTACCCGTTGCCGCGGCAAACGGTGTACTCCAGTTCACTCCGCCGTTAGTTGTAACCGACATGTATATGTCCCAAAGTTGTCCCATGCTGACAGAATCCCTCCATGCAATTGCGAGCGTGTCACCCTGTGCGGCATCGAACTGCGCCCGCGGAAAAGCCGAATGCCTGCCGTCGTTTGTGCTTAATCGTTGCACCGCGCTCCAGTTTGTTCCGCCGTTTGTGGAACGGCTGTAGTAAACTTCCGTTGTATTCGGCGATGATGTGCTTCCCTCGTGCCAGATCGCATGAAGCCTGTTATGTGCATCTATTGTGAGATGAGTTGCAAATTCATTGTAGGTGACGCGGCTTCCGACTCGGATCGTGTCAACAAGCAGATTGAGATTCTGGTCATACCTTGAGTAATACAGCGCCGAGGGATTCTTTGAATTCCAGAAAACATGGAGGATGTTGTCAGAACCCATTGAAAGCTTCATGGGAGCGGCGCCTATTACAAGCTGCGCAGGGGTGAAAAGGAGCGGCGAAGACCATGTTGCTCCGCCGTCATCGGAGTAGTACAGGTAGTTTCCGGAGATGATACCGTTAACCGGATTTGACTCGGTTGTAAGCAGGAAGATCCTTCCTGTTGTTGATACAGCCATATTGTTGAACAACACTCCGCGCTGTGTTTTGAGCGGATCAAATTTCGGTATGGCTGTTTCGGCTCCCCACCCGCTGCCGACGCCGTGCTGAGCGATCGCCTCCGCACACAGAAGAAAAATGATGATGATGTGTCTCATATTTGTGCCTGTTGGTTACTTCCCTTTCGGATCTTCATCCGACGCAATTGATGCAATTTCTTTCTGAGACAATTTAGTGATCTGAACGGTTTAATCCCACACATCTGAAAATCTGCTGTGCCAGTAACACTAGCATTCCTTAATATGCTTATTTGGTGCTTATGTGAGTACTCAGGAATGATTATTTTTGCAAAACGATTTCAGCAGAGAAAGACAGATACTTAACTATTCAACAGGCAGAGAATCACGAAATTTCATGTCTTTGTCATTGCATAGTAACCTGTCATCTTACATTAAACTATCTGATATCAGCAGGATGCGTAAAATAAGATCTTTCAGCTTCATGACAGTCAACGGTTTTTTCAAAGGCCCTGATGATGACACTTCCTGGCATATACACGGTGAGGAAGGAAACAGGTATTCCGAAGAAAAGCTTAAGCAGGAATACATACTGCTCTTCGGCAGAGTCACTTATGAAATGATGTGCGCCTTCTGGCCGGGAGAAACGGCCGCCGCAATGTTTCCTGTTGTTGCAAAGAGGATCAACGAATCGGAAAAGATCGTGCTTTCGAACACGCTGAAAAGCGCAGGGTGGAATAACACTACCGTGATCAGCGGTGACGGAATACAAAAAGTGAAGGAGCTGAAAAGTGAAGAAGGAAAGGACATCACTGTGCTCGGAAGCGGCAGTGTTGTTACGCAACTTGCAAACGCCGGACTTATTGACGAGTATGAGTTCCTTATTGATCCGGTTGCGATCGGCAAGGGGACGCCGCTGATGGAGGGAATTAAACACAATCTCAAACTGAAACTCAGTGGATCGAGAATCTTTCACATCAGCGGTACGGTTGTGCTGACTTATTCCAAAACATAGTGCTATCGCTTTGAGTGAATACTTCATCAGTATTGATCAGAGCTTTCATCGGTTCAGAAATTTAATTGCTATATCCTTCTGATTTATGCAACTCGGCCTTAAACAAAACCGGAAACAGTTCTCCCTTCTTGTGGTGATCAACGCTTTTGTCGGCGGAATGATCGGAATGGAGCGGACTATCTTTCCGCAGTTTGCGGAAACTGAATTCGGAGTTGCGTCCAAAACTTCCATCCTTTCCTTCATCATGGCATTCGGCATCACAAAGGCAATTACAAATTACTTCGCCGGCAAACTTGCAAATTCGTTCGGGCGCAGAAACCTCCTTCTGACCGGCTGGCTCTTTGCCATTCCCGTACCTTTCATGCTCATCTATGCGCCTTCCTGGAGCTGGGTTGTGTTTGCCAATATCCTGCTTGGGGTAAGCCAGGGGCTTACCTGGAGCAGTACGGTGGTTATGAAGATTGACCTTGTAGGCGAAAAGGACCGCGGGCTTGCAATGGGGTTGAACGAGTTTGCCGGATATTTCGCGGTCGGGATAGTCGCTTTCCTTTCGGGATATGTTGCCGGTAAGTATGGTATCACACCCTATCCGTTTTACATCGGAATTTTTATCTCCCTGGCAGGATTCTTCCTTACATTCTTCTGGGCAAAAGATACAAGAGCGTTCGTTCATAAGGAGAGCATAGACGACAGGACAGCTCATCTCGGTAATGTGTTCTTCGAAACTACATTTAAGAATAAGACCCTGAGCTCCGTTACGCAGGCAGGACTTGTAAACAACCTGAACGACGGAATGATCTGGGGGCTTCTGCCGATGGTTCTAATGTCGCTTGACTACTCAACGGAAGATACAGGCATAATAGCGGCCATCTATCCTGCCGTGTGGGGAGTTTGTCAGCTGTTTACGGGAAAGATGTCTGATGTTTATTCAAAGAAGTCAATGCTCTTTTGGGGAATGCTGTTGCAGGGGATTGCGATCATGCTTATACCCGTCAGCAAGAGTTTCATCCTGCTTGCGTCTATATCGGCCGTGCTCGGCTTTGGTACCGCGCTCGTGTATCCAACTTTTCTTTCAACCATTGCTCAGGCAACGAGTCCGGCGCAGAGAGCAGAGAGCCTGGGAACTTTCCGTCTTTGGAGAGATCTCGGCTATGCCGCAGGGGCGCTGATCTCGGGAATTACGGCTGACCTGTTCGGAGTGCAGTATGCGATACTTCTTATCGGTGCAATTACAGTCCTCTCTTCGCTCGTTATAAGGATGCGCATGCCTGAGAAGATCAGGACTGAAAAGGAATGCATCGAGCCCGAGGAATTGATGCGGGCAATTCATGGCAGGAGAAAGATGCTGATCGTTGATGTCAGAAGCAAAGAGGAATATGAGCGGCAACACATTCCCGAAGCCGTTAGCATAGATCTTTCTGAACTGCGGAACAATCTGCAGATGTTCGAAAAGAACCTGCGGGTTGTGACCGTCTCCGAAAGAGACGGGGGCAGGTCAGCGGAGGCAGTCAGGATTCTAAGAGAACTCGGGATAAATGCGATAAGGCTTTGCGGAGGAACAGAGAAGTGGTTCGCTGTACGATAGTAACTGCAGATCATTTACAAGCTCAAACTTCTTCAATCATCCCGATGAAGTAATTTATTGCTTATGCAGATTTATTACAGCTGTTGTATTTTCTGAAATCCGGAAACTGAATTTTTTCATTCAATAAACAAAGAACGCTGATGTACAAATTCAAAGTTCTGTCCGCAATGGCAATGCTTGCTTTTTTGATTTCATCAATTGAAGTGAGTGCATGCACAAGAGTTGTTTACCAGGGCCCTAACGGGACCGTCATGACAGCAAGGTCAATGGACTGGCAATCCGAAATTCCCGCAAATCTCTGGGTGTTCCCGAGAGGCATGGAACGCAACGGTGAAGTGGGAACGAGCTCCGTCAAATGGAGATCAAAATACGGAAGCGTTGTAACAAGCTCATGGGACATTGCTTCTTCAGACGGGATGAATGAGAAGGGGCTTGTTGGCAACATGCTCTGGCTTGTGGAATCAAACTACCCGCCGTTTGTGAAGGACGGCAACAGGAAAGGAATATCCGTCGCGACATGTCTTCAGTATGCGCTTGACAATTTCTCCACGGTAAGCGAGGCGGTGAATGAATTTGCAAAGGAAGAGTTTGTTGTCGTTTCCTCGGAGATTCCCGGAACGGACATTTACACCACTATACATCTTTCGCTTTCGGACGCCACCGGTGACAATGCTATATTCGAATACATTGACGGCAAGCTTGTGATACATCACGGAAGGGAATACAATGTAATGACCAATTCGCCGACGTTCGATCAACAGCTTGCCATAAGCAGTTACTGGAATAACATTCCCGGTACCGTAATGCTTCCCGGCACAAACAGGGCGGCAGACAGGTTTGTCAGGGCATCTTACTACATCAAAGCGATTCCGCAGACTGACGACATCAGAATTGCCACTCCTTCGGTTCTGAGCGTAATAAGAAACTGTTCCGTGCCTTTCGGAATATCAACCGAGAACGAACCCAACATTTCATCCACCAGATGGAGAACCATTTCAGACCAGAAGAATCTCATTTACTATTTTGACAACGTTATGAATCCCAATGTGCTTTGGGTGAATTTCAGCAAACTGAATTTTGCCGAAGGTGCGCCCGTGAAGAAGCTTAAGATGTCTGAGAATGAAGTTTATGCAGGCGAAACTTCCGCAAGCTTTGTTGATGCCGCGCCTTTTGTATTTGAGGGATTATAAACTGTACTGCGACTGCCGTTTCCGCTGATTAGTTTTGCAGGAACCCATTTTGCAAACTGCCGCGGGCTTAACCAGCCCCGGCTCAAATCACATATCATGGAATTTGCAGACGTATTGGAACGCCGGGCATCAGTGAGAAATTTTACGGAGGATAAGGTGCCCGTTGAAAAGCTTAAGGAGATGGTAAGAATGGCTGGAACTGCGCCGTGCATAGGCGGCAGGGAAACATGGAGCTTCATAGCTGTAACTAATAAGGATATTATGAGGAAGATGGCTGAAGCCGTGAAGAAGAAGTATTACGAAATTATCCCCGCAGGCGGAGACCATGCAGCGGACAATGTTAGAAACGCTGTTGAATCATTCTCGACGATCTTCCTGAATGCACCGGCCGTGATCGCTGTATTGTCGGAGCCGTACACCGCCGTAATTGACAAGGTGCTTGAGCAGACATCCTACTCGCATGACGACATCAACGAACTAAGAAACCATCCCGACATACAAACGATCGGAGCGGCAATTGAAAATCTCCTGCTTGCCGCTGTTGACATGGGCTACGGCGCATGCTGGCAAACCGGCCCGATGGTTGCAAAGGAAGAGCTCAGCAAACTGCTCGGAGTGAAAGAGCCGTACTCACTTTTTGCATTCGTTGCCGTCGGAAAACCCGCGCATGAAATTAAACCAAGGGCAAAGAAACCTGTCGCGGAGATGTTCAGTGTGATTGAGTGAAGGCGGTGATCTCGTGAGGTAGTATTGTCTTCCTTGCTCGTTCGGATACAAACAAGAATGAATCCTTTGCTTCCCGCCTGTCGTTCTTGCTTCTTCATACCTTTTTTATTGTATCCGGATGTGATTATCGTTTGAAAAAAGACTGCCGGCCTTGTTTGGAATGCAAATCAGAGTTGATTACGTTTTTCTAATCATGTTGGACAGCATTGAGTCCTTATCCTGTCCACCTCTCAGAATTTTCTCTTATTACCGGTTTGTGTTAGTTATATTTGCCGGGAGATCCTTAAAAATTCAATGATTATCAATTATGTCCGCGGATACACTGACGATCGTTCTGCTTGCCGCACTCATTATTCTCACATTGGTCATCCTGCTGATGAGCATCTTCCGGAAGAAGGACGAAGCAGGAAATGATTTGAATGAAAAACTGATCAAGCTTGATGCGGGACTTTCGCGCCTTGATCCGCTCATGCGCGAAGAGTTCGGAAGAAGCCGTGATGAAAGCCGAAGCACGTTCAAAGAGAACCGCGAAGAACTCAGCAACTCGTTCAAGTTGCTCGGAGAAAATCTCACCCGCACGGTCACGGATCTCTCAAGCGCGCAGAAGAATCAGTTTGAGATCTTCTCGGCTCAGCTCGCACAACTTGCAAAATCATTTGATGAGAAGGCCGCCCGGCTGAAGGAACAGGTTGAGGCATCTTCCAAAGACAGCAGGAACGAACAGTCAACATCCCTCCGTATGTTTGAGGACAACTTTACAAGAAACGTCAAAGACTTCAACGATCTTCAGAAACAGAAATTCGAAGACCTTATCACAAAGCAGGATAACATCAGAAAGGAAGCAGAGGAAAAACTCAGGGAGATACGTGAGACTGTGGAAGGACGCCTAAAGTTGATGCAGGATGACAATACAAAGAAACTTGAAGAGATGAGAAAGACAGTTGACGAAAAACTTCAGGAAACTGTGGAGAAAAGATTCAACGAGTCATTCAAGCTTATCAGCGACCGGCTTGAGCAGGTGCACAAAGGGCTCGGCGAGATGCAGACGCTTGCCTCGGGTGTCGGCGATCTTAAGAAGGTGCTTGCAAATGTGAAGACAAGAGGCAACCTCGGAGAGATACAGCTCGGAGCCATACTTGAACAGATACTTTCGCCGGAGCAGTATGTGAAGAATGCTGTCGTGAAAGAAGGAAGCCAGGAGAGAGTCGAGTATGCGATAAAGCTTCCCGGAAGAGACAGCAATGACAGGCCCCTTCTCCTTCCTGTGGACTCGAAGTTTCCGGTTGAGGACTATCAGCGACTGCTGGAGGCATATGACAATCCCTCCAACGCCGGAGGCATTGATGCCGCATCGAAACAGTTTGAAAACTCTGTGAAGAAGAATGCGCGCGACATTAGGGACAAGTACATCAATCCTCCCGCCACCACAGACTTTGCCATGATGTTTGTCCCGACGGAAGGCCTGTATGCGGAGATCACTAGAAGGACGGGTCTGTGTGAACATCTTCAAAGGGAGCTGAAGGTTGTCGTTGCCGGCCCGTCAAATTTCGCCGCACTGCTAAACAGCCTTCAGATGGGATTCAGGACGCTTGCAATTGAAAAGCGTTCGAGCGAAGTGTGGGAAATACTCGGAGCCGTCAAGACACAGTTTGGTTACTTCGGTGATATCCTCAGCAAGACAAAGAAGATTCTTCTGTAAGCAACCAACGTGAT
>DAIQRO010000229.1:0-3292 GCA_036786155.1 Bacteroidota bacterium
TCTGAACGGTGTAAGTTACTACATAGTTGCCAAGCACAGAAACTCTGTTGAGACATGGAGCAAGTCCGGTGGAGAGTCTTTCACGGCGGGTGTGCTGAATTACGATTTCACCACTTCTGCAGCTCAGGCTTATGGCAGCAACATGGTCCTTGTTGGCAGCAAGTACTCATTCTATACGGGAGAAGTGAACAATGACGGATTTGTGGATGCAGGGGATATTTCTCTGATAGACAATGATGCGTTCAACTTTGTAACAGGATATGTGAACACCGATCTGAACGGAGATTCTTCTGTTGACGGCACCGACCTTGCCTTTGCCGATAACAATGCATTCAACTTTGTCGGCATCATAAGACCGTAATGAAATGAGTTTCGCAAGGTTAGATTCATTTATGCCAGGCCCGGTGATCATTTGCCGGGCCTTTTCTTTTTGCTCTGACTAAGATTCTTTTCAGAAGACACTCTGGAGTCAAATTCAATACATCATGATCAGCCCGGGGTGTTAACTGGTCTGATTTGCTTTTTGCGCATCTTCACACATTTCTTGTTCAATTCGAAACAGGCAGACTTAACTTTCGTATCTGTGATATGAAAGTTATCTTGCTGACTCATGATTCATTTGCATGAGCGAGTTCACAATCATTCAAATTTAACAGGACTTGAAATGAAGATCTTTGGAATCATCCTCGGGATCCTTTCGGCCATCGGAATGCTGATAGCATTCATTCCTCTGCTTGGCTGGCTCAACTGGATCAACATACCTTTTGCCATAGTCGGTTTGATCATAAGCGTCGTTGCTGAGTCAAAGGGTGGCACGATTCTGTGCGCAATCGCAGTTGTTTTTGGTATAATAAGACTTACACTCGGCGGCGGTTTCATATGAGCTGACCGGATCCCTGATCTCAATTTTTTAATTGAAACGGGCAGTGGTGAGTTGTCGGAACTGAACTGCTTTGTTTCCGATTGCAAATATTCATGACGTGTGTTTCTGCGATGAATATTAAACTGATTTGAGACTTCTCTAAAGATTCTATCTTTCAAATTTGGCAAACGAGCATAAAGAAGAAGCCCCCGCCTTCAACAAACGGGGGCTTTCTCAGAGCTGGAGACGAGATTTGAACTCGTGACCTGCTGATTACGAATCAGCTGCTCTACCAGCTGAGCTACTCCAGCAACAGATCCTTATCTGTTTTGCTGATTGCTTAGTATCTGTACAATTCAGATTTGTACGGACCGTCAACGCTGACACCAATGTAATCTGCCTGTTCCTTTGTCATGGTCTCGAGCTTCGCGCCGATCTTTCCAAGGTGAAGCCTTGCAACCTTCTCATCAAGATGTTTCGGAAGCACATAGACCTTGTTTTCATAGTTGCTGTGGTTGTTCCAAAGTTCTATCTGGGCCAGCACCTGGTTTGTAAATGAATTGGACATTACAAATGAAGGATGTCCCATTGCGCATCCGAGATTAACAAGCCTGCCTTCTGCAAGTATGATCACTTCCTTACCGTCAACTGTGTAAAGATCCACCTGTGGCTTCACGGTGTTCTTTGTCTGGCCAAAGTTCTCATTCAGCCATGCCATGTTGATCTCATTGTCAAAGTGACCGATATTGCAGACTATAGCCTTGTCTTTCATTGTCTTGAAATGCCTGTCGGTAATGATGTTCACATTTCCGGTTGCCGTTACAAATATGTCCGCGATCTCTGAAGCTTCATCCATTGTAACTACCTGGTAACCGTCCATAGCCGCCTGCAAAGCACAGATCGGATCGATCTCTGTTACGAGCACTCTTGCGCCTGCTCCTCTCAGTGAGGCCGCCGAGCCCTTTCCTACATCGCCGTAACCTGCAACCACAGCAACCTTGCCTGCCATCATAACATCCGTAGCTCTTCTGATAGCATCAACGCATGATTCTTTGCAACCGTACTTGTTGTCAAATTTTGACTTTGTTACAGAGTCGTTTACATTGATTGCGGGCATAGGAAGCGTTCCTTTTTTCATCCTCTCATATAGCCTGTGCACACCGGTTGTTGTTTCCTCAGAGAGGCCTCTTATCCCCTGAATCAATTCGGGATAATTGTCAAATACCATATTGGTCAGATCACCTCCGTCATCAAGGATCATGTTAAGCGGCTTTCTGTCCGGGCCAAAGAACAATGTCTGCTCAATGCACCAGTTGAATTCCTCTTCATTCATTCCTTTCCAGGCATATACCGGAATTCCGGCCGCAGCTATTGCAGCAGCAGCATGGTCCTGTGTGGAGAATATGTTGCACGACGACCATGTAACTTCTGCTCCGAGATCAACAAGTGTTTCTATTAGAACTGCAGTCTGTATTGTCATATGAAGGCAACCGGCTATCCTGGCGCCTTTGAGAGGCTTTTGCGATTTGTATTCTTCCCTTATTGCCATCAGGCCCGGCATTTCTGCTTCTGCCAGCCTTATTTCCTTTCTACCCCATTCGGCAAGAGATATGTCCTTAACTTTGTAAGGCAATACCTGATTCTTGTCCAGTGTTGCTGTACCCAATTTATCCTCCTTGGAAAATGAAAAAATTATTGAGTGCAAAGATACATTTTTTGATCTGGAATTAAAATTAATTTCTTTCTGACAATTTTAAGGATTGTGAATACTGACTTGTGACTAAAATTGTCCGGTTGTTCATGTGTACATTATGCAGAACGGCCTTTGACATTTTCGCTGAGCTTCTGCTGTGCCCGTTTCAGGCTATCCGGAGGCATTGGACTTGGCCGGAATCGGGGTACTGATGCTTGGGGATCATCTTCAGTTCTCAGCGAAAATGTAAAAGACCGCTCTTAATGCAGATGGTGATTACAGGTAACTGTTTCACCAAAGTTGGTTTCGAAGGCAGGAACTGAGGGTGTGAAGTTTATCAGCTGCTCCTGCCGTTCTTAACCTTGTTCTTCCGATTCGAATCTACTGGCCTACCAGAAATCTTTCTGATCTTGTCACTCCGTTCATTGACATCCTGAGGAAGTATTCCCCTGATTGAACTTCAGGCGAAGGCTTATAGTACATTGTATAATTTCCCGGTGTAATCTCTCCGGCAACAAGTTCTTCTACGATCTTGCCCTTTGAGTCCACTACATTAAGCTGTGCCTCGCCTTCCGACAAAATGCTGAACTTGATCGTCGCAAGATCATGAACAACGCCCTCAGTTGTTCCGCTCAGAATGAACTGTTCTGATTCTGAATCATGTGATGCCGCGAACATACTGCTCTGAGCCGCTGAAGTGCCGATCACCGTCATCATTACTATTGCTGCCAAAGCCA
>DAIQRO010000229.1:3338-4405 GCA_036786155.1 Bacteroidota bacterium
TCGATTTCATTTCGATTCTCCTTTCATTTTTATATTCTGTTTTCTGATCAGTTGAAGTTAACTCCATGCTGAAATCTTATACAAAAATGGCCCCTTCAGATTGGAATTTGAATAGGGCCACTTGCCGGAAATTAATGAGTATTCTTACTCAACAGAAAGCCCGGCAGGACTCATTCCGCCGGGCAATCTCGAATGCTCACAGCTATTTTGTGCCGTACGGATCGTTTATGACTTCTTCGCCGACAACCGTTGCCTTTACGGATAGCCCCATCTCGGAGTTGTTTATCAGCGTAATTTCGCGAGCTCTGAAACTGTCAGCTCCGCATTTACCGTTCACTTTTCCTTCATCACCGTCTATGTAGATGGCAATGTCTCCGCAATGCTCTGGAGTCTGGTAAAGAGGAAGCCTCAGATCAATTGCCTCAACACTGACCGCTGTAAATGCATCGAGTCTGCATTGGTCAAAGTCCGCTGCGTTGATGTTCCATTTTTCTCCGGGCATCAGGTAGTTTTCGAAAGTAAGAACGATCTTTCTGTTGTTCTCGATCGCCTGAAGCTCTTTCGGCTCATTCAGATCACCAGATGATACTCCGGAAGGATTGTTGTTGCAGGCTATCAGTGTTACCGTGGCTGCGAGTACTGCCAGCATTGCGAAGGATCTTTTTAGCGTTTTCATTTCTGTCTCCTTTTTGTTTTTTAGTTTTGGGAAACTTTCTTGTTCCTGTTACTCCGGGCGGCTGCTGAAACCCGCTTTGAGTACGGGTTTCAGTCCTTGCCCGAATTCTTGCTTTCAGTGCTTTGATATTCCGTGCAGAGATTTGGCCTCAACTACGGCTATCATGTGCATCCGTTTCTTGCTGTTGTTCTTCAGTACCACAGTCTGCGCTTTGATCTTGCCTGTGGAGCAGTCTGCGAGTTCGCTCTTTGTATCGCTGTCAGTCTCAATTGTGACCCTCTTGCAGAAGTCTGAAGATTCAGACAATTCATACTCAGAAGCGCTGATGAGCGTAACCGATGATATGAATGATACACCTATTTCGTCAGCCCTTATTACTGTTTCTGCAAAG
>DAIQRO010000230.1:0-2949 GCA_036786155.1 Bacteroidota bacterium
CAAACACTTTCAGCAATACATTGCCTGAAGTTCTTACATCGAACCTGATGGTTGTTGTTGGGTTGAAGGGGTTGGGGTAGTGTTATGAATGCAGTTCAAGAGTTGAATAATTCTGTCTTACTTGTTGGTGATTCCTCTCTTCACTTGGAAAACACTAACAGGGACGGAATAATCCCCCATACCCGCCTACAGGAAGCGTGTTTGACTATCCGTTTGCAGTAGCAACGACACCGGCTAAAAAATTTACCTTGAAATGTCAAAATGGCATTGATACGTTTTTATTGAAGTATGCTGATGTATTAGTTTGATTTTAGATTGATCGAGATTGGGTGGAAATTATTTGTGTTCCGTAAGATTATCGCATTCTTCACATAATCATTCACAAATTTTATTTTCATTTGTTGAATAATTAAATGACGCATCAGATGAATACGATTGAATCTTTTTTCGCCGGTTCGGTTTCGTTGATACTTATTCTTATGCTTATCTCCTCCGAAACTCCATCATCAAAAGCCTTTTCATATTCTTCCATTTCTAAGTACGACACTGCTCATTCTGACTCAGCTGATCTGAGCACCGTTGATAACGGCATCACGAATGCGGCTAACATGTTCAATGAAAGAGGATTTTATAAATCCGGAGGATTCAACTTTGACAACAACGAGATAGTCAATGACTTTAACGGCAATCTTATTTATGAGATACCTCTTTATAATTTTCCGCTGGCGGGTGACGTTGGGATCAACTTATCGCTGAATTATAACGGTTCAGCAGGGCATCAGTTCTTTCTCGGTAATCTTTCAAGCTACATAGAGAATCCAAGAAGGTATAATATCAATTCTCCTGCCTGGATATTAAGTTTGAACGGAATTGCTGTTCAGACTCTAAATTTTGAAACTCATTTTTTTACAGATCCGGGAGGGAGTATCATTTCCGGAGACAGCATCAAAATGCTAATGCCCGGATATCACTTTGACGGTCCGCTCATGCCGGCTGGTATTGGGAATCCAAACAGAATCCTTTTAATGGCTGGTGACGGATCATTGATTACACTTGTAAACAAGTCTGATGACGAAAGTTATGTTGGTGCATATTCTGATGAATCCAAAGGCTCTTACTATAAGGCACAGGCATCCTATATTGAAGACGGGTTCGAAGGCTATCGAAGACGAAGAGTAGTTCTGACACGAGGTGACGGCGCCGAGTATGTCTTCAACGAATACAAAAGAAGCTTTGAGGATTTTCCCGTCGGTTCAACCGTAAATGCAAGGCGGAAACCGATGATGATGATGCTCGAGCAGGTGAAAGACAGATATGGGCATTTTTTGAGCCTGCATTATGACACTTCAAGTGTTTCGGTTGGAAGACCTCTGCTGACACAAATCAATGCTACAGGTTTCTGCAAAGATACTATCAAAATCAGTTTGGTTTTCCAAAGCCCTCTGAATCAGGTCACTACGATTGACATCAGGAACAGTTCTAACGTCAACGGAAATTACAGGCTGAACTTTGCACAGCCAGTGACAATACTGCCATACGGAAACAATACAACGAAGCACATTGCTATGGTATCACTCTTAACAAATCCTGAGAATCAAAAGGATACAATAAGTTATGAGAATTATATAAGAAGATTTAATCTCCTGCCACTGGGAGTTGAAAACATTACAAGTGTTGATACAGAATTCTTACTCAAAAGGATGAAAAGATACTCATCTCAAACAGGTAAGAAAGCTGATTATTTATATGCAGACGATACGGATAACAGAATCGTAATCACATACTCTTCCCCGCCAAAGAATAAGCTGAAAAGTGAGTTTTATCTTGGGTACGGAAGAGATCCCTTTTATACCAATATGCTGATTTCGAGAATTGTTTCGGACGGTGTAACGCCAAAGCTGCGAAATACTTACGCATACTATTTCTCTGTGGATCCTTCGGGACCTGATGATATTGATTCAAATGACATTTATTGCACAACTATCACATCAAAGTCTCTGGAAAATCAAACTTTAAATCAAACCACAGATTCAACGGCAGTTTTCAGACAATACAGAACTTATCCCGTCAAGTCGTTACCAAACGCAAATTTAGAAGAACCGGACATAGACGGAATTGTCCGGCCGGTACTTGACTCGACATTTCATGCAGAAGGTATCGGACCGTTCGGTGTTGAATCAAATTCATATACTTACGAGAAGGGAATTGTCACAAACGATATCTGCAGCGGTTCATTTCTTATGCTAAGCAAACTGAATGTCCGAAGCGGTGTTGCGAGGATCTGGAACTACTCTTATGAGCACAAAGACGGAAATACAAACTACGACAGCATACTGACATCAAAAACAACTCGCGACCCGCTTGGAAACAGTGTAAAGGTGAGATTTACGAATTTCTATGTCACCGGGCTGATACACAGGAGAATGAGCAATTCGCTCAGCATTCTCAACAATCCCTCAAATTTGGATACTTCAATTTATTACGAAATAAATCTCCCCGGAGAAGAACAAAAACTTGATGCAGGAAATAACGTCATTTCAACTATGCGGTATGGCTATATAAGTTCTTCAAATGATAATTTGGGCTATATTGGACAACTTAGTTATGAAGCATTCTACGGGTCTTCTTTGTCTGATTCTATTTTAACCGGTTACGAGTATTTCAGAAACGATTTCAGCGGAAATCAAATATACACCGGAGACTTCTATCCATTTAAGGAAGGAAATCTAAAGAATATCAGAAAGCCGGAACAAATACATACATCATATTCATACTGCCCGAGTGTACCCTCTGAAGTTGTGCAGAAAACCGGACAGAATCCCGAACTGAAATACCTTGTGAAATATTCCGACGGAAGCATTCTGCAAACATCCGATGATGTGTGGGACTGCAGATTTCCCATAAGAACTGAAAGCTACGATCGTAATGGAGAAAGGCTTTTATCCAGGA
>DAIQRO010000230.1:2990-4394 GCA_036786155.1 Bacteroidota bacterium
TTGACGAATCGCTGTATGCCACAGAAGTAAAATACCGACCGGTGCACAGGGTAAGCTCCATAATACTGCCCGGAGATTTTTCAACAGGAACACCGACACATACTATAAGATATGAGTATGACGACATATTGAACAATGTGAATATTTATAAATACATGAATACGACTCAGAATACATACTCGAGAATGAAATACGGATTTGACGGTTTCGGAAACATCAGGCGCAGAGATCAGTTTACAAGTCTGACCGATTCAAACTCCATGAGATTCGAATTCAACTAAACGAATAAGCCGGCGAGAAACTTCAATGCACTCAACGACAGCACAATGATGTCATACGATATCCTGCAGAGATTGATTGAGACAAAAAACAGCGATCTCAGCACTTCTTACATTTCTTACAGTTATCAGAATTCATTGAGCGAATATTTCGGAGGAACATATAACGGCTTTACTGAGAGAAGCTATTTCACTGATGAAGAGCAGAATCACTTTGAGAAATATTACGATGCAGCAGGAAATCTTCTTCAGGAGATCAGATATGCTTCAGAGATTCCTTCCGATGCACAGACCGTGAAGCTGTTAACGAATTACAGGTACGACAGTCTCTACCGCCTAAGCAGGGTTCAGACACCGGAAGGAAAGAACATTTATTATTCTTACGACAAGTACGGCAGGCAAAGCCAAAGAATTACCCCCGATGCCGGACAGATGGACTTCATTTACGACAAGAACAATAACATTACTTATTCTCAGGATGAAAATCAGAGAAACGTAAACGACGGAAAATATACATTCAGAAATTATGACGGGCTGAACCGCATTACTGGAACAGGCGAGAATGTCTTCACCGACGATTCCCCAGGCAACGGAAATCAGTTTGAATCTTCAGACCCTCAGTATTATCTTACCGTAAACGCTTACGATACCATCACAAACTCTATTGTGAATATCTTCACACCGCCAAGCGGATATTACGACCTGCCGAACTACACTAAAGGCAGGCTTGCGGCGACGGCTTTCAGAACGAGGCAGACAGACAGCTGGAGCTACAAATATTACCGCTATGACGAACGAGGCCGAGTGAAAACAATTTGGCTAATGCTTGACGGGCTTGATGTGAAGACGGTCAGTCATGAATATAATTCGCAGGACATGGTTGTTGCATTAAACTATAATTCGGGCATTGACTTCAAGAGATACAGGTACAGATATGACAATGCTGCTCGCTTGCAGGCGGTTGATATTTATGAAGGCCCGGAGTCTTCTGACGATCCGTTATCCTATCAATCGTTTACGGATTATGAGTACAATCCAAACTCATTTATAGTTACTCAGAATTTTCTCGGAGGCTTCACAGGTTCATCACTCGGCTACGACAACCGTGGCAGAATAACATCATCTT
>DAIQRO010000029.1:0-1434 GCA_036786155.1 Bacteroidota bacterium
GATTTGTAGCGATCAGGCCGTTACCTGAAGTATCGAAGCTGACCCCGCCGTTTGTTGTTCTGCCAACGTAGCCCTGATCCCCAATTACGACTCCTGTATTCTCATTGAAGAACCATAGGTCGTAAGCATAAGTATTGGAAAATGAACTTGTAAGTTCGCCTGCCCCATAGTGGAAGTACCAGTTTGCGCCAGAGTTGTCCGTCTTCATGAATAAGCCAGCTTGTCCTGAAGCTACCCATGTATCATTGTCGATCATCTTTATCTTCCGCGTGAGGGTGTTGTGCGGACTTGGATGAGAGAACTTCCAGTCCTGCTTGTCTTGTGCAAATGCTGATCCTGTGAGCATTAAGAGGAAAAGCAAAGCGAGTGTAGCTGTTGATTTCATTTGTTGTTTGTTTTGATTTATTACTGGTTAACTGTTGAAAAGCCCGGACATCTTATGATGTGTGCGTGAAAAATTCATTTCGTTAAAATGCAAAATCGGTTCCCTATACAGGACTTACAAGGAAATTGATTGAATGTTTTGTGGAAAGATTTTGACTGTAATTACCTGTTAGCAGTTAACTGTCATGTATTCCAGAAACTTTGTGCAGTCTTTAAGTCGGCTTTTCAGGAGATTTGAATGACCCCCGGTGGGAATAAGAGCTTGGAACAATTCATCGCGTAAATCATCATCAGGTAAGAGAACAATTGGAGAAATGTGATACCTGACGTTATTTGCCGTGCAGACTTCTTTTGGGTAGTGGACAGGGCCGGAATCGAACCGGCGACACACGGCTTTTCAGGCCGTTGCTCTACCGACTGAGCTACCTGTCCTAAACGAATGTTGCAAAATATGTTTTGCTGTGCTTAGTTTCAATTCAGTACTGAAATTTTGCCGTTGTATTGTCATTTGTGCGAGAGTTCAGCATACAGACTCAGCTTAACATTCTGACTGCGTTCATCTCAGTTCATCAGTGTGTAATTCCTCCACCCTCAACACAGTTCAGTGTGGAATTCCTGTACAATGAACTGTATGCAAGCCCGGAAATATCCCCCAAGAGTGATAAAAACACGGAATCAGAGCGGCAGGACATGGCACAGTTCTTGCGCATAAATTTATTGCCCCAAAGAAAATCCACTCAACTACATCACAGATATGAAAAGACTATTACTGATCACGGCCATATTCTTTGGCATTTCACTGAGTGCGGAATCTCAGATCACATACAACTCTTATGTCGCTTCACTTATGGAGTATGTCTCAGGCGATTCTCTCAACAGATTCGTCAGGCATCTGACCGGAGACACTGCCTGCATGATCGGAGGGGCGCCTTACACAATTGTCAGCAGGCACTATTCGAAACAGGGCAATGCAAAGGCGGCTCAGTACATTCTGGATAGATTTCAGAGCTACTGACTTACTTCTTCTTATCAGACCATCACATCATCGCT
>DAIQRO010000029.1:1444-3904 GCA_036786155.1 Bacteroidota bacterium
AGAAGACGGGTTACAGATATCCCAACCAGTATGTAATAATCTGCGCGCATTTCGATAATATGCCCTCTACAACCACAGCTCCGGGTGCTGATGACAACGCAACAGGAACAGCGGCCGTCATTGAGGCCGCAAGAGTGCTATCTTCCGTAAGCTTTCCTTACACAATACTATTTGCGGCTTGGGATGAAGAAGAGCGAGGGCTGTACGGAAGCAAGGCCTATGCAGATACAGCCAGAAGAAAGGGCGATTCTATAATTGCCGTTCTGAATTTTGACATGATCGGTTATGACGGCAACAACAACGGTGCATTGGATATCAATACAAACACTGCTTCGACTCCTCTTGCAAATGACTTCTACCAGTGCGTTACGCTTTATCAGCCGACGCTGGTGCCGCAGATCACCACTTCACTCAACGGTGGCAGTGACCATCAGTCATTTCAGCAGAAGAATTACCAGGCGATACTCTCCATCGAAGATAACAGCGACTTCACTCCCTACTACCATACGGTGAATGATAACTACTCGACCCTTAACAAGCCGTACTTTCTGAAAATGACAAAGGCGGGAGTTGCGGCGCTTGTTACATTGGCCGGAAACTACAAGCTTTGGACCAGGCTGGAACTCACAGCAGGAATCGAAGGAATGTGGAACGGAACAGTGCAGGTGAAGGATACCGTCAGGGTTTATCTCAGAAGTTCAGTTTCTCCTTTTGCTGTAGTGGATCAGGCAAAACTCTTTCTCAACAACTCGGGCTATTCAGCCGCCAACTTTGAGAATGTAACAACCGGAAACTATTACATTCAGTACGGTCACAGGAGCGCGCTTGAGACGTGGAGCTTTGCGCCTGTTGCTTTCACCAGAGGATCCTCTGTTTCATTCAGCTTCATCACCTCCGCGTCGCAGGCATACGGCAGCAACCTTGTGCTTAAGGCAGGAAGATACTGCAGTTACAGCGGAGATGCCAATGCAGACGGCACAATTGATGCCTCCGACGGAAGCCTGGTTGATAACGGAGCATTCAATTTTGTGACCGGATATACGTCACTTGATATGAACGGCGACAGCATCGTTGACGGCAGTGACATGATAGTTGTTGAAAACAACGCGGCTAACTACGTGGAAGTTATAAGGCCGTAAGCCATACAGCGGTTGCTTGCTGGCAAAAAGAGCGGAAAAACTGCAGAGGATTAGAAATCGGCAACACAGACATAAGCTGTACAGTCAGCATCATGAGAGGGAAAAACTTCCTTCAGCGGGTACACTCGCATCTGTGAATGTATTGCAGAGTCGTTGCAAGCCCCTGGCAGTAAATGTGTTTAGTGCATTGCCAGGGGAAGCGATGCATTTCCTTTACCAGACTCCGGCTCCGATCTCAAAGATGTAGTTGAGGTCATTGATCTTCATGAAGCCTTTGTTCTTGATCCCAAGGCGGATACCCCAGAACGGGCTAATGAAACTCAGAATCTTCAGCGGAGAGTATGTGACATTTCCTCTGAACTTCACTCCGGTTTCAAATACGAAATCTGTTTCTCTTGCTGTCGAATCAATCCCGTCTTCATCGGCCACTTCAAAACCTCCCGCAACATAAGGATCAAAGAACCTTGACGCGGAAGGAGTGTAAACAAGGTTATAGCCGAAGTCTTCCAGTTTTTTGCCCTGGAAGTACAGCTTATTGAGCAGCCAGCCTCCGACAAGGGGCGCTTCAAGGTTTTTTACTATCAGCATAGGGAATGTTACCGATACACCTGATCGTCCGTTGTCAAGGCGGTAAGATACGCCCAGTGACGAAATGATGTTTTCATCCGTAAACCATTCGAGAAGTCTCTTATTCGAAGACTCCACATCTATTTCAGGAGAATTCTCATAGTAGTATGATGACATATCTTCCTTAAGCTTCACATTGAAAGCCTTCTTCGGGCTCGGCATTTTCCGCAGGACATAAACTGCATTGTCGGGAGCATAAATGCCGTTGCGAGAAAGTTTCTTCCTCAAAGGGCTATTGGCCGGCAGGGGAGGGAACACGCGATGTTCCGGCCTTCGCACTTTTGCCATGTAGCTGTCAAATCCTGATGAGAAAAGGTCACCGCTTCTTATGACATCCCTGACACCCCAGGCATCGTTCTTCCGAACATTCACATCGTAACCCGGCGTGTAATAACCGTCACCGTTCATGTCAGTACAGCTTGCATGCTTTCCTTCTTCAACGAGTATGTTGAAAGGCAGATTCAGTTCGTAAAAAAGATTCTTTGTGTTGATCTCGTATATGTTGTCATACCATTCAAGTGCATGCGCCTTTGCCGTTACACGGACAAAATAAATATAATAACGAATCACTTTGTCCTTACCGGTTTTTCTCCTTACAAAATATCTGAATTCAACCTGCTCAGTATCAAAGGGATGACTGCCGAGACCGGACTCGGAATTGTAAAAATGCGTGTATGTGATGCTCACGGCGCTG
>DAIQRO010000029.1:3914-15248 GCA_036786155.1 Bacteroidota bacterium
CCTTGTTCGAGTAGTTCTTGATCAAAGCACTGCTCTTCGACTTATCCCTTTTCAAAATCTGCCTGAACTGATAATAGACCACAGGCGAGTCCGTCTTCGCTTCGAAGGGGAAGTACGCCGGTATGCTGATCTTCTTGCCTGATCTTGTATTAAGCTCCGGCTCATCCGGGGAGAACCAGAAGATTGGCGCGCCGTAGGCGGCGAAATCAGACATTGACATGACCGAGTCGGTGCCCTCCCAGATCGTGAACGCCTCTTCGTTCCTGCTTTTGCTGTCACTGTTGTCACTTAGGCTCAGGGAAACTTCCGGAGAAAAAAGAAGCGCGGCGGTGAGCAGAATTGCCATCGCGAAGACGTTCGCACTCAATTTGCACTTAACCATTGAATTCTGAAATGGTGGTTAGAAGATCATGTTTGCCGTTGAAGATTGTATCGCTGACTCTCACAGTCTTAAGCAACAAAGTCAATGAGATGTTTGATACCGATATCAGTATGCCAAATTATGAAAGGCCATCTGATAAAACAATATTAATTCAGGTTTCCGGCTTTGGAACATTTTTGGGTAATGGAATAGCATGGGCATACAGGAATTGCTGAAGCAAAGTCAGCATTGGGATGGCCTTAAGACAGATTGAAATATCAAAACAAGTGAGTAAGCAAGGCACAAAAAATTCTTATCTGGGGATTAAAAATGGTCATAGACTGATAGAAGTAATTTCAATATATTTGCACATTCCTTTTTTCAAAAAACCCTGGATGAAGAATTTTCTACTTGATTACACTCTCAAAGTCCGCCTTCCACTTATTGTATTCACTGTATTAGCCGTATTTGTAATTACCTACTACGTTTCTTATGCGGAAAGAAACGGTGTCGGATACGGTCCTGTTCAGCCGATCGCCTACTCACACAAACTTCATGCCGGCACATTGAAGATCGACTGCAGATACTGTCACAGCGATGTTGACAAGTCAAGGCATGCCAATGTTCCTTCGGCAGCTGTCTGCATGAACTGCCATTCCATTGCCAGGAAGGACAAGCCGGAGATCATCAAGCTGACTGATTACTACACCAAGGGCATCCCCATTGAATGGAAGCGGATCCACAGAATCCCGGACTTCGCTTACTTTGACCACAGCGTTCATGTTAACAAAGGCATTGACTGTTCAAACTGTCACGGCAACGTAGCGGAAATGGATGTTGTGTCGCAGGTCAAGGATTTTACAATGAAAGCCTGCCTTGACTGCCACAGGAATCCGAAGGAAGTGATCAAGAACATCATACCGGGTAAGGAAAATCTTCAGATCAACAACGGTCCAACAAACTGCGGATCGTGCCACAGATAAAATTTATAAGCTGTTGACATCAACAAACCTTAACAAGAAAACTTTGAGCTCTGACAAGATCGGCAGGAAGAAGTTCTTTCTGTTAACGGGCGTAGCCGCGCTCGGCACAGCTTTGGCAACCGCAATTCCGTTCGGCAAGTCGGCGGCAAAGGACGGCAATTCAAAAGATCCGTTGCGGGTAATCCCAAATCCTCATGCAGTGAAGAGAACTAAGAACAAGGCGAATGGAAAATAAGATAATAGACATCTCAAGTGAGATCATCGAAAGTAAGGATGACCGCATTGAGAGCAGTGAACAGACTAACGGCGTAAATGCCGATCCGAATTACTGGAGAAGCTTCAGGGAGCTTTACAATGACCCCGAGTTCAATAGGCTAAAGGAAAGGGAATTCGCAGAAGGCGCGCTTGACAGGCCTGATGTCAGCAGAATGTCAGGGCTATCGCGAAGAAAGTTTCTAGCACTAATGAGCGCTTCGGCGGCTGTTGCCGCATCAGGGTGTTCAAATTTCAGGGAGAAGGGATTTCTTGTTCCATATAATAAGAAGCCGGAAGAAATAACTGTCGGCGTTCCTACATACTACGCTTCAACATGCACGGGATGCGGAAGTGCCTGCGGAATTCTCATAAAGACGATCGAAGGAAGGCCGATAAAGGTTGACGGCAATCCGGACCATCCTGTAAGCAAGGGAAAGACATGTTCCGTTGCGCAGGCATCGGTTATGAATCTTTACGATCCCGAGAGACTGAAGAACCCGGTTGAAAGGCCGGACAAGCTCACTTCCAATGAGATACAGTGGGCCGCCGCAGACGAGAAGATAATTTCACAGCTTAAATCAGCCGCAGGTTCGGGAAAAGAGATAGCTGTAATTGCTCAGACGATCACATCGCCGACGGCAAAGAAAGCGCTTGAAGACCTTGCAAAGGCATATCCCACTGTAAAAGTATATTCGTTTGAACAGTATGATGATTCAACTAGAAGGAATGCTTATGAGAAGAGTTACGGGACGAGGAACCTGCCGGTAGTAAGGCTTGACAAGGCAAAGGTGATCCTTGCACTCGAGTCGGATTTCCTCGGTAGCGAGCAGGACAAGATCGAGAATGCGATGATGTATGTGAAGAACAGGGATGCATTCGGAGGCGAATTCAACAGGCTGTATTCCGTTGAGGGGAATGCAACAATTACGGGAATGAATGCCGACTACAGGATCATCCTCAGGACCGATGCGATAGAAGAGTTTGTATATGCTCTTATGATAGAGCTGATTGAAAGAGAGAAAGTGCCGACCGCAGATCCGAACCTGCTGAACAGACTGCAGAAAGCCGGCATATCTTCATTTATCACGAAGTACAATATTAAAAAGGAAACGGTTGAGCATCTTGTCTCAGACCTGAAGAAGAACAAGGGCGCTTCTTATGTAATAGCCGGATCAGCATTGCCGGAGTCAACGCACATTGCGGTCAATCTTCTGAATGACGCTCTCGGCAATACGGCTCTTCACGCGGCAGATGATACAAGAGTCACGGTATTGCCTCACAGCACAAAGTCAGAGATCGAAGCGCTGATAAGTTCAATGAAAGGCGGAAAGGTCGGCGTGGTTGTTCATTACGACTCCAATCCGGTTTACCTTCTTCCGAAGGATATGAACTATGCAGAAGCGCTGAAGAGTGTTCCGCTTGTTGTTTCGCTCAGCGAGATGGAAAATGAATCAACCTCAGCAAGCAACATTGTACTGCCGGTGAATTCGATGTTTGAATCATGGGGCGATCATCAGACGAGGAGCGGATTCATGAGCCTACAGCAGCCCGTGATCGCGCCGCTCTATAACACGCGCCAGAAGGAAGCCGTCATTCTCACCTTGGCTTCCGGAAACAAGGATGCTTTCAATACTGAACTTTACCATAAATACCTGCAGGATAACTGGAAAGCAGGAGTGCTTGCGGCGCAGAATACGGATATGCTGTTCAAGTCCGCATGGAATGCAGGCCTCAATGACGGAGTAGTGAAGGTCACTGCCGGCACAACGGCGGCCTCATTGTCATCCGCAACGCCGGGTTCTCCGACAAACATTACAACTACGACGGGATTCAGAAGCGATGCTTTCGTGAACTCAACCAACATAATGACCCCGTCGGGAAACTATGTGCTTATGCTTACGCCGAATCCGAACCTCGGCGACGGAAGATATGCAAACAACGGATGGCTTCAGGAATTGCCGAAGCCGCTGTCGAGAGTTGTGTGGGACAATTACGCGGCCATATCGGTGCAGACGGCAAAAGCGCTGGGCGTAGAAAACGGTGACATAGTGAAGATCACTGCTCCAAACGGGAATCTGCAATTGCCGGCATTCGTTCAGCCCGGCGTGGCGGAAGGTGTCATAGCTGTTCAGCTGGGTTACGGCAGGGAAGTCTGCGGAATTGTCGGCAAGGATGTCGGCTTTGACGCGGGAACCCTGATATCGAAGAATTACAAGCTCTCGCCGTGGCTTTACAACGACAGCGTGAGCATCGAGAAGACCGGAGAAAAGCACGACCTCGTTTCGACGGTCGAGCATTACAATATCGAAGAGCCTCTGCTGAAGGATATTCAGTTCAGGCGGGGGATAATCCAGGAAGGCACATATCTTCAGTACAAGGAAGATCCGGATTTCATAAAGAAGAAGCACGCCGGCGTAAATCTTGAAAGCATCAACGAGCAATATGTGCATACCGGCACAAAGTGGGGAATGGTGATTGACCTCAACAAGTGCATTGGCTGTGGCGAATGTGTGGTCGCATGCAATGTTGAGAACAATATTCCGATCGTTGGAAAGGATCAGGTAAAGAAGAACAGGGAGATGCAGTGGATAAGGATTGACAGGTACTATGCAGGCACACCGGAAGAACCCAAGACTAGCTTTCAGCCTATGCTTTGCCAGCACTGCGATTATGCTCCGTGCGAAAATGTCTGTCCTGTGGCGGCTACAACACACAGCGCGGACGGGATCAATGCGATGGCCTACAACAGATGCGTGGGAACAAGATATTGCTCAAACAACTGTCCTTACAAGGTCAGGAGGTTCAACTACTACAACTTCCGCGACCACTTCAGGGATGCGGTACAGGAGGCGGAGTCATTCTCGCTGATGGCCAATCCCGAAGTAACTGTAAGATCGAGAGGCGTGATGGAGAAATGCACATTCTGCCTGCAAAGGATCATGGAAGAAAGGTCGCATGCGATCAGGGAGAACAGGCAGGTGATAGGATCGAATGTAAAGACTGCCTGCCAGGAAGCCTGCGTAACGGATGCGATTGCCTTCGGCGATCAGAATGCAAAGGATTCGGAGCTTCACAGACTCATGAACAGCGGAATCGGTTACGGTGTGCTTGAAGAGATCAAAGTTAAGCCCAACATAATTTATCTTGCCAAACTCAGAAACGTTTATGAAACCGAAAACACGGAGGCGCACCATTGAGTTATGACGCTACATACACGCGTGAGCTGCCGCTTGTAGCTTCGAGATCTGATTTCAAGGAGATTGACCAGGTCCTCGCACATCCGACCGAAACAAAGCCGACAAAGGGCTGGTGGATTGCATTCGGCATCTCATTCACTGCGCTTATGATAGGAGCGCTTGCGCTTACCAACACCCTTTACTTTGGAATAGGGGAATGGGGTAACAATCAGCCGGTGGGCTGGGCGTTCGACATTGTTAACTTCGTTTTCTGGATCGGTATCGGTCACGCAGGAACGCTCATCTCCGCAATTCTCTTTCTCTTCAGGCAAAGATGGAGAACAGGTATTGCGAGATTTGCAGAAGCAATGACGATCTTCGCCGTTATGACGGCCGGAATCTTTCCGATCATTCACACGGGCAGGCCATGGCTTGCAGGATATCTTCTGCCCCTGCCAAATCAAAACGGCGTATGGGTGAACTTCCTGTCTCCGTTGCTTTGGGACGTTTTTGCAGTATCAACATATTTTACGGTTTCACTTCTGTTCTGGGGAATAGGACTTGTTCCCGACTTTGCCGTACTCAGGAACAGGACAACCAACAAGATCAAGAAGACCATATACTCGGTGGCCAGTCTCGGGTGGACATTCTCCAACAGGAACTGGAGCAACTATGAAAGAGCGTATCTGATACTTGCCGGTATATCCACTCCGCTTGTGCTTTCGGTACACAGTATCGTTTCGTTTGACTTTGCCGTATCGATCATTCCGGGCTGGCATACAACTATATTCCCGCCTTACTTTGTTGCGGGAGCTATCTTCTCCGGTTTCGGCATGGTATCCACGGTGCTGATCATTGTCAGAAAAGTTTTTGACCTGGAGCATATCATCACCATAAACCACCTGGAGAAGATGAACAAGATCCTTCTTGCAACAGGTATGATGGTCGGATATGCTTACGGAATGGAGTTCTTCATTGCATGGTACAGCGGAAATACATTTGAGCAGTTTGCGTTCATCAACAGGGTATTCGGCCCGTATGCATGGGCATACTGGACAATGGTAAGCTGTAATGTGTTCTTCCCGCAGTTGTTCTGGTTCAAGAAGGTCAGAACATCAATACCGATAACAATGGTGCTTGTAATACTTGTGAATGTCGGAATGTGGTTCGAGAGGTTTGTTATCGTTGTTACTTCGCTTCACAGAGATTTTCTCCCGTCGAGCTGGGCAATGTATTTTCCGACGATCACGGATTTCGGCCTACTTATAGGAAGCTTCGGATTCTTCTTCACATTCCTGCTTCTCTTTATCAAGACCATGCCGCTGGTTTCGATCGCAGAGATCAAGGCGGTGGTTGAAGGGGCTCAGCCGAGCATACATCCTGAGCCGCACGGGGAAGGAGGCCACAAATGATCAACAAAATTCTCAACTTCTTTAAGGAATACAATTCAAGGAACGACGAAGAGCGCAGAACAGATAAGCTCTATGCTGTCTCGGCGATCTTTGATACGCCCAACGAGATCATGGCGGCCGCCTCGGAAGTCTCGGGCAGGGGTTACAAAAAATTTGACGCCTATACTCCCTATCCTGTACACAGGCTTGACCAGGCAATGGGAATAAAGTATCCGCTTGTGGGGCCGATCGCATTCACCGGAGGAATTACAGGGCTTTTCCTTGCATTGCTCATGATGTGGTGGATGGGCAGTCAAGACTATCCGAACATAATCGGAGGCAAGCCGTTCTTCTCTCTTCCTCCGTCCATTCCTATCACTTTTGAAGGAACCGTACTGCTTACGGGCTTTGCGACGGTTATAGGCATGCTCATACTTCTCAATAAACTCCCTAAGATCAACAGTCCGATAAGCGACACGGAGTTTATGAAGAGAGTTTCGTCCGACAAGTTCGGAATCGTGATCGCAGCCGATGACAGGATGTTCTCCGAAGCGCAGGTAAAGGAACTGTTCAGGGAGCTCGGTGCAAGCAAGATCGAGAACATTTACTTTAAGCCGTCGAACCTCACTGACAAGACACCGATCTTCAACAAGAAGTTTATAATGACATTGATGGGAGTGGCGGTTGTTGCGGCGCTGGTCACATACTTCACTTTGAACATTGTGCTGTATCAGGTTGTGCCGTTTGACTGGATGTGGAAACAGGCAAGGATAAATTCGCAAAGCCAAAGCTTGTTCTTTGCAAACAAGTCCGGAATGCGGGAACCTGTTGCAGGAACGGTGGCAAGAGGTTTCATGCCATATGAATACAAGGGGTTGCCTGATTCAGCCGTAAGGTTGCTTGCCAATCCTTTGCCGGTGAGCAAGAATGTGATTGAAAAGGGCCAGGACAGGTATAACATTTACTGCAGTCCGTGCCACGGTTATTTCGGCGACGGTGACGGCAGGCTGAACGATCAGTTTCCGAAACCGCCGAGCCTTCACAATAACAAGGTGCTGAACTGGAAAGACGGCAACATCTACCATGTGATAACGAACGGTCAGAATGTGATGCCGAGCTACGAAGGACAGATCTCACGCGATGACAGATGGGCGATCGTGCATTATGTAAGAGTACTGCAAAGAGCAAAGAACGCAAAGGACCAGGATCTTCCTAAATAAAAGAAAAGAGTCTAACAATTTTTGATGATGGAATTAACTACACCAAAAAAACTTCCGGCTTCGGTAGGCAAATGGGGAATGATACTCACCGCAGTCGGCGTAATAATGGGCGGGGCGGCTTTTGCCGTTGATCCGCACAGGGCATTCTTCGGATACCTGTGGATGTACATGTTCCTCGTAAGCATCGGAGTAGGATCTCTTGCGCTTGTTGCGCTGGAGTATCTTGTGGGCGCCAACTGGAGCACTCCATTCAGGAGAGTGCCGGAGTTTCTTGCGGGCATCATCCTTCTGCTGGTGATTCTCGTAATTCCGCTTCTCTTCGGCATGCATGACCTTTTCCACTGGACTCACGCTGAAGCAGTTGCAGAAGATCCCATACTGAAGAGTAAGGAACCTTATCTCAACACGCCGTTCTTTATTGCAAGGACAGGCGTCATACTTCTTATATGGCTGATATTCTATTACCTGTTCACAAGGAACTCGAGAAAGCAGGATATAAGCAAGGATCCCGCGCTCACGACATCTAGCATAAAGTATTCGGCGATCTTTGCCATACTATTCATCCTCACCATATCATTTACAGCAATTGACTGGATGATGAGCCTTGAGCCGCACTGGTTCTCTACGATGTTCGGAGTTTACTATTTTGCGGGCACGCTCGTTGCGGCGATCTCGATCTCCGCTTTCATATCCGTCAGTCTCAACGAAGGCGGCTATTTCGGATTCAAGGTAGATGACGAGAAGTATTACAGTTTCGGCACGCTGATGTTCGCTTTCAATGTATTCTGGACATACATCGGCTTCTCGCAGTACATGCTTATCTGGTATGCCGATATTCCGGAGGAAACGTTCTGGTTCATGAACAGGATGGAAGGCACATGGGTGTATTTTTCCATCGGACTTCTGTTTGTGCATTTCATTATTCCGTTCCTGATACTGCTTCCGAGAAGTTCAAAGGTGAATCCGAATCTGATTCTCTACATGTCGGCCTGGCTCATTTATGCACACGCTTATGACCTTTACTGGATCATTATGCCGACGTATTTCAAGGACGGATTTGTTTTCAGCTGGAACGAGCTTGGTTTTCTTGTTCTTGCATTCGGAATCATTGCTCTTGTGTTCAACTACATGGCCAGCAAGTTCAATATTGTCCCCGTCGGCGATCCGAAGCTTCAGCGCGGACTATATTTTCATCTAAACTAATTTTTCACTTTCTCAATGAGCATCAACATAAAGCAGGATTCGGAGAGCTTGTTCAAGGGACTGGAAAAGACATACGGGATCCTGTATCTCCTGCTTCTTGCATTTCTGATCTTTCTCGGAGCAAGGTATGTCAGCACGCTTGATCACAACAGTCTGTTCTACTCGCCAGGAATGCTTGCGGCAGATACAAACATGAGGGCTGCGCTTCCCGTAAAGCAGGGCTCTGTAACTCCTCCGATAGATATTGTTAAATTTTCAACACCCGACCCGGCTTTGGTTGAGAAGGGAAAGGGCCTTTACAATACCAACTGCGCAAGCTGTCACGGCGAAACAGGCGCGGGTAACGGCGCAGCGGGCGCGGCACTGAATCCGCCGCCGAGGAACTTTGTTGACCTTAACGCGCAGACATGGAAGATCGGAAAGAAGATCACGGACATGTACGTGACACTTCAGGAAGGTATTGCGGGCACCGGCATGGCAAGCTTCAGCAACATTCCCCCTGAAGACAGGTTTGCAATACTACAGTATGTTCAGACGTTCAACCCCGAGTATCCGAAGGTTGCGCCAGATGATGTAGCAAAGCTCGATGAAAAGTATCAGCTTTCCAAAGGTGTGAAAACACCGAATCAGATACCTCTTGACCTTGCAATGAAACTGAGGGTGCTTGATTACGATACGCTGAAGGCGGACCTAAGTGCAATTTACAATTCAATGTCAGCCGACAATTCAGATGCAGGTGCTGTGCAGTTCAAGAGCATGGTGAACAACCCGGTAAAGGCGCTGAATTCGCTTGCCTCAAATACGGATTGGATCGAAAGTCCTGAGGCACTTATGAAATACCTCAGCATAGATCCGGTCAACAAGGGTTTTAAGGCCGAAGCTTTCAGGTCGAGTCCGGAGACGCTCGGCAGGATCCATCAGTATCTTGTTGCGGTATTTGCAAAAAACAGAGTATGAAAAAGAGAACCACATTCGTATCATCTATACTGATCTTGTTTGTGATGTTCGCGCTTCCGGCATTCCTGAGCGCTGATACTGCGGGTGTTGTGAATCCTGTAGGCATTGTAGAGAAGCTCGGAAACACACTGCCTGATGATATTGTATTCAATGACGAGTCCGGCAATCCGGTAAACCTCAATTCTTTAATTACAAAGCCGACGATTGTTTCGCTTGTTTATTTCAGGTGTCCCGGGATATGCAGTCCTCTACTTAACGGCCTGACGACGGTTATAGGCAGGACAGACCTTGAGCCCGGAAAGGATTTTGACGTACTGACGATAAGCTTTGACAACACTGAGGATCATGTGCTTGCCGCATCAAAGAAGGAGAATTATCTTGCAACTCTGAAGAGGGAAATACCTTCTGACTCATGGAGATTTCTTTCCGGAGACAGCGTTAACATTGCAAAAGTGACCAATGCACTTGGATTCAATTTTATGAAACAGGGAAACGACTATGCTCACGGAGCATCGATAATGGTTCTTTCTCCTGACGGCAAGCTTGTAAGATATCTTTACGGGACGGATTATCTCCCGTTTGATTTCAAGATGGCAGTGCTGGAAGCCAGTGAAGGAAAAGTGACTCCGACGATCGCAAAGGTTGTCAAGATGTGCTTCAGTTACGATGCAGGTGCAAGGAAGTACGTGCTCAATGTGACAAGGATAGCAGGCGGCGGCATACTGCTTTTGCTGGGCATCTTTGTAGGAGTACTTTTGCTCAAGAAGAAAAAGAAAACACAATCATAAAGGAATATTAATCAAGATGGCAAACGGATCTATAGCCGCTCCTGCGGCTGAAGTTGATTTCTATCATGTCTAGGGCAGGCACAAGGGGCTCTTGTCGTGGCTGCTTACAACAGACCACAAGCGAATAGGGATCATGTACCTTACCGTCATGTCGGTGTTTTTCCTCACTGCCATGACGTTCGGTGTGCTTATGAGGCTCGAAATGCTTTCACCGGGCGAGACGATCATGTCGGCGCAGACTTACAATTCTCTCTTCACGCTTCACGGCGTGATAATGATATTCCTGTTCATCATACCCGGAATTCCAGCCGTGTTCGGCAACTTCTTCCTGCCGATACAGATCGGTGCGATGGATGTGCAGTTTCCAAGGCTGAATCTTCTTTCATGGTACCTGTACATAATCGGCGGAGCGCTTGCAATCTTCTCCCTTTTTGGAGGCGGAGGATGGGTTGATACCGGCTGGACATTCTATGTGCCGTACAGCGTAAGGACCACGACCAATGTTTCGCTTTCAGTGTTTGCCGCATTCGTACTCGGATTCTCTTCTATACTGACCGGGCTGAACTTCATCACTACCATTCACAGACTGAGATGTCCGGGAATGACGTTCTTCAGAATGCCGCTTTTCATCTGGTCCATTTATGCAACATCATGGATTCAGGTGCTTGCTACTCCTGTTGTGGGAATCACGCTTGTGCTGATCATACTCGAAAGGGCGCTTGGAATAGGAGTGTTTGATCCTACACTCGGCGGTGATCCGATCCTCTATCAGCATTTGTTCTGGATCTATTCGCACCCTGCCGTGTACATCATGATCCTGCCGGCAATGGGTGTAGTGTCAGAGATAATCCCGACCTTCGCGCGAAAGCCGATATTCGGTTATGTGCCGATTGCCATATCCAGCCTTGCGATCGCACTAGTAGGATACCTTGTATGGGGGCATCACATGTTCTCAAGCGGCATCAGCGATACATCAAGAGTGATCTTTTCACTGTTGACT
>DAIQRO010000029.1:15258-21789 GCA_036786155.1 Bacteroidota bacterium
GTTCGATTGAAATGACAGCGCCGATGCTGTACGCCATGCTGTTCCTTTTCATCTTTTCCATCGGAGGACTCACCGGACTTGTGCTCGGAGCGCTAAATACCGATCTGCACGTTACCGATACGTATTTTGTTGTTGCTCACTTCCACTATGTGATGTTCGGAGGCATGGGTATAATATTCTTTGCATCATTGCACTACTGGTTCCCGAAGATGTTCGGAAAGATGTATAATGAAAAGATGGCGAAAGTGGCTGCATACATCATCGGCATCGGATTCAATACTCTCTATTTCCCCATGTTCATTATGGGTTATATGGGAATGCCGAGGAGGTATTATGATTATCTGCCGGAATTCCAGATCTATCATCTGATCTCGACAGTCGGTTCATGGATACTTGTTTCGGGAATTCTCATAATGGTTGCAAATCTTCTTTCCGGTTTAAGGAACGGTTCAAAGGCCCCGTCAAATCCGTGGGGCGGCACAACTCTCGAGTGGGCTGTACCGTCACCGCCTCCGCTTCTTAACTTTGACCACATTCCGACTGTTGACCACGGTCCTTATGAACATCCTGAGATCGCTAAAAAGAAGGAGGTGAAAGATGAGTGATCATACAAACACTGCAGTGGGAGAAGTTCAGGAAATTCACATGCACCGGGATGACTTCGGGTCAAAGATGGGAATGTGGCTTTTTCTGTTCACCGAAATACTGCTGTTCGGCGGACTGTTCATACTTTACGCGAGCTACAGGTTCATCTATCCTGATGCCTTTGTAGTTGCAGCCGCAGAGCTTGACCTGTTCATGGGAGGAATCAACACCGTGATACTTCTTACAAGCTCGCTGACAGTTGTGCTTGGAATCGTGGCTCTCCAAAAAGGCCACAAGAAGCTGAGTCTCAGCATGCTTTGGATCACGGTTGCTTTCGGCTTGCTGTTCCTTGTAAATAAGTACTTTGAATGGGGCGCGAAAATTCACCACGGAATTTATCCCAAAGGCCCTGCCCTTCAGGAAATGAGCGAAGGCGAAGTGATGTATTTCGGATTGTACTATGTTATGACGGGCCTTCACGGACTGCATATTGTTGTTGGACTCATATTCATTGGTTTTGTAATGTGGCAGATAAAGAAGGACATCCTTACACCGACAAATTTCCAGAGGCTTGAGAATGCAGGACTTTACTGGCACCTTGTTGACATAATCTGGATTTTCCTTTTCCCGTTATTCTATCTAATTCATTGACGCAAATGGAAGCACACAACAACCACGACGAACACGGCGACGGACACATTGCCGAAGCTCATCATCCAAGTTACGGGATAAATATTCTGGTATGGATCGGACTGCTTTCGCTCACGGCCATAACCGTATCGGTGGCGGGAGTGAACCTCGGCGGACTTGCGCTTACGGTGGCTTTGCTTATTGCCACTATCAAGTCACTCTTTGTAATGAACTTCTTCATGCATGTGAAGTTCGACAATAAAGTGGTGAAGATCTTCATCGGCATTTGCATGCTTGTATTTGTCATTGTACTTATACTAACATTTTTTGACTTAACTTTCAGATTCTGACAATGAGACCGGATATAGCAACTCAGGTTGACAGCACTTTCTGGATGATCACCGGCACATCAATTGTGCTTCTGCTGATCATCACGGTGGCAATGCTGTATTTCCTCTACAAGTACAGCGCAAAGAGGAATCCTGTGCCGGAGGCAATCGAAGGAAACACCACGCTTGAAATTGTGTGGACGGTGATACCGGTAGTTCTTGTGATGATAATGTTCTTCATCAGTTGGGCGGGATTCAGGAACATGAGGGATGTTCCGAAGGATGCGATGGTGGTGAAAGTGACAGGGCAGATGTGGAAGTGGAACTTTGAATACGACAACAAAAAGAAATCTGACACGCTTATCCTGCCTCTGAACAGAGACGTCAAGTTTGAGATCGGTTCTGTGGATGTCAATCACAGTTTCTATCTCCCACATTTCAGGGTTAAGGAAGATGCGATACCGGGAAGGACAAACTACTTCTGGATCAGAACGAATGAAGAGGGGAGATTCTATGCGGCGTGCGCTGAATACTGCGGTCTTAACCACTGGAATATGTATGCTCCGCTTGTTGTCGTCCCCGAAGGAGAATTCCTTGTATGGAAGAACACATTCCCCGCAGACACAACAAAAACAGCAGCAGCAGATTCGCTCAGGAAGTCTCCGGCAGGTACTGACACCCTGAAGACCGGTGCTCAGGATACGACAAAAGCAGCAGGACAGAAGACTGATACGGCAAAGACCGTCAAGGATACATCGGCAATAAAGAAATAGAACCTAAAAACAACTACTGAAATCGAATCGACAGCGGCACATAAGAAGAGTCTGGCAGTAAGCGAATCAGCGGATACCGGTTTATCCGGAAAGCTGAGATTATTGGCGGAAGTCATCAAGCTGCGCATCACGGTGCTTGTGTCTTTCACAACCACACTGGGGTACATACTTGCTTCCGAAGATCTTTCGTCTTTCTCGGGATGGCCGGTGCTTGGCATCTTTCTTCTGGCATGCGGCGCAGCCGCATTGAACCATTATCAGGAGAGAGACCGCGACCTCCTTATGGAACGCACACGCAACAGGCCTTTGCCTTCGGGCGAAGCCTCGCCTTCGGCTGTGCTCGGTATCACATTGTTCTTTCTTGTATGCGGAACAGCTGTGCTATACTTCGGTTCCAACCTTACGGCATTGTTCACCGGGCTCCTTACTTTTATCTGGTACAATGCAGTTTACACTCCGCTTAAGAAAGTAACTGCACTTGCGATCATTCCGGGTTCGCTTGTAGGCGCTTTGCCTCCGGTTGCCGGCTGGGCAGCGGCGGGAGGATCGGTCTTTGCACCTGAGATCCTGATAATTGCCGCGTTCTTTTTCATCTGGCAGATTCCGCACTTCTGGATACTGCTTCTTGTCTATGGCGACGATTATGCAAAGGCAGGTTATCCGACGCTGACAAATCTGCTTTCTCGCAGGCAACTGATGAACATCACGTTCTGCTGGATAACTCTCACTATAGTTGTTGCTCTTTCGTTCAATTTCTTCGGCATACTCAATTTCACTGCATCAGCCGTTGCTTTGGTCGCGTTATGCGCCTGGATCTTTGCAGAGTCTGTGAAATTCAGGAAGTATGAAGGCGCCGAGCGAAGCGTTTATAAGGGAATGTTCATGAGGATAAACATCTTTGTGCTGATCGTCATCACTCTGCTTTCTCTGGATAAGTTATTAAAACTCTTTTTGGAATAATCAACTGATACCCTAAATGGATTTTTTACAGAACCTTGTGCTCCCTGCCACAACCAAGCACCTCATGATGGTGAAGCTGATACTTGCGTTGTCAATGATGATCTTCATTCCGTTCTTCGGAATGCTGCTGGGAGGAACTGCGTTCTCCGTTATTTTCAATTCATACGGAAGAAAGAACAAGAAGCCGATGTATGTAAGGTTTGCCAAGGATATTATTGACAAGCTGGCGATAAACAGATTCGTTGGAGTAGGACTCGGCATCATACCTCTGTTGTCAATTGCATTCTGCTATGCCCAGCTGCTTTACGGACAAACAGTCATCACGGTCAGCCTCCTGCTGGTGGCAACATTCTTTCTCGCTGTTGCAGTGAATTTCATTTACAGTTATCAGAACACATTCCAGATCGAGTCGCTGATAGAGACTTTCAAAGATATCAGCGGTCTTGACAAGCATGAACTTGAAACAAAGGTACCGGAAGAAGTTACCGATTATGAATTCGACCTTCTGAACACCAACTCAAATGCGGGACTCTGGGGATTTGTGCTTCTGATCATGACGGCATTGTTCTTTGCGGGAGGAACATCAATAGCGCTGAACTCGGACCGCTATCAGGATTTTCAGAACATTGCGCAGATGTTCCTGTCCGGATCGACATTCATCAACTTCCTTTTCATACTTGTCTTCTCGCTTGCCGCAAGCGGTGTTGCGATCCTGTTCTTCTTTTTCGGATGGCAGGGAGGTATGCATGATATGGAAAAGGAATATGCTGATTTTGCAAAAGACATTGGCGGCAAGATCGCATTTACCGGCGCCGCGCTGTTGCCAATCTTCCTGTTCCTAAGTTTCTTCTTTATCCCGAAGGTTGCGCTCAGCGGCTCGGTCTTCGTTTACACCGGCCTTGCATTTATTGGCATACTTCTGCTTTGCAACCTCATATATGCTGTCATCAAGAATTCTGAAACAAAGTACATCGGCGCAGCATTCTACCTGCTGATACTCTGTGTCGGGTTCATCGTAATGAAGAATGAATCCGCATTCGGCATTGCGGTTGAGAAGAACCTTCTTGCTGTAAATCAGAAGGCGATGGAAGTTGAAGCAGAAAGAAAGTCCAAGACAGTCAGCACTTCAGGCATAAACGGTGAGGAGATCTACAACAAGCTGTGTGTGGCATGCCATAAGTTTGATGTGAAGCTTGTTGGTCCTCCTTATCAGCAGACCATACCGACGTATAACGGTGATGTGAAGAAACTGGCGGCATTCATTCTCAAGCCGGTGAAGAAGAATCCGGAGTATCCTCCGATGCCGGCACAGCCGTTAAAGCCGAAAGAAGCTGAGGCAGTTGCTCTTTATGTATTGGGGGTTTTGTGGGTTTGGTCGTGGCGTTCTTTTTTTTGGGGGGGGGGAACAATGAATCAAAACAGTAAAATCAATACTCGGTGAAGAAAATTGTAGTACTTACTGGCGCCGGAATAAGCGCCGAAAGCGGGCTTTCGACATTCCGGAACGCAGGCGGACTGTGGGAGGGCCATGATGTAATGGAAGTGGCATCACCGGAAGGATGGAGGCGTGATAAGGAACTGGTGCTTGAATTCTACAACCAGCGGAGAAGACAGATGCATGATAAGGCCTTTAATGAAGCTCACAGTTCATTGGTCAGACTTGAAGAGAAATATAATGTAGTGATAATAACGCAGAATGTTGACTTTTATCACGAGAAAGCTGGCTCGTCAAAAGTGATCCATCTCCACGGAGAACTAGACAAGGCACGAAGCACTGCAGATCCTTCGCTGATATATGAGCGTAACGGAAAAGACATTAAACCCGGGGACAAATGTGAAAGGGGTTCTCAGTTGCGTCCGCATGTTGTTTGGTTTGGCGAAGCAGTGCCTATGATGGAAAAAGCGGTAAGAGAGTCAGTTGATGCGGACATGATGATCGTGATCGGCACGTCACTCGTGGTTTATCCTGCGGCCAGCCTGCTTCAGTTTGTCCCGCAGAATTGCAAAGTCTATCTGATAGATCCCGAGATGCCCGAATATCTTCCTTACGGGCTGGAAATAGAGTTCATAAATGACAAAGCAGTTAATGGAACAAAGGATCTTGCAGCAAAGCTCCTGTTGACCGGTTGAAAGATCCGGAGGCCCTTCGGGCCGCAGAAGCAAAGGCCCTTCGGGCCTTCCCCCTAAATTCCCCCACGCCCTGCAACTAAGTCATACACGAAATCCCGGCATGCAGAACATAAAAATAGCTGTCTCACTTTCGTGAGACAGCTTCTATAACCGCCTGTTCTATGTGTCTTACTTTGTCCTTGTAAAGTCTATTCTTCTGTTTCTGAATCTGCCTTCTTCAGTATCGTTTGTGTCAACCGGCTTGTCCCAGGCATAACCAACTGTTGTGATCCTGCCGCCGTCAATTCCCTTGCTTACAAACCAGTCCTTGACTGATTCAGCACGTCTCTGTGAAAGCCTTTCATTGTGTGCCCTGCCGCCTGTGTTGTCTGTGTGGCCGCTGATCTCAACTGTGACATCCGGATGATTCCTGAGTGTGCTCAGTGCAAGCTCAAGCTTCTCTTCTGCAACAGATGTTATCTCCGCGCTGTTTGTTGCAAAGTTGATGCCCTCAAGTGTTATTGTCTGTCCAACCTGAACCTTTGGCTCTTCCTTCTTCACAACGTCATCCGAGGCAACCAGCGGATCAGTTCCACGACCTACTTCCACTCCGTCCTGTACCGTACCGCCGTCAGTATCGGGATTCAGCGGGTTGGTTCCGTGTGTCTTCACTTCAGCTGCGTCTGTAAGATTGTCATTGTCTGTATCTGTATCAAGAGGATCGGTCTTGAAAGTCATGATCTCTTCATAGTCAAGAAGTCCTTCCCCGTCTGTGTCCTTCATGAGCGGGTTGGTCTTGTATGTGTTGACTTCCTGTCCGTCATTAAGCCCGTCTGCATCTGTGTCCTTGTTGCAGGGATCGGTCTTGTATGTGTTCACTTCTGCTCCGTCCATCAGGCCGTCACCGTCAGTGTCAGGGTTCTCCGGATCAAGGCATGCTCTTTTTCTTTCGGTGCAGTCTGTGAGTCCGTCATTATCCGTGTCAATCGTGCAATCTTCACCGCCCGCAAATGTAAGGCCGATTGTACCGTTCAGGTAACAGTCCTTGTAGTCCTGAATCACAAAGTTGTTAAGAAGATCTGTAAATGTGTAGTTGAATCCTGCGCCGAAGTCAAGAAGGACATTCTTGGAGAGCTTACCTTCGG
>DAIQRO010000231.1:0-4347 GCA_036786155.1 Bacteroidota bacterium
CCGCTCTTGTCTTTGAAGGATCTGTACTTACCTCCAAATGAAAACGCGAGATACTCTCCATTCTCGATTGCCGGGACATAAAATCTCAAACCAGCGGCAAGCGCAAACCTGTCCTGATCAGAATACCTGAAAGGGCCGGTCGCCCATTCGGGCATTACAATCATTTCAGCAGAACCTCCGTATCTTCTCACCGGATTGACTTTGAAGAATTGTAAAGGCGACACAAGAGGGTTTGAGTTGAATGAATAATTCAGCGGTGAGATGTTCCAGCGGAGCGCGAACTGCAGACGTGAAGCCGACTCATTGCCGTCATATACAAACACGGGTGAAGGAACCGTCTGCATAAGCGCCCAAGTACCGTATTCGAATATGACTCCGGGATCGTCATCCTGCGAATGCAGTTCACCTAACGCAGTCAACACTGCCATCGCGTTCACGGCAACAGCTATCAAAGCAATTCGCCACATTGAAGTCACAAAAAGATTACGGCCGCTGAAAACGCACTTCGGCCGGCGTTGCGACAGGAGTCATAAATGGCAATTCAAACCATGCGCTAAGTGACATTAGTTTCATAATACATTCACTTTGGCAATCCCCTTCAGATCACCTGTCAAAACCTGCATGGTCCGTCATGACCTTGGCACCTGCCCCGCTGAGCGCTTTCTTCATTTGATCATTGATGTCACCGAAAGCAACGAATTTTTTGATGTCAAGACAGCCCATGAATCTGCCGGCAAAGTTCTTTACAAAATTTCCCATGTGAATCAGCGCGGCTTCAGAATCAGCATACCTTTCATAGAGATAAAGGAAAGACTCATCATCGTTAAAATTCCAGTTGTAATTCAGTGCCCCCGGTTCGTTCGCATTTGTGGCTTCAACCATTTCCGTGATCAGACTCTTAAGATCTTCGAGCTTACCTTCTTTTACAGCCGCTTCAATTATCCAGTAAACGTTTTTTGACATTATATTTGTGTGTGTTAGTTTGGTTAGATCAAACATATTAGCAAATATGAAGCTAACTTTAAACAGAGTTTGGTCGCATCTCATAAGACACAGAATCGCGCCCATCCTTCTGTAGTGTCATTCGCCGGTTTACAGATGCTTGCTTAATGGTTAATACTTTTCCTGACATATTCATATCTTGCAAATAAAAAAATATCCAAATGAAGGACGCAAACGAACTTGCTGTTGAAAGGACAGACCTTGCTTACGAAAGAACTGCATTGGCAAACGACAGGACCCTTATGGCATGGATCAGGACTGCTGTATCTTTGGTTTCCTTCGGGTTCACTCTGTATAAATTTCTGCACGAAGTTAGAGAAGCCGCGCATCTGCAGACTTCCGGCAGTGTCTTCACTCCAAGAATTGTCGGAATGGTGCTCATCGGACTTGGCTTTCTCGGCGTTTTCTTTGCTTACATTCAATACCGCATGGATATGAAGCGGCTTGAAAATCTGACAAAGCAACTGCCCAGGTCATTCACTCCGTATTTTGCGATAATGATACTCATATTTTCACTGTTGCTGTTCTTTGCGGCTTTGTTCAGGTTCTGATGCGATGCAATTGATGTTCCTTTGAAAGAACTGTACAGCAGATCATTTGGTGCATTTCCTTTAACAGTGGTAAGTTGACTCACGCTGTGTTGCCGGACCCGGATTCGGGTTCCTTCCGCTTCAAAGCGTGGAATGAGTCGGCTGAACTGTGAACAACTAAACATTTCATATTATGGCGTATTTCCATTCATTCAAGGATATTCTGATTAGAGGACTTTATGCACTTGTCCCAATTCTGATTTGCTTCTATGTCTTAAGCGGCCTCTATGACATGTTGCGGGATATCTCAGAGAAGTTAATGAGTCTTCTGCCGCAAGAATTTGACTTTGCCAAAGAATATCCCGGACTTGCTGCAGTATTGCTGATCATCGTTTTGATATGTTTGTTGGGATTGCTGCTTACAAAGACAAGACCGGGCAGAGCCTTAGTTCATGTTTTTGAAAACCTGATACCGGGTTATCAGCTTTTCAGGAGCCTTCTTGCCGAAAAGGTTGAAAAGACAGGTGGCAATCTTAAACCCTGCATTGTAAAATACGATGACTGCTGGTCTCTCGGATATGAAGTGGAGTCGCTTGACAACGGAATGGTTGTTGTCTTTCTGCCGGGATCGCCTTCAATAGCCAGCGGAAGCGTTCAGATCATGAAACGCGAATCAGTTCAGGAGCTGAACATCAGCAAGCGTGATGCAGCAATATGCCTTACTCAGTTTGGGATAGGATCTTCTGTAAAGCTGAATGGCAAGATAAATTGATGTTTCGCAATTCGCATTCAGATTCCTATTGTTACAGAGACCGAACGGGAAGTCGGTTTTCGCTAAATTGAGGCAGTGGCTTAAGGCTGTCATTTGCACATTGGGGAAGAGTGTAGTCCTTTGATATCCTCTCATGGATTGTATACATTTGCAAAACATTTCCCAACTTAACATCACTTCAATGCAATTCACACTTAAAGCCTGTCTTGCGGTGGTATTACTCCTTGCGTCAGCAAGATTCTCATACTCACAGTGGACCAGCAACACTGCTGTTAACAATGCTGTTTGTGATACAACGGGAGAACAGGCGACACCGAAGATCTCCGCAACATCTGACGGCGGATGCTACATAATGTGGTTCGACAACCGAAGCGGAAACTATGCCGTATATCTGCAAAAGTATGATGCGTCGGGCAACAAGCTGTTCGGTAGCCAGGGGTTGCTAATCAGCAATAACACGCAGAATACTTCCCTTCAGGATTTTAACATGACAACCGACGCTTCGGATAACGCCGTGATCGTTTTCACCGACAGAAGAAACGGAACGATACTCAATCCGTTCGCTTATCTGATAAGTCCGAACGGTGCATTCCTTTGGGGTGCAAACGGTGTTTCTCTCACAGACTCAACATCGGTTTCACAGAATATTCCGGTTGTAACAACAACTTCCGATGGCAATTACGTATTTGCATGGGTATATGTAAACGGACGCTCACAGATCGCAATGCAGAAACTGAATGCCGCCGGTTCGCCGCAATGGGGCTCGGCTCCAAAGAAGATCCAAAGCGGTACGACATTTCAGTACAATTATCCGAAGCTGACAAAGTCAGACAACGGAAGCATCATAATGATCTGGGATTCTTACACGGGCAACCTCGTTACAACTTCAAACATCAAAATACTCATTCAGAAGTTTGACCCATCCGGTTCAATTCAATGGTCAAATCCGCAGGATACCGTTCAGAACATCGGACGGGTTTCCGGCATCTCATATCAGCCTTATCTGGTTTCTGACGGCAATAACGGATGCGTGATCAGCTGGCAGGAAGACAGAAATGCTGACAACAGGGCGAATGTGTATGTACAGAGATACAATTCATCCGGCCAGCACATATTCCCAAAGAACGGTTCAGAAGGATCGCTTGATTACGCAAGCCAGCACTTTCAGCCGACAGCTTCTTACGTATCTTCGTCAGGAGATACATACATGTTCTGGACAGTCACCAACGGCGGCCAGACTGTTGTAGGCGGACTTTACGGACAAAGGTTTGATGCTTCAGGAAACAGGCTGTGGACAGACAATGCAAAGGAGTTCAAAGGATTGGACAACAATCAGCTTAGTTTCATTTCCACATACACAAGGGATACAAATGTTGTTGTCACTTACACTGAATCAATATTCGGATCAGCCAACGCAAACGTTAAAGCAATGAGAACCGGTCCATCCTCTACATTTCATTGGACCGGCAACATAGTCACCGCAAGCTCTTATCTTAGCGGAAAGATCAGAAAGCAGGCAATGCTGGATCCTGTTTACGGCAATTCGATAATGACATGGAGCGATAACCGTTCGGGAAGCGGCGATATCTATGCGCAGATGATAAAGTTCAACGGAGAAGCGGGAGTTTGCTGGATAAGTCTGAAAGCCGGGATAGAAGGATTCTGGAACGGTTCGGTTCAGGTGAGCGATACTGTTAATTGCGTTCTCAGAAATTCATCATCTCCTTATAATATAGTGGAGAGCTCGCGGACTGTTCTCAATTCAAACGGGGAAGGAGTTGTTTCTTTTCCATCTGCACCCGCAGGATCATATTACCTTGTGATAACTCACAGAAATTCAATTGAAACATGGAGCGGAGCCCCGATCTTGGTTTCAAAGACAGGCAGTACATACGACTTCACAACAAGCTCATCACAGGCTTACGGAAACAATCAACCGCTGAAGTCCGGACGCTACTGCATATACAGCGGCGATGTGAACCAGGATGGCGCGGTTGACGGCGCCGACGGCGGCCTCACGGACAATGATGCATTCAATTTTGT
>DAIQRO010000232.1:0-556 GCA_036786155.1 Bacteroidota bacterium
GTAGATTTAGTCGGGTGATTGGTTCTGTGCATCATCTTCGCTCTGATCTGTGTGAAGGCTTCCTTCCTGGCCACCCGTATTCTCCGTTGTCCAGCCGTCATCAGCAACATACATCACCTCGGTTCGCCATTTGTCAAAATTCACCGGATCTTCGTAGGCTATCACCTTATCAACCACATTGTTTGCTTCATCAAGGGAATTGATACAGAATCTGCCGGAAGCCATATCAACAATGTTGGTACCTGCCGGAGCCGGATAGCTTTCGGTGAATTCAACGAGAAAGTCTGAATTCTTTTGAATGGGCGGCACCCAGTTCTTCACATTGGCATTGTAAAGAGAATATATGTTCTTGTAGTCATAGCTTCCGTCACCAAGGAACAATACATAAACTGGCCTTTCGGTCCAGTTGTTGTAAGCATATTTGAGGAAGTTCCTTATCGCAACAGGATCTTCAAGGCCGGATGCAAACTCATTGTATATCTTGCCGACTTCCACAACAGCAGTCTTCAGATAAACGGGTCCGGGTTTTTATCTCTGAGCTTTTAGCCTGTTTGCG
>DAIQRO010000232.1:566-1103 GCA_036786155.1 Bacteroidota bacterium
CATCTGTATTGTCTGTATTCTTTTTAATTTGCGTCAGACATTTCTTGACATTGGCATTTTATAGAGAATAATTGTTCTTGTTATCGTAACTTCCGTCACCGAAGAACAACACATACACGGGCCTTTCTGTCCAGTTGTTGTAAGCATATTTCAGGAAGTTTCTGATTGCCACCGGGTCTTCCAGGCCGGATGCAAACTCATTGTATATCTTGCTGACCTCCACAACGGCCGTCTTCAGATAATCCGGTCCGGGCTTTTCTCTCTGAGCTTTGAGCCTGTTTGCCGCGCTCAAAAATTCTTTTGGAGTGACTACTATGAATGATGCTCCGGAAGCAAGATCACCTTTGAGATTCTGATTGTCAATCCTTCCTGATATTGCCGACGGAGTCTTGAAATTGCCGGCGCTCGCTACATATTGCCTTGGAGATGAAATCGAATTTTGTGCTTCAAACCTAACTGTGCCGTTTCCGAGCTGAACCGGATTTATGATCGAAGGAGAAGAATGATTTGTCACTTCGAAGATGTTCACATCATTGG
>DAIQRO010000232.1:1113-4338 GCA_036786155.1 Bacteroidota bacterium
GATGTGAATCCGGAAATCACATAGAGCAAAGTGCCCGATGTGTCGGGAGACGTGAAGCTCAGAAGGTTATTGTCAGCTTTGAATTCCCTCTTGTACAGGACCTCAAGAAAATCATAGTACCCGATGACATTGGAAGAGTTTCCGGCTGAAGAGGGAAGAGACGCTCTGAAGTCAATGTTTCTCTTTCCGGGATTGAGTGAATAGGAAACCCCGTATCTGTTATCGTTAAGGTAAGAAATTATTATGTGCGTAAAGATGCTCGACAGCGGCTGTACATACTGATTCACCTGAAATCCCGAACTCAGATCTTCCAGCCTCCAAATCTCCGGGAAGAATGAACCGTTGCCGAACCTGAATCTGACATTAACATCCGATCCGTCTATGTATCCCTTCAGCTCACGGTTGAATGAGAATGACTGGTTCACACTAATGCTCTGGCTGACCCAAAGATATCCCGTCGAACCGAGGTTGTTCACTTCAGGTTCTTCAAAGAACTTTTCCGAGAAATAGGGAAGCGGCTGAAGACCGGAAGTGTTGGATGAATTTGATATCTGCATCCTGAGCCCGTTCGCACCTCCATAAGTGAGCCAGTAATAGTTGGAAACTGAGAAATGATTGATCTGCTTTAGCCAGGTTCTTGCAAGCGTGTCGTAAGTCCACGAGTTTGTTCCCTTTCCATAGAAGAGCACATAGTCTCCGTCATTGAAATCGCCGTCACTTTCACCTGCAACAAAGATCCTGTTTTCAACTGGATCAACAGGCGTTGCAACCTGATTGTCGTAGGCAAGTTCGCTTCCGTCGTTGCCGTAAATCTTTATAGTTCTCGGATCAAGGTTGTCCACATCCACTCCGGCATTCCTGAGGTAATTTCTGTCCAGTTTGAAAATGCCCGTTTCCTTTACTTCGATCTTGTGGAAATTTCCGTTTGCAAAAATGCTGTTGGCCAACGGAAGGTCACGAAGACTTTCAAATTCCTGCGTGGACCAGCCGGCTGCAGATGAGGAGTTGATGCCGAAACCTGACGAGAATGATCTCTCTTCGGGAGAAAGGGCTTTCCTTCCGTAAAGCGGTGAACTGCCAAATACGACTCTGAATCTGATGAAAGAATATTTCCTTACTACGCCTGTTGCCGGATTGAACTGAACAGGGTACACATTGGCATAACCAACATACTTGTTCCTGACCGAACCTGCAAAGTTTACTTCACCTGCTGAAAGCGGATAGAATTCAGACCTCGAGTAGATTTGCGGATCGCCTTCATATACGGGCGAATCAAACTTGCCTGCCTGGTCCTTGGCATAACGTGGAACGGGCTTTATGTCGCCGTTCGGAAACTCTTCAAAACGTGAGTCAATGATCTCAAGCCTGTTGCCTGTTTTGCCGGGTAGTATGAGAGGGAAAGACCGCAACCCGACATCGGGAGCTCCGCGCTTTGAGGTTTCAGAGATCTTGTTACGGAAGTTGATCTGATCTGAAAACTTCGGACGGTATTCAATCTCAACATAAGAATCGTTAGCCCCGATCACTTTGAAATCGGGAGCTTGTTCATCGGACTTCTTATTTTCCTGGGAACTAGCAGAAAAGGGGATTGCAATCAGAAAAATGAATAACAAAGTGATGATTGACGGAAGCGATCGGGATATGTTCCTGGAATGCATAATTGATTTGAGGTTAATTGTCATCAGGGATATTCACCAAACAATCGAAATCCATAAAAATTTCGCACAAATGAAAAAGGCCATCTCAGAAAGATACTTCCCGATCTTTTAAAATGGCCTTTCTTTATATGTTGATACACAGAGACTTCTCGTTTTTAAATGCGTACAGAACGTCGTCTATATATCAACCTCCATTAAGTTTGTAATTACCGCAAATATATTGCTGACGGGTTGTATTGTCAATGTTCAAATGCTCAGGCTACGGTTTTGCGTTTTGTGAGGCCCATGCCTTCAAGAACGTCAAGGTGGTTCATGGCATTCTTTGCGGCTTCCTGCTCAGCCTGTTTCTTTGACTTTCCCTTTCCTATTCCAAGGCTTCGCTTGTTAACGGAAACTTCAACCGTGAACAGCTTATTATGCTCGGGGCCTTCTTCCTTAATTACCATGTATTCGGGAATGAAGTCAGTATGTGCCTGAACATACTCAAGGAATCTGCTTTTATGGTTCTCGTCAAACTGGTTAAGCCATTTTACATCCAGTTTTTTGAATATCTCTTCATTCAGAAATTCCTTTGCAGACTCATAACCGGAATCCATAAAAACTGCACCTACAAGGGCTTCGTATGCGTCGGACAGAATTGTGTCATAGCCCTCATCAATAGACCTCTTTGCCGTGAAAGAAGCGAGAAGGAACTTCTGCAGGCCCAGGTTCTTTGCACGTTCTGCAAGAAATTTCTTGTTCACAAGGATCGAGCGGAACTTCGTTAGATCTCCTTCCTCATTAAGCGGAAAGTTCTTGTAAAGATACTCTGCCACAACGAGATCAAGAACGGCATCGCCGAGAAATTCAAGCCTTTCGTTTGAAATTATGCCGATGCTCTGCGGATTGCTCTTGATCTTGAGAAACGACCTGTGAGTGAGAGCAGTAATGAAGTAATTTCTGTCAATGATCTTGTAATGAATTGCCTGCTGAAAATCATTGAAGTCGAAGTAAGCAAACTGCAGTTTGTCTGACTGCAAGTCTTCTTCATGCTTGTCTCTTCTTTTGGGTAATAATTTGAGAAGTTTTCGCCTGAGCTTTTCGAGCATCTGGTGGTTTGAGCGTACGTGTTTGATTACTCTTCGTATTTTCTAAAAACAAGTGCCGTATTGTGGCCGCCGAATCCGGAATTCTCCGAAAGAACTGTCTTTACATCCTTCTTCATCGCTTCATTAACAACGTAACTAAGATCACATTCAGGATCTTTCTCTTCATAATTTATCGTTGGCGGTATTATTCCATCCCTGATTGTAAGGACTGAGGCAATGGCCTCAATTGCGCCGGCAGCGCCAAGCAAATGTCCGATCATGGATTTGATCGAATGAACGGGAACATTATAAGCCTGCTCGCCGAAAATGTTCTTGATCGCCAATGATTCGTTCTTGTCGTTGTAATGAGTTGATGTACCGTGTGCATTTATGACATCAATATCATTGACCGTAAGTCCGGAATTCTGAATGGCGAGCTTTATGGCTCTTCCTACTCCTTCTCCCTCCGGAGCCGGTTCGGTGATATGAAATGCATCTGC
>DAIQRO010000030.1:0-1186 GCA_036786155.1 Bacteroidota bacterium
CCACACTATCGAATTGCTGCCGATGATAGCCGGTGCTACAATTTCCTTTATGAGTCTTCCACCAACGGTGTAGATGCGTATCTTTACGTTATCAGGATTGTCTGAACCTGCCAATGTAAACATGAAGCTGGTCTCACCTTTCATCGGATTCGGATAGTTGTAAAGATCGATAACTCCGAAGTTATCAGAAACTAAGACTTCAAAATACGCCGTATCCGCGTCGAATTCGTCCTGCCTCACGATCACAGCAAGTTCGTGTCTTCCGTTTTCAAGAACAGGCCTGAATATATATTTGCCGCCGGGATTCTGAGCCAGAGCTTCGGGACCGGAATCCTTTTCCGACTTTCTCGCAATGACCGGATTGCTTACATCATACGGCAATTGCCTGCCGTTGAGAATTACCGAGACACGCCCTGTGTCATAGCCGATCGCAGCATCACCGCCTTCAAGTTCGGATTCAACCCGGAGTTCCGGATTCTTGCTCACATAGTCACCTGTCCGCAGAACGGACCCGTCGCTGTAAACGGTGATGTTGACAGGCTTGTAAAGCCTTGCACTGTATAAGGGAATGACAATGTCGTTATTGAATGTGTAGAACTCGTTATGCTTGTCGTAAAGTCTCAACTGAACTATGGCATTCATACTGTCTCTGTAATAAGGGATCTGAAATTTCTTCGACAGTATTGCCGATGCTCCGGGAGTGAGAGCATACTGTGTGGTATCAGAGTAAATGAGATTCGGAACACTTGCCGATTTTTTATATACATTGACAATGTAGCCGCTGATGTCTGCATAACCAACGTTGTGAATATTGGTTGTAAACTTCAGCTCGTCTCCTACCTTATATGTTGATTGCAGGGTAAGGTTATTGATATCCCAGGCAAACTCGGATGCCGGTATGTAGTCCACAGATATCTGATTAAGCACAGGTGCGGCGTTTCCGGTAACTGTGTCAAGATTAAGCTTTGCAACCAGATTCAATCTCGGATAGCGGATTGAATTCACAAAACTGAGATCTGCAAAATCGTTTGAAGTCACATCTGAAAAGAGGAGATACTGCTGATTGTCTGCCGCGTCTATTCCGTACACATCAAACTTGACACTGCTGTTGGGCGCAAGTGTCTGAGACCAGGAGAAATTGTTCCATTGCCGCGCAGGACCGACTATGTTGTTGATGATTGCGGAT
>DAIQRO010000030.1:1196-4236 GCA_036786155.1 Bacteroidota bacterium
TGTCTTCTTGAAACTCACATCCAAAACGCTGTTTGACACACCCCAGTGGTCACAGCTTACGCAATGCGGTGCTGGCCTGCAGCATGGATCAAACATCTCAGAGGCCTGTGATTGCGAGGCTCCCAGCCATCCGATGAGACTCCACGTGTGGAAATAAGACATGAGTCCAATAGAATCGCAGTATATGCTTCCGAAAGTGCGGAGCTTTGTCTTTGCATTAGTGCTGAGGTACTGACCGCCTGCAAAATATGCAGCATTCAAAAGCATCAGGTAATGCGTTGAATCGTATGTGTTCAGGAAGTTGACCAGCGAATCCGATGAGCTGGCAGTGTTCATCTTCAGATTCTTGAATTCAAGTATTGAACCCGTCAGCTTCTTTACTTTCAGAAGATTCAGTCCTGTGTTCTTGCCGCCGTCAATATAAACGTTTCTGTTTCCGATGCTGAAGTAGGAAGCTTCTTCTGCGTTACTGCCGTATGATCTGATAAAGAGCGTTGCAGGCACTGATGACAGTGTAACACCTGAACCGTTAAATGTTGCATTCGTCATGTCTCCCTGAGGGAATTGTGCGCTCTTCGACTTCTCAATCTGAACACTCTCCGGAACACTCTCGTGACTGCCGCTCTTGCTTGCAGAGCTGTATGCGGGTAACTTGTAGATGAAATGCTGAACTCCCGACCATCCGGTGCTGTCGCCATTGATCACCGCATTTGTTCTCCAGTAGTGAAGCGTGCTGTTGCTTCTTACAGGCACAATTGATCTGAACGAAGTGGCCACTCCGGTTACTGAAGTCGTGTTGAATGTTTTCAGTGCAGGGGAGTTGAACGAAGAATTCGTGTCAACCTGGACTATGAGTTTAATGCTGTTTCCCGAGCTTGCCACTCTCGGATTCAGCCCTGTAAATGTAACGCTGTCTGTATTTATCACTGCATTGGCAACCGGCTTCAGCGGTACGAATGCCTTGTTCTTTACCGGAAGATTTACGGTTATCGAGTTGTTTGACTTGTCTTCAAGAGGAGTCCAGTTATCCTGATCAAGCGTCACCTGTACATCGTACGAGGCAAGAGAGTCAATCTGAAAAGTGTAGCTTAAAGTGTCGAGGAATGCAAAATTCCTTATGACCTCATCATGTGATTTGTAATTCAAATCGTCCTTCTTCAGCTGAAAGCGGACCTTTGTGGAATCGGAAAACAATCCCAGGTTCTTTGGGAAAATGGTCAGTGTAACATATTCGCCTACAGTCGGAAAACTGTTTGATATGGCATAATCGGAATTCGTGACGGCGTATTCAGGTCTCTTGGGAAGCTTAAGCTCTGCGGCGGGATCGCCAAGGAGCGAATAGCAGTTAAGCGTATGCCTTACGTTGAATGAGATCGAATCCCTGCTCATGACCTTGTGGGCATACTGCGTGATCTTTCCTGTGCGTCTGTTTGTATCATTCCTCAATGATGTTGTGATGTAAGATCCGAAATCATTTCCGTTCTGCGCGTAGCTCCAGCCCGTTGTGCCGACAAAGCCGATCGAACCCTTTCCCGGCAGATATGTGAACTGTTCGCCAAAACCTCTGTAGTTGGCAATTGCGTTCTCTCCGGTAAAACATGTCAGACTCAAAACAAGCGGAAGTCTTGTTTCATTCGATAGAGCATTTGCATCATCAAGAGTGATCTCCCAGTCATGGCTTCCCGCATGTCCCCGGTAGTTTGCGAATGTTGCGCCGCGGTTAAATGAATTGATCGTTGAATCCTTCACATTGTAAGACAGGTAACCGGACGAATCAGTCCTGTAAACCTTCACGGCATCTCCGGAGATCGGCGCAGGATTTATGAACGAAACTATGTCAACATTGGATTTGGTCTGATGAGAAATCTGCTCTGTCAGAGTTCCTCCTCCGGTCATGTATATGAAGTTCTTTACCCAGGGCTCTACCGGCTGAGCTTCGTAAGTTATGATCTTGTCAACCACGTTCTGTGCTTCCGAAGTTGTGTAAACAGGGATCCTTCCAATTGCAACCATGTCGTAATAGCAGAATGTGCCTATATTGAAATTCGCATAGTAACCGTCTGAGGGAGGGTAACCGTAAACGGGGATAAAATTCCTCGTGTATGTTGAAGTCGAGAGATTCTTCTTCGGATCGAAAGTGCCTCTTCCGAACAGACAGATATAGCTCATCTTGGGAAGCTGCCAGTTGTCATAAACATGCTTGGTGAAATACCTTATCGGCTCAGGACTTTCGAAACCATATCCGAAAATATCATAGATGTCCTCAACTTCAGCCTTGAATGACCTGAAGCTGTCGCGGGTTTGCCTGTAAGCCCTGAGCTGTTCCGCCTGAGTTTCGAACAGCTTGTTGTAGATGATGAGATAATCCGCGCCGTTAGTGGTTGATGCAAGGTCCGGAACCGACCTTTGTTTTATCCTCAGCGGTTTGAGAGTGATGTTGTTGTTTACGGCCACAATCCTCGCATTGCCGTTTGCGGTAAATTTCAATGTATCTGCTGAGAATGAGCTCGAGCTAATTCTCTTAAAATTCTTTACATCATAAATGTTTGCCGGAAGAACGTTTGATCCGCCGGAAACAGAAAAGCGTTTGGATGTAGTATCACTGCCCGTAAGCGATGCATCGATTGCTGATGATGAAAGCGCAAACTTTCTGGGATAGCCGATCTGCATAAGGTCAACGTGCATGTAACTTGTAAATCCTGCGACATGAGTATATCTCAGTGATACCGTATTACTGCCCGATGTGAGCAATGAGCTTGAGAATGTGACGGTTGAATCTATCCTGTTTGCATCATTGGCCTGTATAGTTGCAATGAGGTTGTTATTCACCCTCAGCTCTACGGTATGCTCATTTGTTACGGAGGTGTTTCGCTGTGTCGGATAGCAAAGCACTCTGAAGGTGGCATTCTGCACAGTGCTGCTGAGCATCGGGAGAGTGAACGATTCGCTGAGGGTAACACCGTTGCTCAGCTGGCTCCACATCCAGCCTTCCGCTCTGTACTTTTCGGTGGTCAGGAAGCGGTAATCAGACGCGCTGAAA
>DAIQRO010000030.1:4246-21487 GCA_036786155.1 Bacteroidota bacterium
CCTGAGTGTAGTAGTAGTCCTTTTCAAGATGAACATAGTCCGTAAATGAAGAAGACGAATACGGAGTAGGGGATGTATAGTTAAAGTCCTGGTACCGCTGTCCGTTTGCGCCGCCCCAGTCAAGCCAGTAAATGCTTGTGTCTGAATAAGGATTGAAATACTCGTTGAGCGTGTAAGACAAATTGTTCAGATGGTCATAGACCTTTGCGGGACCGCCGTAATTCCTTGTGCCAAAGAAATCGAGGTAGTCGCCCGGATCAAAAGTCCCGTCCTGCTGCCCGCTGAAATAGACCGGAACTTCAGAGCCTTTGTACATCAGTTTTACAGTCCTCGGATCAACTGTTGCAGGGTTGATTCCTGCATTGGAGAAATCGTTTCTGTCGATCCTGTACATACCGTCCTGCGCTACATAGACTTTCAGATATGTCTTGTTTGGAGTGATCCAGTTGTAATTCGTCTGTGCAAACGATGATACGCCGGAAACAAGAAGAAGAATTGCCGACATTAGGACTTTTCGCATATGGTATTGCCGTTTTAATTTGATTTGTTAACGAAGTACTACAAGCTTCCTTGTTTCAGCAAACCTGTTATCGCTTTCCCTTGAAACAAGCTTGTAAAGATATGTTCCGTTTGCAACATTGTCACCGTCGTCATCCCTGCCGTCCCAGTCAATAATATTCAGCCCGGGCTGAATTGTAAACGGAATCTTTCTGATCGTCCTGCCCGATGTTGTGTAGATCAATATCTACGCCTTCTAATTAAAAAAAAAATCTCCAATGCTGAACATGAACGAGGTTTTTTCACGCATCGGATTCGGATAATTCTGAAGCTCGACATCATCACCTAAGCCCGACGCTGTTACATCATAAACAAGCGAATCCGTATCCATGCCCGTAGTCAACAATATGCTGATCTTATTTTTGCCTTCATTCAGTTTCGGGGAGAAAGAAGCTACATCGCCCGTGCCCGAATTTACGTTGCGCAGAATGTTTCTGCTGTCACCGCCGTTTCTCTGCAGTTCGTCAGACAGATTCACTTCATTTCCGTTTACAAAAACTCTCAGAGACGTTAGGCCATCGGTTTCTTCCGGCTCTCCGGTCTGTCTGCGGACAAGCCTTGCCACAGGAGTTGCTTCGACTATCTCGCCGCCTTTAATTTCCTTTCCGTCAATTAGAAGTGCATAGCTGTTCTGAAACTCCCTGTTTGCAATTGTCCCCGTTGAAAATTCGGCTGTGTTGTTGTAAAGATAGAACTCTCCTGACGAGCTTACAGGCATGACTCTGAAGATGTACTTTGTAACAGCAGAACCGGCATTGTCAGAAAAATTCCCCGTATAGGTCATTGAGCTGTCCATCTTCAGAATTCTCCTGACCGTGTCTCCCAGGATCCTGCTTGTGTCAGATATTACATTGCGGAAAACTTCAACAGCGGTCTGATTTATGAAAACATATCCGGCATTGCTGAATCTGAAACTGAATGAAGTGAGGTTGTCTTTCCTGTCCTGATTCCCGACAACAAGCGAACTCCGTTCGATTAGCAGTTCTGCCGCGGGAGCGAAGTTGACAAAGAGTCCTTTTAGAACGGGAGATGAGCCGTTTGAAGAATTGTCTATGATCAGATTGGCTACAAGGTTCAGTCTCGGAAATTCAGCCGCATTGATCTGCGAGAGCTGATTGAATTTATTATTACTGAGACCCTGCATAAGCAGGCTGTCGGTTCCGTCCGGTTTCAAACCTATTACGTCGAAAGTGATCGCAGTGTTTGGCGGAAGAGTTTGATCCCATGAAAAATCTGTCCAAGAGCTTGCGGGCCCCACTATGTTCTGCACAGTTCCTGACTGCTTCCTGACGGTTACTGACTTCTGGCTGATTGACTCTGTCCAGTGGTTACAGCTCACGCAATGAGGAGCAGGCCTGCAGCAAGGATCAAACATCTCCGAGACTTCGCTCTGCGGAGCTCCAAGATAACCTATGAAACTCCATGTGTGGAAATATGAGATCAATCCTATTGAATCACACTTAGTGCTTCCAAACTCTCTCAGCTTGCTTCTTACTGCGGCTGATAGATACGTTCCTCCCGGGAAGTAAGCAGCATTAAGGAGCATTAGGTAATGTGTTGAGTCAAAGGTATTCAGATAGTTCAGCAGAGAATCTGATGAGGAATTTGAAGTGAACTTGAGATTGAGAAACTGCTGAACTTCTCCCGTCAGCCTTTTCACCTTAAGGACATTGAGCCCGGCATTCTCTCCGCCGTCAATGTAAACGTTGTTGTCTGCAACACTGAAATATGATGCCTCCTCTCCATTACTGCCGTATGACCTGACATAAAGCCCTGCCGGTTTTTCAGCGAGCATGATTCCGTTATCAGTGCTCACTGCGTTGAACAGGTCTTTTTGCGGAAACTGAACTTTCTTTGTCTTCACAATGCTTGCATTTATCTGAGCATTTATGAACCTGTCCTCTTCTGATTGAGTCTTTGTAATGCCTGCTGACAGCGGGCCGGAATAAATGAAAGTTTGATGTGAGGACCAGCCCGATGAATCGCCGTTGACTATCGAGGAAGTTCTCCAGTGGTAAAGCGTACCGTTTACCTTGAATTGCAGGGCTGTCCTGAATTTCGTTGAATGCCCTGTCGGAGAGTTGTTCACAAAAGTTTGCTTCACCGGAGAATTGAAGTTTATGGAAGTATCCAGTTCGGCAAACACTCTCAGCGATGACCCCGGCGGAAGATTGGGATTCAGTCCGGAGATCTCAACAGAGTCGCCGTAAACAACCGAATTGTTTACAGGGCCGAGTGCCTGAAATACAGTGGTCTTGACGGGTATGGTTATTGTAGCCGAATTGTTTGTCTCATCTTCTTCATTGTACCGGTTGTTCCTGTCAAGCGTTACGGTCATTGTGTAAATGTCAGATGAGTCTACAGGAAAAGAGTAAATTATCGTATCGCGGTACTTGAAGCCCCTGTAAACGGTGTCCTTTGACAGAACCAGCGAACCGCTTGTCCTGAGTTCAAACCTGATAACACACGTGTCAGCATAAAGCCCGAAATTCTTCGGTGTGATTGTCAGAGTCTGCCTCTCACCCGGCATCACTGTTTCCGATGCGAGCCTGAAATCGGATTGCCTGATGTCAAACTCGGGAACCTTTGGCATTCTCAGCTTTGCGGCCGGATCGCCAAGCAGTCCGTAACAGTTCACGGTATGTGTTGTTGAAAACGAAGTCGAGTCTCCTCTCATGCTCTTGCCCGCTATCCTTGTCAGGTCTCCAAGCCTTCTGATAGAGTCTCTCTTAACAGACTGAAGTATGTATGTTCCGTATGTGTTTCCGATATCTCCGAAACTCCAGCCGGTGGTGCCTACGAATCCGATTGCACCTTTGTTTTGAAGATAAACAAACTTCTCGCCAAAGCCGCGGAAGTCGCCGAATGAACTTTCTCCCGTGAAACATGTGAGGCTCAGAATGATCGGAAGCTTGTTGCCGTTTTGCAGTACATCCGGATCGCTCATGCCAACTTCCCAGTCATGGCTTCCGGCATGACCCCTGAAATTCACAAACAAAGTACCCCTGTCAATAGTCTTGCGGATAGAATCGGCATAATTGAACGTGACCGTACCTGAAGTGTCTGTTCTGTAAACCTTTGCGGCATAGGATGAAAGTGCAGGAGGTTCTACATATACAAATGCTTCAAAGTTTGATTTTTGCTGATGGTAATATTGCTCGTAAGGCGTTCCTCCTCCGGTAATGAAAGTGAAGGTCTTGTTCCAGTCGCCGCGGGGTTCACTCTCATAAGCAATGACCTTTTCAACCATTGTCTGAGCTTCTGCCGTGTAGAAAGCAGGTATTCTTCCGACAGCAACCTGATTGTAGTAAAAGAACGTGCCCATGTTGAAGTTTACGAAGTAACCGTCTGAAGGAGGATTTCCGTAAACAGGAACGAGATTCTGATAAAATGAGGAATTTGATTTATTCTGTTTCGGATCAAGTGATCCTCTGCCGAACAGAGTCAGATAGCCAACCTTAGGCTGTTGCCAGTTATCGTAAACATGTTTGACAAAATACCTTAGTGCCAACGGGCCTTCCAGCCCGTAACCGAAAATGTCGTATATGTCTTCGATCTCCGCTTTGAAGGATCTGAATCCGTCCGAAGACTGCCTGTAAGTCCGCAGCTGCTCTGCCTGTGATTCAAACAGCCGGTTGTAAACAATCAGGTAATCCGCGCCGTTGCTTGAAGAAACAAGATCCGGTACCTGCCGGGACTTTATCCTTACGGGAGACTTCCGGATTGTGTCGTTATAAATTTCAAACCGCGCGTTCTGCCTGGCGGAGAATTTCAGAGTGTCGGCAGAGACCGTGTTGCCTGTGATCCTGAGGTTGTTGACAGCGTCATAAATGAAAACCTGATTGCCGGAATTGAATCCGGAGACTTTGAAATTCCTCGCGGTCGTATCAGAAAGCCCAAGTGAAACCGAGTACCTGTTCTCGGAGAATCTGAAAGCCTTGGGATAACCGAGTTCGAACAGGTCAAAGTAAACTGCCCCTCCAAAACCCTGCGCCGACAAGTATCTTATTGTAATGTTGTTCTGTGTTCCCGTGAGCAATGAGGATGGGAAACTGACGGTTGTATCAAACCTCTGGAAGCCGCTCGAAATGAGAGTATCAACTGCAACGCCGTTAACGGTCAGCTCAAGCGAATGCTCATTCTGAATTGTTGTGCTTCTGTTTTGCGGATAAGCAAACACCCTCAGCGATGCGCTTGCTCCTGAACCTGCAAGCAATTGAGGAAGATCGAATACTTTGCTGACGCTTTGGCCGTTGTACAGCAGTGTCCAGTACCATCCTTCACCCATAAACTTCTCGGTTGTGAGATAACGGAAGTCAGATGAGCCGCTGTTCTCGCCAAGAGAATAGATCTGATCGGTTTCGAAGTGCATCAGGTCCGTTATGTATTGCGGCGTGAATTGTCCGGACACGGGATAGTTGTAATCCTTTATGCGGATACCGTTTGCTCCGCCCCAGTCTATCCAGTAAACGTTGGTATCGGAATAAGGATTGTAGTACTCGTTTGTAGTGTAAGCAACTCCGTTCGAGGCGTTCCTGGAGATGGTTTCGCCGCCGTAGTTTCTTTTTCCGAAAAAATCTATGTAGTCGTTGTCATTGAAAACTCCGTCCTGCTCACCCTGAAAATATACAGGCAACTGAACACCCATGCCATACATCTTGAGAGTCCTCGGATCGAATGATGTTGTGACTCCGGCGGAAGTAAAGTCAGACTTTTTGAGCCTGTACATTCCGTCATCGGCAATGTAAATCTTAAGATAAGTCTTGTTTGGAGTGATCCAGTTGAAATTCTGCGCTGAAGCAAAACTCGGCAGAAGACTGATCAGTAACAACAATGCTGCTCTCTTCATACTATAGATTAGTTCGGCAATATTTGCTAACGGGAGAACCCTTTTGTCCGGTTCATGCAGACTAACGCTTTGGAGCTCAAAATAGTTGTAACAGGTTCCCCGCGATTGAGTTTAGGAAAATTGTCGAATTTTTCTGAATAGCTTGGAATTTAGTTTTGAAGGAGCAACAGATGTCATCACGCCGAATACCGAGAGATTTGTTCCTTTCCAAATGTAATACTCCTTGAAAAGGTCTTTTATTTCAGTCTTGCCTGAACTGTAATCAGAAAGCGCAGCGCATGAAGTCAGAAGATAATACACGATCCTCTTCCTTATCTCAGGGTCATTGTAGTACGAGGACTTTCTGAGGTGCCTTGCAATGCTTAGTATTGACCTTGCCTTTTCCGAGATCATTGCCTTCGTATTCTTCACCATGGAGATCTTCTGTTTCGACTCCATATTCATGTAGAACAGAATCTCGGGAACATGCTCGATCCTGTTGTTGCAGATCGCAGCCCTTACATCGTATTCATAGTCTTCCCACATCCTTGCTGTAGACCAGGGGCCAATCTTGTTTACCATGCTTCTTCTCCAAACGCACGAACTGGTTGCCCACGGCCTTCCGTGAACATCAAAGATCACCGGAATAATGTTGCCGAATCCCAATTCATTCTTATTCCTCAGGTAATTTCCTGTTGACCTGATAAGCAAAGTCTTGCTGTAGGCCATACCTGCTTCCGGTACTGATTCAAGCTTTGAGATCAGTTTTCTGAGAAAATCCCTGTGGTAGTAATCATCGGAGTCAAGATATGCAATGAAATCTCCCTTTGCGATCTGTCTTCCGGCTTCTCTCGAGAGGCCTGGTCCGAGATTCTTCTTGTTTCGTATCAGCTTTATCCTGAAGTCCGGCGCCATGAAAGAATCAACAAACTTCAGATCAAACTGCTCGGATGAAAGATCATCAACAAGTATCAACTCTATCGGCCGGTATGACTGTGCTACAACCGACCTCAGCGCTGACATCAGCAGGTCAAGCCTGTTGAAAAACGGGATAATGACAGACACCAGTTTGCCTTTTCCCAATGCCTCAGACTTGAGCAGTGGACCTCTGCTTTCAGCCAATCCGGACAATCTGCTTTGTGTTGAATTAAATGATCGGAATCGATGCCAAGTTAGCGATTTTTAAGTTACGGATAAAGAATATTTTTGAGGTTTGACTCATGAAAAGCCTTCAAAAACCGGCCCTATTGGTCATTTCTCTCCGTCATCCGCCAAAACTCTCTTCAGTTTCCTGATCCGGTTGTTTACTGCCCTCGAACCGGGCTTCAGAAGGAGGTTCTTCCTGCCCAGCCAAACGGGCATTCGGTCAAGCAATTCGAGAATTACGAGTTTTGATGAAGGTTTGTGTTTTTTTATGAAAAGTTCGATGATGTCGAGCAGTGCTGAAATGTCTCCGGTAATGTGGCCGGATGAAATGCCTTTCGATGAAAGCAAGGACCGGAGCCTTCGGACTGTTTCGGAGTCCACGTCTGTGCCGAGCATTGCCAGATTCTGTCTTGCTATCTCAATACTGGATGCATCAAGCTGGCGGAAATTGACCTTGCTGTTGTTATCTTCGTGCCTTCTGTATTTCAGAAGATAGTCCTGAATGTTGTGGGCTTTACCGAATCTGATAAGCCGGCTGATAAACCCAAAGTCCTCGGCGTGAATGAACCTGTCCTCATAATGAAGGCCTTTCTCCAGAACTATGTCGCTCCTGAACATTGTGGAAGGATTTGAGAGAGTGCATTTGAACATCATGATGAACTGAAGGTCATCATTCAGTTCCGGCTTTGCAGTCCGCGCCGTCTCTTCAGACCGGCTGTCAATCTCAATTATGTTTGTGCCTGCAATTGCATGATCAATGTTGCTCTCCATAAATTCCACCTGCCTTGCAATTCTGTCCGGCATAGAGATATCGTCAGCATCATGAAGAGCTATGTATTTACCTCTTACACTTCCGAGAGCCTTGTTCTGCGAAGCAACTCTTCCGATGTTTGCTGAAAACCTGATCAGCCTGACTCTCCGGTCGGATTCAAATGAGTTAAGTATCCTGCCCGTTGAATCATCTGAGCCGTCGTCAACAATTATGTATTCAAGATTTTCGTAAGTCTGGCTAAGGATGCTCTTCACAGCCGTGCCTATATACTTCTCGGCATTTCTTACGGTTGTAATTACGCTTACAAGCGGTCCTTCACTCATGGCTTATTTGTTCCTTATCTCCGAAGTTATCCACTCTGCCGAAATTATCTTCTCAAAGTTTCTTTCATACTCCTTCTTCATGCTTACGAGTTGTTCCAGCCTTCCGAGAGTCTTTTCCATTTTCAGAATATCCTCACTGCCCTCGGACCTTCCTGCAAATGCCTTGATGTTTGTGCCGCCGTAGCTTCTTAATCTTCTTACAAGCAGGAGTGCTTCGCTTATCCATGACCTTTTCCTGATCTCTGCTTCGCCGTTGTATGCGGCTATGTATGGTTCGAGCAACGGCTTCTGCCTGCCGAATCCCCTGTAAAGTTTTCTGAGATACTTCCATTTCAGTCTTGTCGGCTTCAGGAAGTGGTCGAATACAAGCGAAGGTTCGTAATATATTCTGTATCCGCTCAGTCTCAGAGCGTAACACAATTCAACGTCGCCGCCTGATGAAAGCGCCTCGCCTTTCCTGTCGCTCAGGAGTGATTTGAATCCTTTTGAATACAACTCACGGATTGCCGGCAATCTAAGCACCATGCCCGCTCCCCACACATATCCTGAAGAAGAGGTTACATCTCCTTTTGATTCCGCCTGATCGCCTGTTGAATAGCTCTTCCTGAATTTCTCAAACCAGGCAGGGAAGGGGACACTCGAAACAGCATTTCCGTATCCGCCCGCGGCCGCAAATCTCTCAACGGATTCCATGAGCTCAAATGCCCTTTGGCAATAGTCCGGCGATAGACGGTTGTCATCATCACAAAGAACCGCATACTCATAAACTGCTTCCCTGAATCCCCGTTCACGTGCAAATGCAAGTCCCTGACGACTTTCCTGAATTACTCTGTAACTCGATTTAGGATAGTTTGCAGTTAAGAATTTTTCTGCAAGCGCCGATGTGCTGTCAGATGATGCATTGTCTATCAGCAGTATCTCAATGCCGGTTCCGGCATCCGTTCTCTGATTGCATAGACTGAGAAGAGTGTTCTCAATAACATCCGAGCTGTTATAACAGCAGACGATTATACTGATGCCTTTTTTCAAGATGCGGTTCCGGTGTGCTTTGCGCTTTGCATCCGCAGGCTTTACGGTTTTCGTCCCTTTACGGAGCGCTTGATCTTTGTGAGTGTTGAATCGCTGAGCAGGGAGTTCATAAGCAGGCTCCACTTATTCCTGTTCAGCAAAGATGGAGGATAGAACAGAAAAGACGAAATAAGCGGTCCCGGCACTTTCGACTTTTTCCCGGCATAATAGAAATCCTGCGCGTCGGCATACAGGAATTTTGATTTCGCTTTGAATTTTCGGTAGCGGAAGAAGTCGTAGGATTGCTGAATCTTGAATCTTAACATACTCAGCTTGTCGCCAAGAGTGCCTTCGAGTTTACTTGACACTGATTCGACCCCTTCTCTCAATTGTCCGCCCGGGGTGATGTCGTCCAGTATGTTTGAAACCGGTCTGATGACCCTGCTCTGACTCTGCTTTGAGACGATCACCTTTCCGCTTTCGTGTTTGCCTCTTTCCTTAAAGTATTTTGGAGACATCAGGTAAGTTGCAATCAGAAGTGCCTTGCCATAAGCCTTTCTACCCTCTTCTGTCTGCTTCTTTCCGTAGTAGTTAAGCTTGTAAGCAAAATCATACTGCTTGTCATCTTTGTAAAGATGTTTGATGATGTTTGCCTCGCTTATGAAGTTTTCTCCGAATAGGGAATAGGCAAGAAGAGTTCTTCTTGACCTTTGCGTTGAAGATACTGGATAAACGGCAAGTGACATCAGAACCCAGATCAGTGAGTTGAAGCGTTTTTTGTTATGATAATAATAACCGGCCTTGTCAAAGTACATCCCTGACTTCTGCTTAAGTGAACCCGGCTTGCCCTTTGGATGAGATCCTGTTCCGTCATTTCTGAAAAAGTGTGCAGGTGATGCGATGAATGCAAGCATTAGTAATGACCTGCCTTTAAGAGATTTCCCTGACTTACGGTATTCGCTTCCGTAATAGGTAAGCTTGTGAGCAAGCGACATGCCGGGAGGATATGCGAGAAATCTGTATGCGTCCTTTAGCTTTTCGCTGTACTTCAGGCCAAATAATGCCGGTAGGAAAACATTCCACCTTTCCGAACTCTTGATCGATTTCGGATACATTATGAATGATGAAGCTGTCCAGAAGATTGATCTCAATCTCTTCTTTTCATAATAACGGTATCTTCCAAGTTCGTACAGCCTCGACGAATAGTATTTATTCTTGCTGAGTGTCAGGACAGAGTATATCCTCTTCAGCTGCCTTCTTACCTTATGCCAAACTGACTTCAGGTTCCAGGGCTTTGTGTCATAGTAGAAATGCTTGTAGTAGTTGTACATATAATACGGAAGCATCTTCCTGTCATAATGCCAGCAGTGATACATTACCCTGATATGCGTATTCTTTCTGTTGTCTGCATTTGAGGTTTTGTTGTAACCGTTCATGCAGAATGTGCCGAGGTGATAATCAGTTTGCACTATGCTGAAATTCTGATAAGCTTTCAGCAAGAACCAGTAATCCATTGTGAAATGGTTGTCAAGCGGGAACGGGCCTATCTCATCCTGAACTCGTCTCTTATAGAAATAGCTGACAGGATTTATCGGAAACATATACCTGAACGGGAGCATGATCTTCTTATACTCTCTTTCAGGCACACGTGTGAAAGTATGGTTTGAGAATTCGAAGAACAGGTTGCTTATAAGCATATTCGCTTCCGGATTCTCCTTAAACTTCCTTGCAACTTCAAAGAAGGCTCCTCTTTGAAAGTAATCATCGACGTTCAGATAAGCGATGATGTCGCCCGTTGACATGCGGAAAGCTTTATTCATGGCATCCGACTGCCCTTTGTCAGGCTCCGAGATCCACTTTACCTGAGGATACTTCTTCAGGATCTCGACGGTCCCGTCAGTTGAGCCGCCGTCGCAGACAATCATCTCAAAATTCGGATAACCCTGATTGAGGACGCTGAGAATCGCCTTTTCAATTGTTCCCTGTGAGTTGAATGAGGGAGACAGTATGCTGATCTTCGGCAGGTCAGTCTTGTCCTGCGCTTCGTTATAGGATCTGTAAGTGATCCCGCTCCACGGCCATCCGTACCGGAAATCATTTTCGCTCTCAATATACTTTCTGTGCTGAGCTTTAAGATATTTGAATTCCTTCTTCCACGGCGCCTTCTTCAGCGCTTCAAAATTTCTGTCGTACTCTTTGCGGGATTTCCACAACTCCTTGAGCTTTTCCAGATGAAATTCGAGCATCAGGATCTCAGTGTTGTCATCCTGAGGATGTCTGAGAGAAAGAAGCTTCCTTATCCCGTATTTTCTGAGAGCATTGAACGATGTCCAATACTCGTACTTCCAGTCCCTGCCGTTGATCTCTTCATCATCTGCATCAGCGCGAGCGAGCTGTATGGCTTTCTCGTAGAGTTCAAGGCCTACTGTAGCTTTTCCAAATCCTCTGAACAGCCGCACAAGATAATCCCATGAGAGCCTTCCGCCGGGCATGCAGTGAATCAGTTTCAGTCTCGAATCATACCATATCTCCCATCCGGCAAGCACAAGAGCATAGCATGCCTCCGAGTCACCCCCGGAAGAAAGCTCTGTTCCTTTGCGGCAAGTCATGGAAGTTCTGAATCCGTCTCGAAGCAATTGCTCCCAGGCAGTCCGTCTCACAATCATTCCGGCGCCCCAAACGTACCCGCGCTTCCATGTTATGTTTCCTTCAGACACGATCCCCGTGTGCACATCCGGCTGCGGACCGCCCGCATAGTCGCGTTTGAAATAATTGAACCAGTCCGGAGGTTTCACTTCGCACAGAGGTTCATTTGGACCGCCAAGAGCACCGATGTGCGGATTGCTGCTCATGATTTCATAGGTCAGCTGCACAAAGTTCTCATCAAGCCAGTTGTCATCATCGCATGTGATCCAGTATTCATAATTTGAGACCTGATATCCCTTTTCAAGTGCAAGCTGTTTACCCGGCACGGGCTGGTCAACGACAATCAGCTTTGCGTTGCAGTTGTGCTTCTTCCATTCATTGATCGTAACTTCCTTGGAATTATCCGTAGATGCATTGTCAACGAGAATCACTTCCCATAAAATTTGCGGATCAACTTTCTGCTTGGCAATGTGTCTTATAGTTTCAGCCAATCGGGAGGCGCCGTTGTATGTACAAACAATAACCGAAACGCCGTTGAGTTTTTTCTGAAGATCATAACGGGGATAACAGGATCCAGAATCCCGAAAAGGTAAGCTGAGATACTTCAAGTCCCGTTTTCTGACCGTTCTTTTAAGCAACCTTAAACCGTTGTTGTAATTTCCTTCGCGGCTCATCAGTCCTTCCAGTCTGCCAAGGCAGTATTCGATCATTGGAAGGTCGCTGTCGCCCTCACGCTTTCGTTTGAAGTTCAGAAGTTTTTTGTAGCGGACTTTTCGGAGGCTTCGAATCGTCCTCCTCATTTCTGTCATTTTGGAACCGGGTTTGCGATCCGAAAATTGGCCTTTGTATCTTCTGGAAGCTTCCCTGAGATATATATCGAGAATTGCCGAAGCCTGTCCGAAACCCCTGAACAGCTTGCGCAGATAAGACCAGTCAAGCCTTTCGCGTGAAATATGATGCCTGAACTTCAGTCGGGGATCATACCAGATCTTCAATCCGGCATTTCTTAAAGCGTAGCATATTTCAGTATCGCCGCCCGCGGATAGCGCATTTCCCTTGCGGTCAGTGAGCAGTGACCTGAAGCCTCCGTCAATCAGATTCTTTAACGCACTCTTTCTAACTGCCATTGCGGCTCCCCAAACATAACCGCGCTTCCATGTTATATCTCCTGCTTCACGGAATTGCTTTCCAATCGCAAAACTGTTCTTCCATGTATCAAACCATTCCGGCCTACTTCCGTCAAAATGACCGGTGCTTTGTCCTCCAAGCACGCCTATCTTCTCATCTGAGTTCATAATCTCATGCACCAGTTCAACAAATGATTCATCAAGATGATTGTCATCATCGCAGAAGACCACATAGTCATATCGTGCGGTGCTCAGGCCCTTAAGCCTTGCGGCAGACAATCCGGGCTCAGTTTCCTTAACGATCCTGAGTTGTGCCGTACAGGTTGTATTTTCATAACTCTCTCTTGCTGTCTCCGCCGTCTTGTCTGTGGAACCGTTGTCAACAATTACGATCTCCCATTCAATGTCATCGCCCACTTTTTGCCTGCAGATCTTATCGAGCGTCATTGGCAAAACATCTTCGCTGTTATAACAGCAGATTACAACAGACACTCCGGACCGTGCGGATCTTTTCTTTTCCGGGACAGTCTCCGTGTGAGGATGATAGCCGTTTCCGTTTGCGCTGTTCAATCCGTTGCCAATCCCGGTAAGCCTGCTCAATCTTCCTTTGAGTTTCTCGACTGCAAGTACATCAGTGTCGCCTTTGTATTGGTTACCTTCGGATAAGATTTTCTTCAGCGGATACTTTCCGAGTTTGGCAATGGTTTCAGGGATCTGCGTGATGCTGCCGGACTTTGCGCCTCCGGTTTCAATGTTCCTGTAATCTGCATGCCTGAACTTGCTTCTCATGTTATTCCATTGAAGTTCTGCAGGGTAAACCAGGTACTTCAATCTTAATCTGCTGATGATCTTTACATGTTCATAGTCCTGCACGGAAATTCCTGAAAGAATTTCTTCTATGCTTGATCCACGGAACATTCCCGCATCGATATTCAATGAACCCAGCTTCTCTTTCAGAATCCTGGTATTGAAAAGCATGCCATACACAGTCTTTCCATACAAATGTGATTGGCCGTTTGCAGTCAGGTCAGGCTCGAGTCCGTTCCAGAATTCTGATTTGTAAGTTTTGAACCACTTGGGTGGTAGAGTGCTTGACTCCAGCCGGGATGCTCCCCCGACAGCAAAACAGTCCGGATGCCTTCTCAGAGTTGCATAAGCGATTCTGATGTAGCCTTCGTCAATTATCTGATTCTCGCCCAGGAAGATTACATTGTCATAAGAAATATTGTTCAGGCAATGACCGATAGAGCTGAAGTCGTCAAGATTATCTGCTACAGCAAAGTTCACAGGTATTTGTACAGCCGCAGTATTCAGGATGCTGATGATCTGTTGGCGTTCTTCGTCATCAATATGCCTGCTCAGGAGAAGGAGTTCGCACCTGAATCCTGCGGGAAGTTTCTGAGATGCGATATTCCTGAGAGCTCTGTATAAATGCGGCAAATATGTTGCCCGGTTGATTAGCACAATGGAAACCCCATTGCGGGAAAACTTCCGCGGGTAATTAGGATAATCGAAATGCACTTCGCCCATTGCATTTTTGAACATCCTTAGGTCCTGCTTGCTGACTGTCCTTTTGAGCAAGCGTAATCTTTTAAGAGGAAGCCTTACTCCTGAAAAGACCTTCTCAAGAGTTCCAAATATCCTCTCTGCTCTCAGCGATTCTGAATTCCCTTCAAGTGAATGTTCGAAGAAGCCTGTGTTCCATACACGAAGTTTCCTCAAATCGGAATAGGTCTTTCTGACTCGCCTGTACAAGCTTAATCTGTAATCCTGCTTCAGTCCCAGTTTCCTGATCCGCGCTTCACTGCCAAGTTTCCCGAGTCTTCTGTAATGCTTAATGTAAGGAAAGAGCTTGCCGTAACTTCGGTAGGTCTTTCTCAAATGACTCCATGAAAGTTCATGCTCTGTGAATGACTTCCTGGCCTTTAGGTCAGAATTGTAATACAGCCGCCAGCCGGTTGCTCTCAATGCATGAGAAAGTGATTCGAACAGGAACTCATCAGAGCCGGGATACCTGCCTGCATTGTGGACAAAGCCCGCTTCCATAACCGAAACAAGCGCTTTCTTTCTGATCATTGCGCCGCTGCCGTGAACGGATCTGTCATCAGTCGTGATGAGCCCGCTCAGCGGAAGCGTCGAGCCGAGTCCGAGCAGATTGTTCTTCCCGCTTAGCCAACTGGGTAGTTCTGAATCATTTGCCGGAACAACCATTCCTCCAATTGCGGCAATGTCATCAGCCATGAGCATGGATTCTGATGCGAGCTTTATGTAATTGATATCGGGGTAAGTTCCGGGCAGGCACATCATCAGGAACTCGTACTTTGCCACACAGGCTGCATGATAGATCACTTCAGCAAGGTTCTTTGCATCTGAATGTATGATCCTCGGAATCTGCTTCAGTCTGTACCTCTCTGCCGCTTCAAGTGCAGCCGGACCCTGATCGCCTTCAGCGGTCGCATCAGCAACAACTATTTCAAAGGGTATATAATCGAATCTTCTCAGGTTGGCAATCTGCCGTATAGTATCGCTGAGCCTCTCATCTTTCCTGATCACCGGAATGATGATCGAAATACCCATTCCCTCAACCGGCGTCTTGAACTTGCGTATAATGTCAAGGTTTGAATAGACCTTGTTGCTGTCCAAGACAATTGTCTCCGAAAACTGTGCCGCAGCGCCCTGCTCGTCATTGTATTTCTCATAGAGCCTCTTTGCGTTCTCGAAAGAGTAGTTGCCGTAATGAATGTTCCGCTTCTTTGTTACTTCAACTTGCTTGTCTTCCGGAAGATACTTCGTGAAAATATCGGCGGCTTCCCTGAGAAATCTCATGTCCTGTCCCGTACGCATGTCGGTGAGGGTCATGGAAGTGGTGTGGATCCTGTACTTGGCAAGAGCCTCGGGCTCATATGCAATGTCAAACTGTGAAGCGATCCTGACCCACATTTCCCAGTCTTCGCAACCTATGTTCTTCATCACATATCCTCCGATCTTTTCATAAGCGCTTCTTCTTACCACCATTGCGCAATACTGGATCCGCTGTCGCTCAGCAAGCTTGATCACAGCATCGTCCAGAATACCGGTCTTATCAAGGTCAGGATTTGAAAAGAACATTGTGTTGCCGTCATCATCAATGTATTCCTGCCTGCAGTATGCGGCGCCTATCGCCGGATAGTCATTGAAGATCTTTGCAAAAGTTTCGAAAAACCCCGGTTTGACCAGATCGTCATCATGCAACAGGTGAACCAAATGCCCTCTGGATCTTCTGACGGCTTCTGTGAAGTTGAATGAATGGCCGACGTTCTTAGGATTGCGGTAATATGAAATGCGGTTGTCTCCGAGTTTCTTAAGCATGGAAGGAATGTCAACCTTGTCGGAGCAGTCGTCAACAATCTCGATCTGCATTGAGCCGTCTTCCGGAAACTGACTAAGCACGCTTTCGAGAGCTTCAAAGATGTAGTCCTTCGGGTTGAATGTCGGTATCATGACCGACCACAAGGGCCTCTCAATGCCTTCCGCTACGGGAAATATCCTGTTGTTTGTAAAATCTCCTAACAAAACAAATGCATCAGTTGATTTTCCATTTAATGTCTCTTGAGATCAATTCTTTGTGATTTTCTTGCGGTTCATTTTCATACAATATCCTGTGAAGCGTAAGAATCTCCCTCAGGTTTTTAGAGAGGTACTGCCTGTCGCATGCAAGGAGCTTCTTGAAATACCTGCGTGCCTGCCCGTTCCTTCCCGTTCGGATGTTCATGAGTACAATATCAAGATATCTTTGTGCAAAGATGACTGAGATATGACCGGCGTATTTTGGGCCGAGTACCTCCGAAATCTTTCTGTAAAATCTGAGGTCTTTGAGAAGGTTGTTGTACATCGAGTCTCCCTGCCATTGCCCGCTCCCGTGTACTCTGTATGTGCTCATGTTCCTGTCTATGTATCTTATTTTTCCCTTTTGGGAAAGAAGAAGATAAGTAAGCATGTCTCCGTAAGGCATATCGCAATACCATTCAGGAAGAGGCAGTATGTTTCGCATCATGACAGTCGGTGTCATCACCGGGTTATATCCGTTAAGCAGTGATTCTGCAGGAAGTATATCGGTCTTCTCAAGATAAACCGTCTCAAATTCGTAACCTGTGTCTTCATTGATCACTGTTGCCTTGTGATAGCACATCACAGTGTCATGGTACGCATCCAGAAAGTCAGCCTGTATCTGAAGTTTGTTTTCATCTGTCCAGTAATCGTCGCCGTTAAGGAGGGCAAGATATTCGCCTGTGCACATTGGCTGAGTCGCCACATCCATTTGCATCATCCCAATGTTCTTTTCCGGCAGGTACAATTTGAACTTGTCCGGAAACCTGCTTTTGTATGAAAGAACAATTTCACGCGTCCTGTCTCCTGAGCAGTCTTCGCCCAGTACTATGTCAAACGGGAAGTCGGTCTTCTGAGAGAGTACGCTGTCCAGGCATCTTGCAATGTACTTCTCATGGTTGTAAGCCGACATCCATACCGTAACCTTCATTTGAGCAAAGATAACCTACCCGATCCTAACTTTTAACCCCTATATACATTCCTCTTCCAAACAGGCCGTCCTTGTCATAATAAACCTGAAGCCCCGCTTCTTCAAATGCCTGCCTGTACTCCTCGTCACTGAAGAGCCCCAGGACGTGCTTCTCTGTGAAATGAGATACACCGTGCAGCGTCCCTGTCAGATAGTGTATTTCAAGCACGGAAAACCCGTGCTCAAGCTTGCTTGTGTACATCCAGGTTATCTTGAGATACTTTGAGACGAAGTGATTTGCTGTCACGCGGTCGTTCCAGAAGGTGTCCTTGCTGAAC
>DAIQRO010000233.1:0-3713 GCA_036786155.1 Bacteroidota bacterium
ATGCAAGTCCTCTTGCATAAGCCTCACCGCCCGATTTGCTCCAAGTTTCAAGGCAGTTCCTGTGCTTTACCTGCACATAGTAAGTTCCCGTTACGGCATTTGCGAAAGTTACGGAAACAGCAAGTGATACTGAGTCGAGTACGCCTTTAGCCTAGTCAACAACGGCGAATGGCGATGAACTGCTTCTCAGATACACTCTTACTGTATCCTTCGCCGAAAGCTGATTCGTTGAGGAATTGTAGAATCCCTGCGGAGCAAGAGTGATGGTTGCAGGCACGGGAGATGATGCATTTACCACGCAGACTGAATCTACATAGAGATTGTTTCCGAAACCGCTTCTTGCCCTGAACCTGATCTTGTTAGTACCCACCGGCAATGCGTACTTCTTGGTTGCCCACTGCGCACTTGTGGGAGTGAAAGCCGACGCAAGAGCCGTCCTTGTGTTCAGAGTACCGTTCACGTTGTTTCCCCAAAGTCTCACAAGTGTTGAATATGTACTTCCTCCGTTTGTGGAAGAAAGGATCTCGAGGGAGTCCGTGCTTCCGTCTGTGTAAGGTGCATAAGCATGATCAAACTTCAGCGAATCGCCTGCAACGGATGCTTCAAACACTTTCGTAGCAAGGATCTCAGTGGTGCCAGCTGTCGCATTCCAGTAATCGAACTTTGCGGAGCCGGAACCTATTCCGTAACTGCTTACAGCATTTCTTGTCCAGTAAGTTGAAGAAGGCTCGAATGCCCAACCCGAAGGCGGGAATGTTGTTGATGTGAATCCTTCGCAAAGTCTGTTGTCAATGATCGCAAAGTTGAACTGAGCAGTCGAATCCTTTTCGTGTCCTGCTGAGTTGTTCTGTGCAAAGATCTTGTAATAGATCCTGTCGCCTACAACTACGTCGGAGTTCAGTGAATTGAACAATGCCGAGTAGTTGTTGCCGGATGTATTGATCAGCTTGAACTGCTTTGTGTTTGCAGTTGTGTTCCTGTACCATACAACCCATACGGAATCAAGCGGATAGATTGACGAAACTGCCGCATTAACGCTTACCGGCCATGCCGATTTCAACTGGTCAGATATCGGAGTGTGCGAGATAGAAGGCAGGCTGGTGTTTGAGATCGTGAAATTAACATTTGATATATCGAAGAAAATATTGCCGGCCGCCTCTACTCTTATCCTTGCAGTGGAAGTGTTGACTCCGGGTAATGTAACAAGCTGTGATCCGTCATTAGCCGTGTTTGATACAAGCGTGTAGGCATAAGTGTTGCCGCCGTCAACGGACAATTTGATGTTAACATTTGCACAGCTCACGGGAGATGCTGTTGTATTTGCCACATTCCACGTTACGGTTTGCTGAATCGAGCTGTTCCAGTTCACAGCGGTGTTTGACGATGTAACAGTAAACGGACCGGCCGCTGAGCTGACATTGAAAGCAACCGTGCCAACGCCTATCCCTCCACCGCCCGGGTTATTGTCCCGTACGGTCATCTTGAATGTGAGCGATCTCGTATATGTTGGAAGTATTTCGCCGATCGTCTGTGTGTTGTTCAGAAGATCCGACAACTTCGGGAAAGTCCTTGTCGGAGTGGTTACCGGTTCAAACGACCGGAATATCGGCGCATTTCCCGACGGGTTGTTTGGTGAGCCTGAAGGGCCCAGGTCATATTCTTCCCAGATGTATGTGAGAGTTCCCGGATTGTTAACGTCAGTCGCCGAACCTGTAAGCTGAAACGGAGTGCTTATGGGTATAGTGAATCCTCCCGCCGGTACTGTAACTGAAGGCGGAGTATTGCCGGTGGATGTAGTGACAGGACAGCTGTTGCCCGAACCGCTTTGAGTGAAGTTCGCAATTTCCGTAATGCTTCCGGTATGAAAAAGATCATCACTGTTAGGCTGAAGGTCGTCCGCGCCGCAAATCCCAGCATACCCCATAATCGTACTTGCACTTCCGGGTTCCCATGCGGTTGAAGCGTTTCTGTTGCCGCCGCCGCAACTGCTGGTAACACTGTTGAAGGTATGGTTTGCACCGAACTGATGTCCCATTTCATGTGCCACATAGTCAATGTCGTAAGGATCACCGACAGGCGCCGGAGAGCCGGTCACGCCTCTTGCCTTGTTACCGCCGACACACACTACGCCAAGCCCGGCTACGCCTCCTCCGCCGGTGCTGAACACATGGCCGATGTCATAATTTGCTGACCCGATAACTGCATCAAGGTTGGTTTGATTCTGAGAAAGCATTGTTACGCCATTATTGTTGGTGTACGGATCGGTGGAAGAGTTTGTATAAACGATGCTTGTGTTGTTGGCAACCAGCGTCATTCTCACAGACACATCTTTTTCATAAACTCCGTTCACACGGTTGACGGAAGTAACGATAGCTGCCTGTCCGAGCGCAACCGTTCCTCCGTGGAATGCTGTGTATTCGCCCGTTGCGGCACATGCAAGCCTGTAAGTCCTGAGCTGTTCGCCCGTCGCATCAAGTTCGCGTATGAGTTCTCTCTGAGAGGAAATCTCGTTCACCAGGCATTCCCAGCTGTCGCTTGCTTTCAGCTTTGACTTGTAATAAGTGATGTAAACAAGCTTCTCCTGTGAACTGTAGGGATCAACAAAGTATGTGCCGTTTGGCGAAAGCACCATTGCATGAAATCCCTGCTCTGTCACATCAATCTTGCCCACTGCATAGGGATCGCTTATACCCTTCACCGTTGCAGTGACAATATCGGGAAACTGCTTTGCAAGGCCTTCTTCCATCATCGAATATCTCTCAACCTGAAACAATGCCATACTTCCGTCAGGAACGGGAAGTTCGATCACAAGCGGATTTGTCACTGCTCTTTCAGTTCTCTCCATGGGCGCATTCTTCAGCGCCTGAGCCATTGCCTGAAGGTCAAGCATTGTTGTCTTGTATTCCTGCGGCGTGATCCTTCTTTCGCCCTTTGCAATAAAATCGCCTTCCGAAATTCCTGTCCAGAACCTTCCGGTGTTTTGCGCAAAGGAATAGGACGACATAAAGGAAACCACGGAAAACAGCGCCAGCTGAAGCGCAAATATCCTGTAAATGTTTTTCGACATTCTTGAAATTGGTTTTTAATTATCTGTTAATGTGAGTTGATTTGGCATGATGGCCGAATGACACATCAGATACCCTTGCGTTACGGCTTGATCATCTTCCGCGAGTAAGTGCCGTCTTTGTTTTCAAGTACCGGCCCTTCTGACTGCCAGCCGTGTTCAACAAGATCCGACTCTTTTTTCTTGAGTTCGTCAAGATCATTGCCTGTTGCAAATGTTACTTCGGACGGAGCTTTGTCTTCCATGATTCAGTATTGATTTTTGAGATCGCGACCAGTTCGATCACGTTTGTTAATAGTCGGTTGGTTTTTTGCGATTCGAACTTCCTGAGTACCGGAGAGGTCACTTTACAAGAACCATCTTCAGCGTTTCGCCTATCTCGCCTCTTGAGCCGGCTGACAGTTTGCAGTAATACACACCCGAAGGAAGATTGCCCGCATCCCATTGCACTTCATACTTTCCGGGTTGCAGTATGCTGTCAACCAGAACTGCCACCTGTCTTCCGCTAAGGTCTATCACTTTGACGGTCACTTCGGACTTGTCAAAGCCGGCAGGTATTCCGAACCTGACCTTTGTGGAGCTGTTAAACGGATTGGGATAATTCTCAAACAGCCTGTAGCTATCCGGAACTTCTCCGTCAATCTTTATT
>DAIQRO010000233.1:3796-4256 GCA_036786155.1 Bacteroidota bacterium
AACGATCGCGGTGTAGATGCTCATGCTTCCGCTCAGCCTTGCCCATATCGGCCTGACCTTTCCGGCATGTGCTGTCACGTTTGTATAATCTCCGAAGAATGTCCCTGAAGTTGGAGTGAAAGGAGATTCGCTGACCTTGAAATTTGTAAATGTCTCTCCGCCGTCGGTTGACTTTGCCATGTACACATCCGTCTGATTGCCAGTGTAGTTTCTCCTGTCATAGAACACAAAGTAAAGATGCCCGGTAACCTGATCTATCGTCATCCATGTGAAGTACTGCTGTTTGCCTGGATGATCATCATTCACTCTTTTGACGGTTCCCCACGTGTTGCCGCCGTCGGTTGACTTTATGAGCCACACATCAGTGTCGAGTGTTCCGTTTCGCTGATCTGTCCAGTTAATGTAGATCGTACCTCTGTGCGGGCCGTTAGAAACGTCACATGCTGTGACGGGTAATCCG
>DAIQRO010000234.1:0-1360 GCA_036786155.1 Bacteroidota bacterium
ATTGGCAATGCTTATTTCAGCCCTGAGGCGAGCCGTTCACATGGTTTTGTTTTGATGATGAGTGTTCCCGCATATTTACAGCTGTCTGATCTTTTACCCACATCAGATTGTATGAGACAGGCCTTCCAAACTGACTGAAAGATTTTCCCGTTGTAACTTTCCAGGATCTTTCGAAATATTTTTCCGACATATGAAAAAGATCGCTGTCTTCAAGCAAGGCATGCAGCGGAATGAATTTGTTTACCACGCCTGCATTTTCAAAGAAGAAAGGAAGTACATCACTAGTCCATTGGTATTCGTCTTTCAATACAACGTCAATGCAGTGAACTGAAAATCCTCCCGGCTTCAATACCCTGTTAATATCATCCATTATGTTCTTGTATGTTTCAGGCTCTCCGGCCGGAACATGCTCCAGTGTCGAAATTGAAAACACAAGGTCAAAGTAGTTGTCGGGCAGTTCATCGCTGAAGTTTCCCATGTAGTCATAAACTATTCTGAAAGAAGATGTATCAATATTTGTCGGACCGTTGCCGACGCCTTCCAGTTTGTCAATATTCCAGCATTCATGAATGTTCCTGAAATGCCTGAGTATTCTTGAATCACCTCCTCCAATATCCAGTATTCTTGAACGCGGTGGAATATTATGCTTTATGAAAGTAAACATGAACAGGTCCTGATACACCTTCAGGTCGCAGTTTAACGGGTCAACATCTTTTCTGAAAAGTTCCTCGTCATATCCGTTTGAGATGAAGTCCCTAAAGTGGCTCCTTTTTGAATATGTGAACTTATCGAAGTTCGCCGGACTTATGTATGCCTTTCCGCGCACACCAACCTGCCTGGCATCAGTCAGAGTCATTTCTTCTTTCTGCGAAGAATTACACCAGTCTGAAAACCGTATGCTTCAGGAAAGAACTCAACCACTTCCAGGATGTTTCCGGCGATCTTTTTGAAATAGTCTCTGTCGTAGAAGACCTGTGACTCCGTTCCTCTGAGTCCGACTATCTTATCAAAATTTGAGCCGGCAATAGTAAAATATGAACTCTCATCAACAAACTGCTTAAGCCAAATAGACTTATAGTATGGAGATGTCTTTAGTACTTCAAGAGAGTGCTTGTCCTGAATTGTGATATACATGCAACCATTGTCGCTCATTATTCTCCGCAATTCGAGCAACCATGCCTCGACAAGATCGTCTATATGCGTAAACACCGATCCTGCAAAGATGAGGTCAAAGTACTTTTCCTCAAATGGCAGATGCGGAACGATTGTTGTTGTTGCAAAATTGAAAGGGGGGCTGAGATGATTAATTGCCCATGTGATATGATTAGAACTAATGTCAACACCCCATATCTCCGAATTG
>DAIQRO010000234.1:1370-4239 GCA_036786155.1 Bacteroidota bacterium
TCTTATTCATTTTGCCGATTTCATATCCCTGATCTCTCAAGTATCTTACCATTCTGCCTATCTGTTCCTTGCCATGCAGATATTCTTTCGATGTCTTTCCGTAACCAAGCCACAGTTCACGGGGTGGTATCGGAAGGCCAAACTCACACGTTTCGGTAAACTCCTGGCCCTTTATTATGAAACATTCGTTTCCTTCCTTATAAGGGAAATATAACGGAAGCTTATCTGCCTTTTCCTTGTGGGAGGCCTCATATTCCAGATAAGTGTTAATTATCTTGGACTTCATCCATTTCTTAACCGGCTTTGTAATTTTCTTGGTTGACATGTGATAGTGATTCTTAAAGTTAAGATGATGAATACTCTGACGTTGCCTTCTTAGAACTTGTCAATCAAACTTCCCCATTCTTCCAAATGAAGTTATATGACAACGGCTTTCCAAACTTCTCATAGGTTTTGCCCGTTGTATAGCTCCAATTGTTGTTGAAGTAAAATTCTGACATGACAAACAAGTCCGGATCCTTGATTATGTCGTCAAACGGAACGTAAGTGTTGATCATTTTCTGATGACTGAAAAAATAGTTGAGTATCTCGTTTGTCCATACATACTTTTCACCGAGCCACACAAGATCAATTGAGTGAAGTGAGTAGCATCCGGGCTTGAGTACCCTGTTTATGTCTTTCAGAATGTTTTCATAAACGGCCTCATCGTTTAGCGGGACATGCTCCAGTGTGGAAATTGAGAAGACAAGATCAAAATAGTTGTCGGGCAGTTCCTTGTTGAAGTTTCCCATATAGTCAGCTACTAGTCTTATGTCATGGAATCGTAAATTCTCGCCCAAAGGTCCGTTACCGACTCCCTCCAGCTTGTCAATGTTCCAGCATTCATGCTCCTTTTTGAAGTACTCCAGAATCCTTGAAGTTCCTCCGCCAACATCAAGCATTTTGATCGGGCGTGTGAAGTTCTGCTTTATGAAAGAAAATGTCAGCAGGTCCTGGTAAACTTTCAGGTCGCAATTATCCGGGTCAACTTCCTTACCAAACAGTTCGATATCATATTTCATGTTCTTGAAGAACTCAAAATGAGTTCTCTTTGAATAAGTGAAGTAATCAAAGTTCTCAATCTTTGCGAAGTCCTGAGAAAACACCTGTGGTTCGAATTTCTTTTTTTCCTCTTCAGTCAACACAATTCCCTTGCCCGCACTGCTCTGTTCTGGTTGGTCTACTGAAACGCTGACTGCTGCCTTAGTTTCTTCAAGGATCCTCCTCTTGGACGGAATTCCGTCGTCAGGCTTTCTGCCTGCAACCAAGACTGACAGCCAATTCCAGGGCCTGTCCCTCTCTTCCCTCTTCCACTGCCACATGTAGATTTCGGCAACAATCATAGGATTCTCAAACACTATTACGGGTAAAAGCTTCTGGATGCTCTCAACAGTTGGTTCACAGATCCAGCTTTCCCAAAAGATGTTCATGGTATCTTTCGGCTTTAGCCAATCGAATCCGGCATTCTCAAATGCATCAAAGATTGCCCTGACATTTTGGCCGTAATAGACATCATATGAATGATAGAATATGCCCCCGGGGCGGAGAAGCCGGAATGCCTCGTCAAAGAATGAGGGCAGGCTTTCTGCAGGTACATGCTCAATTGTGGAAACTGAATACACCATATCAAAATAGTTCTGCGGCAATGCCGGATTGAACTGCCCGAGCAGTCCATGAAGGAATTTCACATTTGGGTAGTCATTTCTGTATTTTGCCAGTTTTTCTTCCGGAACGGAATTGTCTTTAACCGTATCATCAAGCCCCCAAAGCTCGCACTTGTCATAGAAGATCTCAAACACATATGATCCTGTGCCATGCCCGACTTCCAGAAGTTTGCTGAATCCGTTTTCCTCTATCAGATTGATTGCCTGTGCATAGCCCAATGGTTTCAGTGTATTCTGGTGTCTGGAAAGCATTGGATATTTTTTTGCTGCATCCCACCAGTGCTTTGTAGTGCCTAATTCAAACATTTATGTCCAATTGATTAATGTGCTTTATCCTCAATCGCCGTCAATTCGGATGACCGGAATAACTGATTTTTTTTGCGCGCGGTATTGAAGAATGGATTTTGATAATATTCAAATATCTGCGTCAAAGTTCAATTCATAACTATTCAGCAGACGGGCACTGCCAGTCCTGTGAAGGAAGATCAGCATTCCGAATTACTTCAAACATTCATTGAATTGCAGGTGCGGTAATCGTATATTCGCTAAACTCAAACGACTTCTACGCAAAGTCCGCCGCCCTGCCGGGATTTGGCGGTTCATAAAGTATGCCTGATCTGAACGTAATTCCCCAAAAACATAAAATAAGCAGAAGCGACAGGCAAAAACTGCTTGGCAACAGATCTTTTGTCATCTGGTTCACAGGGTTGTCCGGTTCCGGAAAGTCAACACTGGCTAATCTCCTGGAGCAGAGCCTTCATTCCAAAGGCATTCTGACCTGTATCCTTGACGGTGACAACATAAGGAACGGCCTTAACAAAGACCTTGGATTCAGCGAGAATGACAGGATTGAGAACATCCGAAGGCTTGGTGAACTTTGCCGGCTTTTTACGGATGCCGGTGTTGTAGTGCTGACCGCCTTCATTTCTCCCTTCAGAAGTGACAGATCATGCGTGAGGGAGCTGATAGGGAAAGATTTTCATGAAGTGTATGTCAAATGTCCCCTGGATGTTTGCGAAACAAGGGATGTGAAAGGGCTTTATTCAAAAGCAAGGAACGGCTCAATATCCAATTTTACCGGGATCGATTCGCCCTATGAAGAGCCCGTTGATCCGGAACTTACCATAGACACTTCTTCTATGACAATAGAGGAAAGCACTGAAGTT
>DAIQRO010000235.1:0-1239 GCA_036786155.1 Bacteroidota bacterium
GCCAAAATAATTGGCGCTAACTCTAAATGAAAGTGAGCCCTTTGCTAATTTACCGGGGGCGGAAACTGAGGGCGTCAAGACTCAGAGATGAATTGACATACTCAAACAGAGTTGCAAGAGTACATTGGTTAACTGAGAAGATACAGGAACTGCCAAAGCAAGACTTAAGCCGGTTCTGATTAGCTCAGATCTGAACAAAGACGTAAACTGAGCTTTATAACCTTGCTGCTTCATTGATTCATTTGCGTAGTTCATTGTTGCCATTGCAAGTTCTGATTTATGAAGCCGGCTTGACTTACAGCGGCAGACAAGATCATCAAATCCAAATCCCGGGACTTGCCATTGATTCTAATGCTTCAGTTGCTCTGTTCCGCCGTTAGTAGGCTCCGTAATATATTATGAAGTTCAACTTTTCGCCAAGATAATTGGCCAGCTCAAAATGAAAGTGAGTCCTTTGCTAATTTACTGTAGGGCGGAAATTTAGCCTTGATGCTTCTAACGAATGTTAACTAATTTTGAAGTGAAGAGCGAACTATTCATAGCTCATAATCGAAATGTCGAATTTTAGAAATTGTATTATCGAAATGGATAATTCCTCATCAAGCGGAGAAATTCAGATGGAGAATAGTTTATGAATAGCAATCACTGATACTTGACAGGAGTAATAAACTAAGCATAACAATGTGTAAGGGCTATTAATGCAAGAGCTTGTGCTGTGCAATTGTGTGACGTTGCTAAATAATCATCAATAAAATGATCGGCATGGAACAGATTGAATTGAAAACATTTGAAAAGAGCCTTAAAGTTCGAACTCTCAAAAAGGATGACTACGATGCGGTCGTTTCACTGCAGCGTAAATGTTTTCCGGGGATGAAAGCCTGGTCCAAACTGCAATTTGAGAGTCATCTTTCAATATTTCCGGAGGGTCAGATATGTGCCGAATACAACGCGAAGATCGTTGCATCATCCAGCAGTCTTGTTCTCGATTTCAATCTATACGGCGAACACCACGGTTGGGATGAAGTTAGTGATCATGGAATGATACGTAACCATGATCCTAAAGGGAACACACTGTATGGTATCGAGATTATGGTAGATCCTGATTATCGTGGCCTAAAACTGGCACGACGCCTTTACGATGCACGCAAACAGCTTGCGAAGCAGTTGAATCTAATGCGAATCATCCTTGGTGGACGCATTCCCGGTTATGTAAAATACTCCGATAAAATGTCCGCTCGT
>DAIQRO010000235.1:1249-4231 GCA_036786155.1 Bacteroidota bacterium
TCGTGAGTATGTCGACAAAGTTATAAGCAAAGTCCTGGTGGACCCTGTTCTTACAACCCAAATCTCAAACGGATTCGTTCTCAAAAGACTTCTCCCGGACTATTTGGAATCTGATGGAGAATCAAAGGGTTATGCCACATTTCTTGAATGGAGCAATCTCGATTACGCTCCCGATCCTAGGCGAGTATTTGTACCTGTAATGCCTGTTCGCATCTGTGCCGTCCAGTATCAGATGAGATTTGTGAGCGGATTTGAAGAATTTGCAAGACAATGCGAGTACTTCATAGATGTGGCATCAGATTACAGATGTGACTTTATCCTCTTTCCGGAAATTTTCACAAGTCAACTTCTTTCGTGCATGCCCGTACAGCGTCCTGCACTAGCGATGCGAAAACTCTCTGAATTTACTCCTAAATATCTTGAACTCTTTACACAGCTTGCAGTAAAATACAATGTAAACATCATAGGAGGTTCTCACTTTACTGTTGAAGGCGATAACCTTTATAACATATCCTATCTCTTTCGCCGAGATGGCACTCTCGGAAAGCAGTATAAACTGCATATCACGCCAAGTGAGCGTCGGTGGTGGGGTGTCAAACCCGGCAACAAGATCGAAGTACTTACGACTGATCGCGGAAAAATATCGATCCAGATATGCTATGATATCGAATTTCCGGAACTCAGTCGCTTAGCCGTTGAACAAGGAGCTCAGATTGTTTTCGTTCCTTTCAGTACCGATGAACGCTACGCATATCTTAGAGTTCGGTACTGTGCCCAAGCACGTTGTATTGAAAATCACGTCTATGTTGTTATCGCCGGTTGCGTGGGCAATTTGCCATCGGTTGAGAATCTTGATATACACTATGCCCAGTCAGCAATCTTCACACCATCAGATATACCCTTCACGAGGGATGCTGTACAATCGGAAGCGACACCGAACATCGAAACTGTCATCATTGATGACATTGATCTTGAGTTGCTCAAGCAAAATCGTCAGACTGGAACCGTGCTCAATTGGCTTGACCGACGTAAGGACTTGTACAAAACGATAGGAATACTACCTGGACAAACACAATGAACTGAAACTTAAGACAACATCAGTGGCAAAGGTGCTCTTTTTTCCCTGTGGTGTCAGGACTTACCTGCCTGCTGCAGGCAGTAAGTCCTGACGCCATGTTTAAAATAACCCAGCCGGAGAATTCAGCTTCATTGAATATGATAAGAAAGCTTGGAATGAACTCTGAAAGAGAAATAGTTTACCCTGAAAGCGCGAGAAATGTCAGTTGTATTCTGCTTAACTGGGCTAAGCGTCTGAAATCTATTTTACAGGCAGGGAGCTCAATTAATTTAAGCAAATGAACAGTTTCATACTTGATGTATCGGGATTTCTGGTTTGCGCTACAATAATTATGTTTGCCGGAAAGAAACTTGCATATTACGGCGATCTCCTGGCGGATGTGACCGGGCTTGGAAGGGTCTGGATCGGATTGCTGATAATGGCAGGAGTGACTTCACTTCCGGAACTTATGGTGGGTATCAGTTCAGCAGCCATAATTCGTTCAGCAGACCTTGCAGTTGGCGATATTCTCGGAAGCTGTGCATTTAATCTGTGCATACTTGCTGTGATGGATTGTTTTCTTCCGAAGCATCGTCCTCTTCTCAGCAGCGTCTCACAGAGCCATTTGCTTGCAGCTTCTCTTGGAATGATACTCATAACTCTTGCCGGGGTCGGATTGTTTCTTCAAAGCGACATAATCATAACTCCGGGATTGGGAATCACCAGTCTTTCATTTGCCTTGCTTTATCTGCTTTCGATAAGACTCATTCACCGTTACGGCAAGAGGTCAGTTCGTGAGCAGGACGGCCCACCGGACAAAGAGAGCAGTTTAACCCTGACGCTGCGGAAGATAATTTTCAGATATACCATATTCGCAATCGTGATCATTGCTGCTGCGCTGGCTTTGCCGTATTTTGCCGACAATATATCCGAAGAAACCGGACTGAGAAGATCATTTGTAGGAACTCTCTTCCTGGCCGCTTCCACTTCACTTCCGGAAATTGCCGTATCAATTGCCGCTGTCCGATTAGGCTCTGTTGACCTTGCAGCAGGCAATCTCTTCGGCAGCAATATTTTCAACATCTTCATTCTATTTATTGACGATCTTTTTTACCCCGGAGGGTACATCCTCAAAGATGCTTCTGATGTGAACCTCATTTCCGTTTTCTCCGTACTGATAATGTCGGCGATAGCAATAATAGGCATTACTTACAGACCCGAAAAGAAGAAATATTTCTTTGCCCTGGATGCATTTCTTATCTTTGCTGTATATGTTGCCAACATTGTGTTGCTGTACAGAATGAATTGACAGCTACTGACCGAAGTCAATTTAATATCAATGCGCAGAATTCATTTAATCCAGATCTGTTCGCTTATTCTGATAGTATTTTCCCCTCTCTCCCAAGCCCCAGAGGCTGTGTGAAAAGGGACCTGAAATGAATTCGTATCTCAGAATAGAATTACATTTGAAGTAGATTCCTGCCCGCCTGCAGCGATATAACACATACACTCTCTGCGGGCAGGCATTCGCAGGAATGACAATCTTTGGAATATTTCGTTTTCACACAGCCTCGGGAGATTGGGAGCGAGTTGTTAAAGTGAATTTGATCTATTGTGCATTTTACTGAATTCAGTGCCAAGAGAGGAATTACTTTGCATTCGTGGCTAAGATTCTGCCGTTAAGAGCATTTGCCACGAATACACGAATGAATGGGATCTGTTTCAGCCATCGGTAAATTTCGTTGTGGTGTCGGGACTTTCGTCCCGACACTCTTGAAACTATTTACGTCAGGAAGAAAGTCCTTACGCCACTACTAAAACAACAACTAAATGAGCAACTTCGGAAATGGGAAGGAAATGGCAGGCGCAAGTCGGTAAATTAGCAAAGGGCTCACTTTCATTTAGAGTTAGCGCCAATTATTTTG
>DAIQRO010000236.1:0-4231 GCA_036786155.1 Bacteroidota bacterium
AAATTGCAACTGCGAATATACGGCTGAAGTGGTTCATTCTTTATAATGATTTAGGTTTGATTAGGCGGTAACTTAAGAAATACTTACATTGATTTGAATTCCAATGCACATCCTGCTCCTTGACGAGCAGTGAGAACAATAGAGCGACACAAGACCTGTTCATGAAAACGGCCCGGCATTAAGACGAACCTCAGTCAAAGAAATCAGGTGAATACTCAAACACAATCTTGCCGCCTCCTGCAGGAAAACTGACACTCTTAAATGTGCCCAGCTCAATGCCGACCGGAACTTTCAAGCCTTTTACAAATGCCTTCCATCCCTTGTCCCAGTTATCCACAAAGATCAGCTTGCCCGCGGCATTTGTATCCACATCAATTTCGAGTCGGTCTCCAGTATAGCTCAGTACAATGTATCTGTCAGCGGTTTCAGATCTCCGCTTATTAACGTCTTCGAAAAGATCGGAAAGACTCCCGTGATCACGTTGCGATGCGAAGAAGATCTTCTGTCCGTCATTCAGCCCCATGATCTCACTGAACTTATCTCCTGCCGTCATTGAAGTATCAGCATTTGATTCTTCCTCAAATTTCTTCAAATAGTTCTTGTATCTCTCAAACGACCATTCGTCAATTCCAACGACAGAAAAAGAAGACGTAAGACTGAGGAGGATCTGCTTGTTGTCTCTCGCAGTATTGAAAGACTTCATGTTCAGTTCATCAACGCCGATGATCCTTCTTTCCGTGTCTGAAGGTAGCGGCTTGCTTGCCCATTGCCTGATGCCGGCATTGAACATGTCGAGGGTGATCAGCACAAACACTGACAGAAGGAAAAGCTTTGCAATTGTTTGGCTCTGCTTCAAGAAAGAAGCGGTAAGCAGGATCATCAGCACAGATACAGCAACAGCGCCGTAAACTACAAAGCCTGACTCACTGAACCCCGGAAGGTATGACTTTGAGTAGGCAACTGTGTTCACCTGCAGGACTTTGTTTTCCATGAAATAAAGCTGAGCCGTGAGAGCGAGTCCGTACATGATAAGAACAAACGCAGAGAGTTGTAACAACTTCTTTCTGTTGCCGCCTTCTCCTTTCACGGAGATTGTTTCATAAAACAGCCGGAGTGATTCAGCCAGAAGGTAAGCGATCGCCGGAAGGAGAATGAAATTCATCCGGGCGATTATGCGAAGCCGGGAGAATCCGGGAAAATACTCCCAAAGCAGTCTGAACAGATAAGATTCAGAACCATAAGTAATGTACGACACTGTTCCCATCCACAATAATATTAAGACAACAATCTTTGCGCGGAGCCTGTCTTCTTTATAGTTAACAAGGCTGTAGATCACATAAGCCGATACTACGAGAAATCCCGCCACGCCAAAGTAGTACCAGCCTTCGATGTGCGCGGCCGGAGGAAAAACGAGGGAACCGATTGTATCCGTTAACGAGAACCTGAAGAAAGTCGAGAATGCAAAATCATCTCCTTTTCTGAAACCGATCTGATCAAAGAGTTGTGTGATCTCCTTTATGTACGGTTAGCATACAGCAAAAGCCAAGCCAAGCGAAGTTCCGATGACAAGAGAATATTTCAGAAGACCTGCATCTCCCTCCACGCAATTCTTCTCCTTATTGCTATTGCTGATCCAAAATATCACAAAGGCATAAGGCAGGATAAGAAAGAAAGAGTAGTAGGCATTGTACGGATATCCCGCAGTTACCATTAGTACGGATGAAACAAAGATGACAATTCCCGCCCTCAGCGGTCTCCTGCCGTTCATTGCAAGAGTGATCCCGTAGAGGATCCACGGAACCCATGCAACCGTATGGACTGCATTCGGGAATCTGAGTATTTCGATCATTTTGGAGTTGACTGCGATCAGGCAGGCGGTAATGAGCGCATAGGCAATCCCGACGTTTAAAGACCTAAGCCAGAAGAATAGCCCTACTGAAAACACAGACAGGCCGAATACAGTAAAGACCTGATGATCATGATAAGAGTAGCCTGAAAATGCCTTGTAGAAAAGCGTCAGCGGAATGTTGAATATGTAAAGTACCTGAGTGAACGGATTTGAGTAGAACGGCATTCCGGCGCTCTCAGAAGGCGACCACAGAGGAAAGTGGAAATTCGAAAGCTTGTCGAGCAGATATGCCTTACAGTTATACAGATACCAGAAGTCATTTGCGATCTTCAGTGAATATGACTGTCCCGGAATGACATATCTGTAGCAGTAAATGAACGGCCAAAGCGCCGCTGCAATCAGGCTGACAATTGTGCGGGCCTTTGAGTCAGTTATCCGAACTTCATTGGGATCTTCTTTTACAATCCGGCGCTCAGGCATGTTGCGAATATATTTAATAGTACTGACCTAATAAACTCCTTAAATGAAATCACATTTGATGCCGGATATTGAAACTTGTGCTCATTCCGTGTATCACAGGTCAGTGAAATTCCCATTGGATCACAGGAATGCCCGTTCCCGCAGGCAGGATAATGTTTGACTGGTCAACATAGGGCAAATCGGAGGGTTTAGTAAATTGAATAAGCGCCTTGTTTTAAATATCTTTGCGGGTGCAAATTGTAGCTTTGATCTTTATGGCGGCGCTAGCGTGGTTGCCCGTGCGTGGCAGTGCTGCAGACTTCACCGCTGTTGAGAATATTATCTCAGACGGCATCGGCAGAGGTGCGTTTCCGGGCGCTCAACTTATCATCGGAACCGATGATGGGATCGTGTTTGAGAGGTATTTCGGGAATTACACATATGACGAATTCTCTCCGGCAGTGCATGAAGAGAGTCTGTATGACCTGGCCTCAGTTACCAAGACGGTCGCAACAACTTCAGCGGTGATGAAGCTTTACGATTCAGGATTGCTTGACCTTAATGCTCCCGTAAGCAAGTATCTGCCGGAGTTCGGGAATAACGGAAAGTCTGATATAACAGTACTTAATCTGCTCCTTCACAATTCCGGACTTGAAGCTTTCGTTCCGTTTTACACTATGTACAGCAAGCGCGGCGAGGTAATATCCCACATAAACAACATGGGCTTGAGCTATCCGGTGGGAAGCAAAACAGTTTACAGTGACCTTAACGCAATCTTGCTCGGAGAAATAGTTGAAACTGTTTCAGGCATGCCGCTTGATGAATATTGCTCTATAAACATTTTTGTTCCGCTCGGAATGAGAAACACATGCTTCAGGCCGCAGGGTAAAATGCTGGACGAGGCGGTGCCCACGGAGCAGGACGATTACTGGAGGATGAAACTTCTCAAAGGAGAAGTTCACGATGAAGCGGCATATCTGATGGGAGGAGTTTCGGGGAATGCCGGATTGTTCTCAAATGCAAAAGACCTGTACAGATTCATGAAGGCAATGCTGAATGAAGGCAAGTTCTATGATTTCAGCATTCCGGGCGAAAGGCAGATCTCAGGCAAGGAAGCAGTGCTGTATTTTACAAAGAGGATCGAAGGCCTTCCCTACTTAAACACAAGGGCTCTCGGGTGGGAAACAAAACCGGAGAAAGTATCTTCAAACAGGATACCCTGCGGCGAAGAGATCTCGGAAGAATGCTTCGGACATACGGGTTACACGGGCACAAGCGTTTGGTGCGACAGGAAGCGCGGCCTGATAATAATTTTGCTAACAAACAGAGTTTATCCGACGCGAAACAACAATCTCATCCGCGAGATCAGGCCTGATGTGCACAATGCGGCGGTGAGAGCATTTGACAACGGAAACTGAAATAACATAAACAAACACTACTATGAAATTATCCAAGTTCTCGAATGAGCCGTTTACTGACTTCACCAAGAAAAAGAACAGAACGGATTTCGAAAAAGCGCTGAAGAAGGTCGAATCGAGATTCAGAAATGAATACCCCATAACGATAGGCGGACAGAAGTATTATAAAGACACAAAACTCTAAACGTAAAATACTTAACGAAAAGACATGAAGCTCGGCGTGTTTCAGAGGGCAACTGCCGAGATGGCTATGCAGGCAATAGACATTGCGCACAACACATTCAGCACGTGGAAGAATGTCCCTGCCAAGACAAGGGCCAAGTATCTTCTCGATGCAGCAAAGAAAATGAGGAAGAGAAAGCACGAATTCTCGGCGATGATGGTGTATGAAGTAGGAAAGAACTGGGCCGAAGCAGACGGCGACACTGCCGAAGCGATCGACTTTATGGAATTCTATGCATGAGAAGCGCTCAGATATGACGAAGTCCATCCGCTTGTGTAGTAT
>DAIQRO010000031.1:0-7142 GCA_036786155.1 Bacteroidota bacterium
TGTGTGGAAAAACGAATCGTCACCTCCCCCAAGTTCATATCTCTTCTTATATCTGAATTCAGCGCCAACTGATTTGAAGAGAGTGGTTCTTAATCCGAATCCGTAGTTGCCGTAACCCAACTGATTGTTGTCATCCGCTTCGCTCTTTTTACGATAGTACATGCTTCCTTCAATGTCTGCAAAGAGGGATGCGGTTGAATCTGTATAATTGTATAGATGCTTCGTGCTGACCTTGCCCGGCGTGTAGTTTCTGCTGAGAAGACTGTTCTGCAACTTCGTCTTACCTGTCAAATCAAATTCAAACTCACAGAGAAAATAGTTGAGGCGGTCCCTGTATGAAGGTGGGAGAGACTTCCTGACAGCATTCAGCCTGGCAAGATAATTTGCGGCCTGCCGTCTTGAAACGGGAGCCAAAGATGAGTTGTATTCTTCAAGGTAACCGCTCACCTGCGATTCCTTCAGAAATGCGTAAAGCGGGTTTCTGATATCAACGAGTTCAACCTGCGATAGTGAATCGCCGAAAGAAGCCAGGAGCGCAGTGAAAGCAAAGAAGTAACGAAATGTTTTCATTGATGCGAAAATAGAGAAATTAACCCTTGAATTAAACTCATTGAACTGATTCAAAGCAGGACTATGGCCGGCGGAGCATTTGTGCTGAAATCACAGGGCTTCCGGCGGGAGAAGTCAATTTAATCTCACCGCTCAAAAAGCTATATTGACCGCGTTTGGAACATTCTGAAGAGAACATACAGGACCCGCAATCCACGGGCGGCGAAGAGCAAATTACGCATGGAGAATACCGTGCCAGGCTTAATGAGTTTGAAGGGCCGCTTGACATTCTTCTGCACTTCGTCAAGGCAGACGAACTTGACATCTACAACATACCGATCTCAAGGATCACAAAGGACTTTCTCAATTACATCAATTTCATGCAGTCGCTTGACATTGAGCTTGCGGGAGAATTTCTTGTTATGGCATCCGAACTTATGAAGATCAAGGCAAGGATGCTCATTCCGCAGTTGGATGAAGAGGGCAACGTTATCGAAGAAGATCCGAGGCTTACGCTTGTGCGCAAACTTCTTGAGTACAAACGATTTAAAGATGCCTCAGAAGAGATCACTGCAATGGAGACTGAGCAAAAGAAGAGGTCGTTCAGAAGAAATTTTGACAATGATGAGAAGGAATTCGAGAAAGGATTTGAGACGGATTACAGTCTTAAGAATGTAACGATCTTCAATCTCATAAAAGCCTACAAGAGAGTCATCTCAAGCATACGGCGCGAGATCATTCACCCGATCGAACTTCTCAATTACACTCCCGAAAACCAGAAGGAGTTTCTTGCGCTTGAACTGTCAAAGGAGGAGGAGATCGAATTCAGCAGGCTCATAAAGGATGTTGATGAGAAGCTGAGAATTATCTGCATCTTCCTTGCGCTCCTTCAGCTTGCGCTTGATGGATACCTTGAGATAAAAATCATTGAAGGCGACATGTCGAGGTTCATTATACGAAAGAAGGAGTTGGTGCCAGATGGTGAGCAGTGAGCTGAAAGCGATCGTCGAATCGGTAATATTCGCTTCGGAGGAAGAGATAGGTTCGCGGCAGATAAAGGAGATTATTGATTCGTCGGGACTCAGGATCTCCGTTGCCGAAATAGAGGAAACAGTAAAGGACCTTAACGACGAATACAGAAAAGAAGGAAGGGCTTTTGAGATAATGTCTGTGGCAGGCGGATTCTCTTATGCCACGCGAAAGGATTACAGCAGGTTTGTGGGCAAATTGTACGAGGAGAAACAAAGGAAGAAGCTTTCACAGTCTGCCATTGAAACACTTTCCATTATAGCATACAAGCAGCCGATCACAAGAAACGAGATCGAGTTCGTCCGCGGTGTCAATGTTGATTACATAGTAAACTCGCTTCTGGAAAGAGACCTGATCACAATTCACGGAAGAGCTGACTCGCCGGGGCGACCGATCCTCTACGGGACAACAAAGAATTTCCTGAAGGTGCTCGGACTCAATTCTCTCGAAGACCTTCCGAAACTGAAGGACATCAACGAGATACTGAAAAGCGAGGAGATCGAAGGGATCACCGAAGCGGACATTGAGCTGTTCAACTCGGTCAGTTCGGGAGGTCAATCTTCTTCCGAAAGTGAAGATCATCAGCTTACTCTGATAACGGGCGAGGAACAGACGATCCGGGATGATGAAAGCAACCCTGATGCGGATGGAGAAGCATCTGAAGAGGAAACGGAAACCGGCGCGGAGAATTATGCGCAAGGAAATAATGAAATCATAAAACAGGAAGGTTCATTTGAAGAAGGAGTTCGGGAAGAAGAACGACAGGACACAGACGGGCAACAGGGCCGGGAAGACGAACCGCAGTGACAATCGCCGTCCGGGTGGAACCACGGGCGGAAAGCGAACGGTGGGCAAGTTCGAACAAGGCGGGAGAAAATTCTCCGGAATCTCAAAGCCACGAAGGCCTGGCGGAAGAACCGAAAAGGATGACAGGAGACCGAGTGGAGATTCATCAGGAAAATTTGGAAAGGCAAGAGAAGGAAGTGATTACAGGAGAGAAGGCCGAAGCAGTGACCGCCGCACGGGATCATTTGCAGGCGGTAAACGAAACTATGGCAAGTCAGGACCGGGCGAAAGAAAGTTCTCCGGAGTTGCAAGGTCTTCGGGAAGTCAGAGAAGACATGCTTCTCCAGATTCTAAAAGCAGGAGATTTGCGGGCGATACCGGAACAGAATCCGGAAGGACAAGAGAAAGAAGCGGTTTCAGATCAGAAGGCGGGAGGAAGCCCGAAGAGGGCCGCTCGTCCGGTGGTCAGCGATATTCCGGTGCGGGAAGGAAATTTGATAAAGGCGGGAAATCTCCGGCGAGGAAAGTTCGGAAAGAAAGGAATGAAAGAAAGAGCATCGCTCCTAAGAATGCAGCTCCTCTTCCGGTAAGTTCGCAGACCGGCATCAGGCTCAACAAGTTCATCGCCGAGTCAGGACTTGGTTCAAGGCGCACAGTGGATGAAATGATCGCGGAAGGAAGAGTTGATGTAAACGGAGTGACAGTGAACACGCTCGGCATAAGGATCGACCCGGAGAAGGACAAAGTTACAGTGGACGGTGAGACAGTGAGGAAGCCGTCCCGGAAAGTTTACATTCTCCTCAACAAGCCCAAAGGCATAATCACATCCGTTTCCGATGAGAAGAACAGGACCACAGTGATTGACATCCTGAACATAAAAGACAGGGTGTTTCCTGTCGGCAGGCTTGATTATGACACAAGCGGACTGCTGCTGCTTACGAATGACGGCGAGCTTGCAAATCTGCTGATGCATCCTTCAGGTGAGATAAGAAAGACATATCATGCAAAGCTTTCTAAACCGCTTGAAGAGAAACACAGGATCAAGCTTTCGGAAGGAGTTTTCCTTGAAGGCAAAAGAACCGCAGAGTGCGAGATCACATATCTGAAGAAGAACAGCAGGCTCGACGTGCTCGTAACAATTCACGAGGGCCGAAACAGGCAGGTAAGAAAGATCTTTGAAAGTTACGGCTATTTTGTGAGAGAACTTGAGCGGACGGCCTATGCGGGGATAGAAACGGGAAATCTCAATCCCGGTGAATGGAGAATGCTGGACAAAGCCGAAGTTGAGTCGCTCTACAAAATGACCGGGCTCAGTGAAAGTGCCGGTGAAAGCAATGCAAAAGATAATTCTGAATAAATCTGAAAGGACCAATTACAATTGTCGGAACAAAACGAACTCATAAAAAGAAGATTTGAAGAACTCGATGAGATAAGATCTCTCGGCATCAACCCATATCCGCACAGGTTTGATGTTACGGCGGATTCTGCTTCAATAATTTCCGGCTACACTGATCCTGCCGACGAAAGTGAAGCCGAACTCAGAAAAAGCGAGAAGGTTTCCGTTGCGGGAAGGATCATGGCAATCCGCAAGATGGGCAAGGCGACGTTTTGCCATATCAAAGACGGAAGCGGCAGGATACAGGTATACATCAAGAAGGATGATGTCGGAGAAGAAGCTTACAGTGTGTTCAAGCTTCTTGACATCGGCGACATTATCGGCGTCACGGGCTTTGTGTTCAGGACAAGGACGGGAGAAGTTTCTGTTCATGCGGAATCGTATGAATTGCTTTGCAAGACCGTCAGGCCCCTGCCCGTGGTGAAGGAAGAAGTGACGGAGACGGGGGAGAAGATTATACATGATGCGTTTGCAGATGTTGAACTGCGCTACAGGCAAAGATACACCGACCTCATTGTCAACGATCATGTGAAGGAAACTTTCATAAAGAGGACAAAGATTATTCAGTCAATAAAGAGGACACTTGAAGAGAAGAATTTCTTCGAAGTGGAAACTCCCACACTTCAAACAATATACGGCGGAGCTAATGCAAAACCGTTCATCACGCATCACAACGCTCTCGACATTGACCTGTATCTAAGGATCTCGAATGAACTGTTTCTGAAGCGGCTTGTCGTAGGCGGATTTGAAAGAGTTTACGAATTTGTGAGAGACTTCAGGAACGAAGGAATTGACCGCACGCACAATCCGGAGTTCACGCAGGTTGAATGGTATCAGGCCTACGGTGATTACTTCGACAGCATGAACCTTTTTGAAGAGGTGGTTGAGAACGCATGCATTGCAGTGAACGGAAAGCCCGAGGCAGAATATTGCGGCACACTTCTGAATTTCAAGAGGCCGTGGAAGAGGCTGAGGATGGCCGATGCCATTAAGGAAAAGACGGGTGTTGACGTTCATGCAGTAAGCAAAGCGGAACTGATTTCATTCATGAGATCGGGCAACATTGAATTCGACCCGAAGATATCGCACAGCAAGGGACTGCTGATAGCAAGCATGTTTGAAAGCGTATGCGAAGAAGACCTTGTCCAGCCCACCTTCGTCTATGATTTTCCGATTGACACGACACCGCTTTGCAAACCTCTCAGAGAATACTCTCTCTCGCGCCTCGAAGAAATGAAGGGTGACCCGGAGCAGGTTATCTTTGCAGAAAGATTTGAGCCTTACATCTACAATTGGGAGATGGGAAATTCCTATACCGAGCTGAATGATCCCGTACTGCAGAGAAAGCTTCTCGAAGAGCAGGTTGAGAGAGGAAGGGGCGGAGAGGAAGAAACACATCCGCTTGATGAGGACTTCATAAATGCAATTGAAGTGGGGATGCCTCCGACAACCGGCGTGGGCCTCGGAGTTGACAGGCTTGTAATGCTGCTTACGAATTCACAGTCGATCAGAGACGTGATATTCTTCCCGTTAATGAGGCCGCTGTAATAATTTGAACAAAAGAAAAAAACAGATAAACGCAGAACAATGAAATACTACAACAGCATAGTTGAACTTATCGGAAATACTCCTCTCGTGAAGCTGAACAAGCTCACCAGGGGAATGAAGGCAACCGTACTTGCAAAACTCGAATCAAGGAATCCCGGCGGCAGTGTAAAGGACAGGATCGGATTGTCTATGATCGAAAATGCCGAGAAGGAAGGCAAGCTGAAACCCGGGGGAACAATAATTGAGGCCACATCAGGAAACACAGGTATCGGGCTTGCTCTTGTGGCAACAATGAAAGGATACAAGTCCGTCTTTGTGATGACAGAAAAGGCATCGGCAGAGAAAGGCAATTTCCTTCGTGCACTGGGAGCCGAGGTTGTGATACAGCCGATGACGGCAAAGCCCGATGAGCCCGAGCATTATGTGAATACCGCGATCAGGCTTTCACAGGAGATCGAGAACTCATACTTCCCGTATCAGTATGAGAACGTAAACAACCCGATGGCACATTACCATTCTACCGGTCCGGAGATCTGGAACGACACTGAAGGCAAGGTCACGCATTTTGTTGCAGGGCTTGGAACAGGCGGGACCATAAGCGGCACTGCAATGTATCTCAAAGAAAAAAGTGAAAAGATAAAAATAATCGGAGCAGACCCCTACGGTTCTATCTTTAAAGTGTTCAAGGAAACGGGTGCATCTCCCGAACCGATCCCCTATCTCATTGAAGGGATCGGTCAGGACATAATTCCAAAGAATGTGTGGCTTCAGTACATCGATGAAATTGTGAATGTGACCGACAAAGACTCCGTAAATATGTGCAAGAGGCTTACAATGGAAGAAGGAATTTTCTGCGGCGGATCAACCGGCACGATTGCTCAGGTTGCGCTTGATGTGGCGAGCAAACTGGACGAAAGCGGGATAGTCGTGTTCATAGTCTGCGATACAGGCGAAAGATATCTTTCAAAGTACCACTCAGACCAATGGCTCAGGGACAAGAGGCTCCTGTCACCGGAAAGCACAACGGTCGGGCAGGTCTTTTTGACAAGGAAATCCGGCACTCCGGGGCTTGTGTTTGTTAACGGTGATGCAAAAGTGTTTGAAGCCTTGGAGCTTATGGACGAGTACAACCTATCCACCATGCCGGTGCTTGAAGGAAATGAATGCATCGGCTCGATAAGAGAATCGAGCATACTGGAGAAAGTGATGGATGACAGGACGGTCTCCGGAAAGACCGTAAGAGCGGTAATGGATGACAAGCTGCCCATACTTGATTTCAATTCACACGTGAAGGATGCGATCGACATTCTGCACAAAGACAATGCTGTGCTCGTATCACAGCATGGCAGAATAAAGGGGATCCTCACTAGATACGATGTACTGGACATCGCATAATACAAAAACACTTAAGACACTGAAATGAAATTTTCAACAAGACAGATACACGCAGGACAGCATCCTGAAGAAACAACAGGTGCAGTGATCACTCCCATTTTCCAGACATCAACCTACTCAAATGCAAGGCTCGGCGAATCCAAAGGCCATGATTACGGAAGGACAATTAACCCGACCCGGACAGTGCTTGAAGCAAATCTTGCATCGATGGAAAACGGCAAGCACGGCTTCTGCTTTTCATCCGGAATGGCGGCAATACAAACAATGATCTCAATGTTCTCTCCCGGCGACCATGTCATTTGCACAGACAATGTTTACGGAGGGACATACAGGCTTTATGAACAAGTGATTAGCAAACACGGGATAGAGTTTTCGTATGTTGACACATCCGACAGTTCGGCTATCACAAATGCGCTGAAGCCGAATACAAAACTTATCT
>DAIQRO010000031.1:7152-12154 GCA_036786155.1 Bacteroidota bacterium
CCAATGCTCAACATTACCGATCTCAAGGCTCTGAAGAAGATCGCTTCCGGAAAGGGAATTCTTACTTGCGTTGACAACACTTTCATGAGTCCGTATTTCCAGAACCCGCTCGACTTTGGCATTGACATGGTGGTTCACAGTTCAACGAAGTACATCAACGGACACAGCGATGTGATCGGCGGATGCATCATTACCTCGAACGATGCTGTTGCAGAGAAGCTGAAGTTCCTGCAGAATTCAATCGGCTCTGTTCCCTCTCCGTTTGACTGCTGGCTCGTTCTGAGGTCTACAAAGACACTTGCGCAGAGAATGAAAGCCCACAACGAGAACGCAGTCGCGATCAGCGAACGCCTTTCCGGTGAAAAGAAGGTTCAGAAGGTTAATTACCCCGGTCTGAAGTCTCATCCTCAGCATGATATTGCCATTGCACAGATGCGGGGATTCGGAGGGATCATTTCAATCGAGCTGGGTTCATATGACGGAGCCGTGAACTTCTGCAACGCGCTGAAGATATTCCAGATCGCGGAGTCACTCGGAGGAGTGGAGTCGCTGGTTTGCCATCCGGATTCGATGACTCACGGCAGTGTGCCAAAGGAACTGAGAGAAAAGTTCGGACTTACAGACGGGCTTGTAAGACTTTCAGTCGGAATCGAAGACTGCGAAGATCTGATGGATGACATCGAAAAAGCCCTCGAAGGAATCTGACAGCCGGACGTGAAACTGACATTGCTCGCAATTGTGTTTCTCTTTTCCGTGCAGGCAGGCAATGCTCAACACAGGTTCCGGACAAAGATATCGCCGCAGAAAGTTTCTGAGTCGTCATTGGATGTCAGCCTTTTCCGGACCTTCAATAACATTCAGAGCCCTGCAGTGAACTCGATTGTCAGCGTGACAAACAGTTCAATAGTCCCCGTTTCCGCCCTGCTTCCGGTCGGTTTATACGCATCCGCCCGGATCAACGACAATGCTTACGATGAGAACTCTTCCGTGCTGCTTTTCCTTTCCGAAGCGCTGAACTTCGGAGTTACGCAAGCGCTCAAGGAAACAGTCAAGCGGCCACGGCCTTATCGTTCGCTAAATAACGTTCAGCTCAGCGAAACCACTTCGGTTGCGGGCACATATTCTTTTCCGTCGGGACATGCTTCAGCATCATTCACTATTGCAACACTTCTTACGCTCCGGTATCCTGATGAACCGTGGATCATTTCGGGGTCTTTTGTATATGCCGCAGTTACTTCGCTCGGGAGGTTATACTGGGGAGTTCATTATCCTTCTGATGTTCTTTGCGGAATGCTGATAGGTGCCGGCTCTGCAGCGCTGATCTATTCCCTCAGAAGTGAGATCATCCCTGCCAAAGACAAACTTTTCAACCAAAGCCCGAGGCCTGATGAAAGGGTCAAGAGCCCGGGATTGCCGGTTGTGATAGGGTCTGTTGCCGCGGCTGACATACTGAATCACTTTATTTCCGGCTCTGGACTGCCGTTGATCGAAGCCGCAAGTGTGGGATATCTGCCTGACGGCACATACACACTGAACTGCAGGATCGAATTTTAGACTCCCCGTTTATTTCCCCAGAGAATGATGTGCAGTCTGTCGGTGTAATTGTAACCGTGCCTTATGCATACTTCCGCGGTGGCCATTCTTCTCATGTCAAGCTCCCCGCGTGAAATGCCTTCGGGCATAAGATAAATGTCCTCCCTGCGAATTCCGAATTCCTTTTCATATTCCATTATCTCAGGCAGATCTGCATCCGATGTGAAAACGAACTTCCACTGTATGTCGATCTTCCCGGCCCTGTGCAACTCCGCAAAGCTCATGAGAGATCCGGTGTTCTTCATATTCGCAAGATGCATCGATTCATACTTGCTTCCGTAAGGCACAGATGATCTCAGCTTTGGGCTTATGCTTGCAAGATCTATGTCTGGCGCAAATTCTCCAAAGTATGTTCCGTTCGTTTCAAGAGTTATGAAAGCATTGCTGTTTGACCTTTTGATCGCGGCAGTAAGCTGATTAAGTTCTTCTCCCTGCATGGCAGGCTCTCCTCCGGTGATCACCACATCCGTACAGTTCACCTTCTCATACTCGGCCAGGATTTCAGCGATGCTTAGCCTGCCAATATTGTGAGAGTCAGCAGGATCCCAGCTTGTGTAGGAAGTGTCGCAAAGATTTCCTCCGGAGAATCTGCATCTCAGATTGCAGAAGTTAGTTCTTATGAAGAACGAAGGCCGGCCGGTTCTCTTGCCTTCGCCCTGTATTGAATGGAACAGCTCCGATATCTCCATCAGCAAAAGAGCTTAGATCATTTCTTTGAATTCAGCTGTGCGGCAAGTCCTGTGTATTTGGAAAGGTCGGCATCTATCGAACCGATCAGCACCTGCGTTTTGACCTTTACCGGCATCTTGACCTGATCGTCCGTAAGCCACACGAGTATTGAACCCTCGCTTCTGAACAATCCGCCTTCCTGAACCAAGGGTTCAAGCTTGATGCATCTGAACTCACCTGCAGGCACCTCAATGGTTTCAATGCCCAGGTATTTTATCTTAAGCTGATAGGTCTTGTCTTTATAGAAGTTCTCGAGCGTGAATACATCTCCCTGCTTCATCTTCGAGTAATCAACAGTCCTTGAATAATAGAAAGCGCTCATCACATCCTGCACATAAGGAGGAATGTCAAACTCTCCTTCAAATTTCTTTGGCTCCGATTCTCCCGTGTAGGTCTTTGCCTTGTGATTCTGCTGATCGAAAATAGCTTCGAAATCCCGCTGATAAGTTCCTTCTTTGATATGCTGTTCGAACCTCCATGGAAACAGCCCCTCAACATCAACATAGGTTTTGTAGTAGTCCCTTACTTTATAAACGAGGTCAAAGCTTGACGTGGAATTTACCCTGAATGTGATGTCGTAGCATTTTCTTGCGTTCATTGTAACGGTTGCCGGAGCTATTTCCATTATCGCTTCGCCCGCGGTAATGAACCCGTAATTGATCTCAAACGTGAGCTTCTCGCCTTCTTTAAATGCCCTGTTCTCAACTTTTCTGAATTTATCCTGGGCGCCTGCGCTGATGCTGATCAATACAAAGGTCAGCACAAGAAAGAAAATCTTCGACTTCAAAAATGACTTCGTCATGATATTGAATTGTATGGTTAATTTTTGTTTGAATTTCCGATCAGCAGAGAGCAGGCTTCCAATGCAGTATCCGTGCTTATGAGCGTCATGTCATCACTTCCGTTCGCCGGCTTCACTACTGACACATGTTCTCCAAGCGGCCTCCATCTTACATCATTCATCGGAGCGCTGTTGGGAAAGAATGCAAGTACGTTTCTGTTGAATGCGCCTGCAATGTGCGCCGGGCCTGTAGAGTTGGCGATAACCAGTCTGCTGTTGTCTATCAGTATCATAAGCTCCCTGAGCGTGAGCTTTCCGCAAAGGTCAATGCATGCAGTGCAATTCTCCGGAATAGAGGACCTGACTTTCTCCTTCTCCTGATCGGTACCTGTATAGATAATCCTGTAACCGGGAAATTTCATACTGAGCTTACCTGCGAGACTCCTGAATTGTTCCGAAGAAATATCCCTTGCCGATCCTCTGCTTCCGCAATGAATCACAATGTACTCCGATTCGGGGCTCATGCCGAGTGACATTGCCTTGTGCCGGAAATTCTTCGCTTCCTCCTCTGTGTAGCCAAGCAGTTTTTCCGGAAGCGGTTGAACTTTCTCTTCACCGGTGATCGCCCGGAGAAGTCCGAGATTGTATTCCGATTCGTGCTTTTCGGCAAACTTCCTGTGTTCCTTCACCTTATGTGTGAACATAAATGAATACCACCTGTAAGCAGTTCCTGCCCTTACGGATGTACCCATGCTTCTGAATGCTTTTGCCAGAACATATTCGGGCTTTGCAAATATAACTGCATCTGCATTCAGCGGCGAGGCTTTCTCCGTAATTTCCTGCACAGAAAGCGGAATGTCAACTGCGGCAACATCAAATCTCAGAGGACTGTGCCTCAACAGTTCTTCCATTCCCTTTCTGACCAGAAAGTGGATCCGGGCATCCGGGAATGATAGGCCGGCTTCAAGAACCAAAGGCAATGTGAGAATTACATCACCGATATTGTCGGTTCTTGAAATTACAACCGACTTCAGATCCCCAGCTGATACTTCCCTGCCCAATGGTAACTGCAGATAGCCGTCGCTTCTGATGATGTCAGAGATCCGCTCGGCCTCTTTGAGTTTTGGAATGATCATTTCAAAATATTCCCTGATGTATTCAAGTCTTTTCTGCTCGTCATCTAGTTCAAGAAGATGCTGTTTCTCTTCGAGCCCCAGCCCGCATTTTTCAGCCATCAGAAAACATGCCGACCTTATTCCGTCCGAGATGCTTTCTTCGTCCAGGGAAATTGGCCTTATGCTTCCTTTGTAAGCCATATCTACAATCTTATTGTAATCTTCAACTGCCCCGGCCATAAGATCCGGGTCAAAATCAAGATTGTTGTCATCCAGATATTCAATCATTCCTTCATAAAGCCCGTCCTCACCGACATCATAACTTTTGATGCTGAATCTTCTGATGCCCGTGACAATTATATCAAGCTCTCCGTTTTCAAACTGTTTTGTCACTTCAGTAACTCTTACAGAAGTTCCGACTCCGGATAGTCTGCCCTGATTCATCAGCACTATTCCGAATGTTCCGTCATCAGCCAGCATATCGGCTATCAGCTTCTTGTATCTTTCCTCAAAAATGTGAAGGGGAATTCTCGATCCCGGGAACATCACAGTCTGCAGAGGAAAAAGTTTGAGCGCTTTGTTCATTCAAATAAAAAACTTCCCGAAGCTTGTCTAAGCCTTCGGGAAGTTGTACAATGGTTCGTTAAATGTCATTTATATGTAATAACAAGCGAGGTGATCTGCTTGTCCTTGTCGTACCCCATCATCAGTCCCACTTCCTTGCCTTCTTTTTTCCAGTTCAGCACTCCTCCCTTATCGCTTACGAGGTTTTCACTTCCTTCTA
>DAIQRO010000031.1:12164-17416 GCA_036786155.1 Bacteroidota bacterium
GTAACCTGCCTTCTTCATTTCTTCCTTGTAGAAGTTGATGATGTCGGGAACCAGATCCGTGGATTCGAAAGTGACAACTGTTCCTTCCGTGGAATTCAGGGAACCGAGCGTCTTGGAGTTTTTCGGAGTGGGAACATCTTTGGGAAAATCACCCGGCAGTCCGGGAGTCATTCCGAGGTCGTTCTGCTTGTTCTCCGTTGATGACGGATCGGTGTTTGCTTCTTCTTTTGAAGCAAGTTCCTGCTTTGACTTTTCTTCTTCTGTTGCTGATTCGTTTTTGGAAACTTCTGAGCCTGACTTCACTTCCGATTTCTTGTCCGCAGTTGTTTCTTCGTTCTTATCACCGCATGATGAGAAGATGATTGCAGATGAAAATAGCAGTAACAGGAGTTTTCTCATTAATTCAGTTAATTTGATTTAGGTCAATTATAGCATCTCAGAGCTTCAAAGCTTCCTGAGATATAGCTCTTCTTGTCATCCTTGAAACAAATGATGATCTTGCCCTTCACGGTCTTCTCCGTCATAGATGTGATCTGAAGCGCACAGTTCCAAGGGATCGAACCGATCCCGGATTCGCTTGAAGCGCCTGTCGTGTCGTAATAAGCGATATACCCGTCGAGGCTCTTTTCAAATGAAGCCTTCAGGACCTCGTTTGTATCAAGACTGCCCGCTTTATGTATCAGATGTATGGACCTTCCACCCTCAACATAACCGCACGGGTTATTGGGAACACCTTCGCAGAAGTTGATCACGTTATCTCCGCTTCCGCGCCATTGTTCAAAATTCACATACTTAAATTCAAAAGGTTTGCCGTCAAGCAAACCTTTTATAGGTGTATCCGGTATGTCTGTGATCTTGAGTTCGGACCTCCATGTGAATTCGGTGTCGTTCTTTTGTACTGCATTCTGCTTTCCGTTTTCCATGCCGCATGAAAATGCAAGCACTGATGCCGCAAACAGGAATGCAATGAGAGATCTGGTATTCAAATAGTCGCCTGGCTGTTAGTTTGATCCCTCAGAGCTGAACTGGTCAGTTGTTACTTAACGAACTTCTTGTATCTGTCGTTGATCCTGCCCCAGTGCAGATTGTTTATGAAGTTGTCTATGTAACTTGCTCTTCCGGGTCCGTCCTTATGATAGTAAGCATGCTCGAATACATCAAGTGAAATGATAGGTATTCCTCCCCATATAGCGCCGTAATGGTGCTCGTCCGTGAGTACATTGATCAGTCTCTGGCTGTATAGCGCGTCATAAGTCAGTACTCCCCATCCGGAAAGCTTTGCCGCAACGGCGCTTGCCTTAAAGTCGGCTTTCCAGTTGTCAATTGAGCCGAATTCCTTTTCAATGGCAGCCACTACTTCAGGACCCTTGGATGTATCTCCGTCGCCGCCCATTACTTCCCAGTAAACATCATGTAGTAATGCACCGGCGTGATTCCATGTGAACCTTCTCTTGAGTTCGCCAACCTGACTGTAGTTTCCGTTTGCCTTTGACCTGTCAGCCGTTTCCAGGTCCTTCTCGATGTTATTAAGAAAAGTCACATATCCTTTGTGATGAGTATTGTAATGCCAGTCTGAAGTTTCGGCATCAATAACGTTCTTCAGAAGCTCCTTTGCTTCTTCATCTGTGTAAGGCCTTTTGTTGAATTTCCATTCGTAAGCCATTTTGTTTTTATCTCCTTTTTGGTTTAAAGTTTTTGATTGAATGACATTTCCCAAAGTAATACCCCCGGCGCTTGCCAATGCAAGTCCGGATGCAGTGCTCTGAATGAATTTACGCCTGCCGATTTTTTTCAAAGCTGAACAGTGGCAGTATTAAACTCCGAAAGAACTTCCGCAGCCGCATGTCTTGACGGCATTCGGATTGTTGAACACGAATCCTTTGCCCATCAGTCCGTCTGTATAATCAAGCTCCGTACCGGAAAGATAGATACTGCTTTTCATGTCAACCACTATCTTGACGCCGTCAATCTCATATATGTTATCTCCCGGCCTTTCCTCGGGATCGAACCCGAGTGTATATGTGAAGCCCGAACATCCGCCGCCTTTGACGCCAACTCTGAGCATATACTCAGCGGGCACTTTGTTCTCTTCCATAAGCCTCCTGATCTCCTTCACCGCTTTTTCGGTCACGTTGATGTCTTCGCTGACGCCGGGAATGAATTCTTTTGTCTCTGACATGATATTCTTATTTGATTTCTTTTGTTTTTGAAATTATTGATTGAGGTGATTCTTCTTTCAGCCTCTTCACTGCACTGACAAGCCTTTCGGTGGCATAATCAATCTCTTCATCCGTCGAATACCTTCCAAAACTCAGCCTCAATGATGATCCCGCCAGCTCACGCGGCCTGCCAATAGCCGTGAGCACATGCGACGGCTCCATGGAAGAAGATGTGCAGGCACTGCCAGTTGACATTGCCAGGTCGTGCAGGTCACCGATCAGGGCATTTATGTCAATGTCAGAAAAGCTGAAATTCAGGTTATTCGGCAGTCTCTTTTCGGGATGTCCGTTCAGCAAGGCGTTCTCAAGCGCGAGAACTTCCTTCATCATCCTGTTCCTCATTTTCACATGCCTTTCTATTTCATGGTCCATTTCCTCTGCGGCAATCTCACATGCCTTACCCAACCCTACAATTCCCGCGACATTGAGCGTACCGGCACGGAGACTTTTCTCCTGACTTCCGCCGTGTGTCTGTTTCGTAAACGTGACTCTCGGATTCTTGCCCCTTACAAAAAGAGCTCCTGCGCCTTTCGGGCCGTAGAACTTGTGTGCCGAGATGCTCATAAGGTCTATGTTCATTTCATCCACATTCACCGGAATCTTGCCTACTGCCTGTGTGGCATCAGTATGAAACAACGCACCCTTGCTCCTGCAGATTCTGCCGATCTCCGCAACGGGCTGAACAGTTCCTATCTCATTGTTTGCCATCATAATGCTTACTATGATCGTCTTGTCTGTGACCGTCCTTTCAAGCTCCTCCGTGTTCAACAAGCCATTGCTGTCAACTTCAAGATATGAGACTTCGAATCCGCGTTCTTCGAGATACTTGCATGTCTCAAGGATTGCCTTATGCTCCGTAGTGCAGGTTACAATGTGCCGGCCCTTTTCAGAATAGGTTTCAGCTATGCCTTTCAGGGAGATGTTGTTGGATTCGGTTGAGCCTGAGGTAAATACAACGTCCCGCGGAATAGCTCCTATAAGATCTGCAACCCTTTTTCTGGCCACTCCAACAGCTTGCTCTGCCTCCCAGCCGAATTTGTGGTTTGAGCTCGAGGCATTCCCGAACCTCTCACAGAAGTAAGGGATCATCTCTTCAAGCACTCTCGGGTCAACCGGAGTTGTTGCATTGTAATCAAGATAGACCGGAAGTTTCATAGGCATTCTGCTAAACCAGATCTGAGATCGTTTTGCTTTTGAAAAGTTCTTCAACTTCTTGCTGAAGCCTGGTCAGCGGCGTTTTAATGGAACATGTGTCTTCCAAACAGCATTCTCCTTCTTTCCCGCTTTCCAAACACTCTGTAAGAGCCTTATCGGCATCCATTGCCTGCATTACCTGACTCAGATAGATCTTGTCAGGACTCTCGGCAAGAAGGTAACCGCCGTGCGTTCCCTGAGTCGAAGATAATATATTTTCGCTCTTTAATCTCTGAAGTATTTTTGAAAGGAGGTCGTAGGGAATATTGATCTTCTCGGAAATCTCCCTTGCTGTCACAAGTCTGGGACTCGAACTGCTGATGAACTTGATCGCCATCAATGCATACTCGACCTTCTTCGAAAATCTGATCATTGGAAGTTTAAAGCGGACTATTTAAGTCCTATTTTATAGCCAAAAAAACGGGAAGAAGATTCCCGCATTTTTAAAATTGGCGGTCCCAACGGGATTCGAACCCGTGTTTTCACTGTGAAAGAGTGACGACCTAACCCCTAGTCGATGGGACCAATTTTGGAAAGTGCAATTTAAGCAAATTGACCAAGAGTTACAATCACCGGTTTCGCCCCAATGGACAGTTTTGGTCGGGTTCTGCCTGCCTGAATCAAGATCCACGACAGTCCTTGTTGCACAGCCAATGATCCAAGCCGTTTGAGGGAGTGTACTCAGTAATTCAACTTCCTCTCAGCTCCGCTCACCTCCCTGATCCATAATCTCCCGTCGCCTCTTGTTCTGTTTGTATATATCAGCCTCCCGGATCTTGCAATGTCCGGTGCATATGACAGTGAGCTTATGATCTTCAGGGGCGGGGAAGAATTGGGAGCATCAAAAATGTACGAGCTGGCATCCGAATATGTTCTCGAGAAGTATGCATCAGCTCCAGAAACCGACAGGTGGGTATTGGCTGAATATCCTGTTTCAGACATTGCAAGCAGGAATTGCCTTGTATTAAGCGCCGGAAAATAGATGAACAGGCTGTCTCCGTTCTGTATCCCTCCGCTTCCGTATGACGGCTTAAAATAATACAAATCGCTGGATGTCCAGGACGGCCACGCACATCCTTCATCTATCAGCAGAGGCAATGATCCGTCTGAATTTGAAACATAGAGTTTTGAATTTTGTATGTAAGCGATTTTTCCATTGCTGTGGTTCCAGCGTACAGTTGCCGCACCCGGACCGGTAACTGCAGTTCTGATCGAACTATTTAATAAATTGTAAGCGTAGAGTGAGCCGCCAGCCTCGAATATTATGGCGGTGTCTGCAGGAGACCAGTCGGGACTTGTTACATTTCCCTGAACTATCTGTGCCTTGTTTAATCCGGAAGAATCCATCACATAAAGTCCGGTAAGATCTGCATCTAGGTCATTATGAATGAAAGCGATCCTGCTGCCGCCCGAGGACCATGCCGCATCAAAATCAATCTGCGTGTACTCGACAGAAGACGGATTTGTCGGCGAGTCCCCCTCATTGCATGACAGCGAAGCCGTGCTGATGAGCAATGCAGTCAGCAATTTTGGCAACAAATCTTTTACGGTAAGGATCATTTGTGTTTTGCCGCAATTTATCTCCAATTGAATGAACATTCAATTGCCATAAGAACTGACGCATAGTGCAGGTTCCGGTTTAGTGCATTGTAATTTCACAGGCACCAAACTAAGTTAATTACTTATGCCCTCATCAAATCTCGACAAGATACTGGTCAAAGGCGCCAGAGTCCACAATCTCAAGAACATTGATATTGAGATCCCGAGGGACAGCCTTGTTGTGTTCACTGGATTGTCCGGTTCAGGCAAATCATCACTGGCATTCGACACAATTTATGC
>DAIQRO010000031.1:17470-21122 GCA_036786155.1 Bacteroidota bacterium
GGAACCGTAACGGAGATCTACGATTTCATTCGGCTTCTTTACGCGCGCTGCGGCACACAATACTCGCCAGATTCGGGTCTTCCCGTTACGCGGCAAAACCTTGATCAGATAGTGGATGTGCTTTTGTCCATGAAAGACAAGTCGAAGATCAGCATTCTTGCACCCGTTGTGAAAGGAAGAAAAGGGCATTACCGTGAGCTTTTTGAAGAGATCGGAACACAGGGTTTCACGAAAGTAAGGGTTGACGGTGAAACGCTCGACATAACTCCGGGCATGAAGGTTGAGAGATTCAAGATCCATGACATAGAAATTGTTGTTGACCGGCTCGCCGTAAATGCGAAATCAAGGGACCGCATAAAGGAGTCCGTTGAGACTGCCCTCAGGCACGGCGATGGCGTAGTGATCGTGAATGACGGCAAGAAGGATAGAATGTTCAACCAGAACCTTTCGGATCCCGTTACGGGCAGAAGCTTTGCGGAACCGGCGCCGAATTCATTCTCTTTCAACTCTCCTTACGGATGGTGCAAGGATTGCTTCGGGCTAGGTGAGAAGAAAGAGATAGATACAGACAAGATCATACCGGATAAGAATCTGAGCATTAACCAGGGAGGGATAGTTCCCCTCGGCAAACCGAGAAGCACTTGGATTTACTCGATCTTCAAGGGGCTGATTGAGAAACTCGGCCATGACTTTGACGCGCCGCTGAAGAAATTCAGCAAGGATGACATGGAACTGATCATGAACGGCACGCGTGACAGGATCAAGTACTACCACACGAACTCTCTCGGCAGGACAAACCTTTATTCTCACAGGTTTGAAGGACTCGTGAATTACATCCAGCGTTACGCTTCCGATACCACATCTGAGGCCATAAGAATATGGGCGGAAAGTTTCATGGCCATTAACAAATGCAGGACCTGCGGAGGGGGAAGGCTGAATACGGATTCTTTATGGGTCAGGGTAGGCGAGAAGGGAATCTGCGAGGTAACTCAAATGTCAATCTCCGAATGCCGGGAGTTCTTTGCTGATCTGAAACTTGAAGAGCGCAAGGCAGTTATTTCCCGGCAGATTCTGAAAGAGATCTGCTCGCGGCTCGATTTTCTACTTAATGTTGGATTGGATTACCTCACACTCGACAGAAGCGCAAGGACTCTTTCCGGAGGAGAAGCACAGCGTATCCGGCTCGCAACTCAGATCGGCTCACAGCTCACAGGCGTTTTGTACATTCTTGACGAGCCATCTATAGGCCTGCATCAGAGGGACAATGTAAAGCTCATAAACTCGCTTAAGAACCTTCGTGATATCGGAAATTCGGTTATAGTAGTGGAACATGACAAAGAAATGATCGAGTCATCAGACTTTGTAGTTGACCTCGGACCCGGCGCAGGTGAGCACGGCGGAGAAGTTGTTGCATACGGTCCCCCATCCGCGCTTAACGGGCACTCACTTACGGGAGAATTCCTTACCGGCACAAAGAAGATCGAGATTCCATCACACAGAAGAGAAGGAACCGGAAGCAAACTGGTGCTTAAGGGTGCAAAGGGAAACAATCTCAAGAAAGTTACTCTTACAGTACCGCTCGGAAAGTTCATTTGCGTCACAGGTGTAAGCGGTTCCGGCAAGTCAACGCTTATCACTGAAACGCTTTACAGAATACTCTCGCAGAAATTCTTCAAGACGCCTGAGCGCCCTTTGCCTTATGATTCCATAGAAGGGATAAGCATAGCCAAAGACAACAGGCGTGAAAGAATGATCGACAAGATAATCGAAATTGACCAGACACCTATTGGAAGAACTCCGCGCAGCAATCCGGCAACTTACACAGGCTTGTTCACTTTCATAAGGGACATTTATGCAAATCTGCCCGAAGCGAAGATCAGGGGTTACAAACCGGGCAGATTCTCTTTCAATGTGAAGGGCGGCAGATGCGAAGCGTGTGAAGGTGCGGGACTACAGAAGATTGAAATGAATTTCCTTCCTGATGTATATGTAACATGCGATGTATGCAGAGGAAGGCGTTACAACCGTGAAACTCTTGAGGTCAGGTATAAGGGAAAGTCAATTTCCGATGTGCTTGATATGACCGTGGAAGAAGCACTGGAATTCTTTGAAGCAGTTCCGGGTCTTAAACGCAAGCTTGCAACCCTGCACGATGTGGGACTTGATTATATCCGGCTGGGACAACAGGCAACAACGCTGTCCGGAGGCGAAGCGCAAAGAGTCAAGCTCTCCACCGAGCTTTCAAAGGTTCAGACCGGCAGGACACTCTACATACTTGACGAACCCACGACCGGCCTGCATTTCAAGGACATTAAGATGCTGCTTGATGTGCTTAACAAGCTTGTTGACAAGGGAAATACGGTGATCGTGATCGAGCACAATCTAGATGTAATAAAATCTGCAGACTGGATCATTGACCTTGGCCCTGAGGGTGGTGAAAAGGGGGGAAGAATAATTGCCGAGGGAACTCCTGAGGAGATCATCAGCGAGCATATCGGAACTTCACATACTGCAAGATTCCTTGCTGAGGAAATGGCAAGATAGTTTGCCCGAACCTGTTCTTCAGAAGAACTTATACAGTACGTAAGGAACGATCAGCCACAACAGTCCCTTCACAAGAAAGAATACAAACCCGATTATGCCAAGCCTTCGGATGTTCTGAACCAGGATCTTCCGATTCACTTCAGTCAGCTATTACCTTATAGGTTCTGAAATCAGATTTCATGGGAAGTTCTTCACCCTTTTCCTTTGCAATTCTCAAATCCTCGAATCCTCTCTTATGTCCTTCAATGAATTCGGGTGAGGTAGTCCAGTTCTTAAATGCCTCCTCCGAATCCCAGTGGCTCATTATTAGATATTCACCTTTGCCGTCGATCGGTTTAAGCACTTCCATGTTTATGAATCCGGGCATCCTGTCTATCGCTTTGGCGCGGGAGCCAAAAAGTTCTTCAAACCTGCCGCGGTAATGGTCCTTGCAATCTATGAAGTTGATTGCCACAAAGCTCTTCTTCTTTTCTTCCAATTTAGAGATGAGTTTAAATTAAAAAGAGTTGCAAATATAGTCTTATTAAGACTTAGTTTAAATAAGAAAATTGACTCTGCAGACCGGACTTGTAAGCCAATCAATTGCTCAGCATCTTTATCAGCTCTCTGAGTTCCTTTTCCCATGCCTTGTCAATTGTAATTGCGCTCTCGAAATCGGCCACAGCATTTTCCTTCTCACCGAGTTCCATGTAGATCTTTCCCCTGTTATAGTAAGATATGTCATCGGAGGGATTGATCTCGATAGCCTTTGTAAAATCTTTAACAGCTTTCTCGAGCTGTCCGGCGGCCTGATACAATGACGCGCGGTTGAAGTAGGCATCAGACGTTTTCTCGCCGTGCTTGATTGCCGCAGTGTAATCTGCTATGGCACCCGCGGTGTCACCCGTCTTCTCGAGCAGTTCCGCCCTTCCAAAGTAAGCGGGGCCGAATGATTTCTTCTTGCTTATCGCAGTGCTCAGTTCGGTCATGGCCTTCTCATTGTCGAAGTATATCACATACACCATTCCTTTGTAATAGTGTGTGAGATAATCGTCACTTTGCGAATTGAGGATCTCCATGAAGTGCTTGTTGGCGCCGTCAAAATCGTCGGAGTAAAAGCACTTCTTGC
>DAIQRO010000237.1:0-1376 GCA_036786155.1 Bacteroidota bacterium
TGCGGAAACAGAGGATTATCTCCGCACTCCTTCCAGATCTTTCTTGTGCTGATCTGTTTTCCGTCGAGATAAATGAATCTTGACTTTGCGCAGAACTCGGCGCAGTTCTCAAGATCATCCATTCCGTGGCCGGTCTGAAGCAGCCTCAGACGGGAAATCGCAGTCCCGGGGGGTGTCTTGAATTTTCGGGGAGTGAGAAAGGACTCAATTGTCTTTGCTGAGACACCGTAAGGAAAATTTCCTATCAAGAGTTCATTTATGCCGAGACCTTTCATGTGAAGTGATGATGCTGACCTTTGCGCTGCCGGCTTTCAATGACCCTGCAAAGGGCATCAGCACTGTAAGCAAAAGAGGAATAATGATTCTCATGGTGTGCCGGCAAATTATTGAAGATGAAGATTGTAAGCAATGTTCATTCACGGGGAAAGGCTCTTACGCAAAAACTTTTGAGCAAATTTGTTATCTTAAGCGAAACTTGATCAGGTGTTTCTCCGTTCTATCCGCACCGCTAAATCATAAAATCAAAATTTCCCAATGAACAAAGCATTAAGAGTTAAAATTGTTCTTTCCCTGTTCATTCTGCTCTCTGCAACCGGCACAACATTCAGAGACAGCAAGCTTGTTTTAACAGGCAGTGCAATCGCGTCCGAGATTCAGTCAGTATGGACCGACGCAAATGAATCTGCAGTAATAATGAAAGGAGAAAGGCGAATAATCCCGGATAATTACCGAACCGTTAGGGCAGATCTTCGGGCTCTCAGAACGGAGCTTTCGTCGGTTGCGCCCGAGAGATCTGACAGGACCCTGGCCGTGATCTCCTTGCCGATGCCCGACGGTCGCACGGCAACATTCAGCGCGGTTGAATATTCAATGATGGAGCCAGGGCTCTCTGCAAAGTATCCCGGCATAAGGACATATTTGATTCAGGGCATCAGCGATCCGTATGCATCAGGCACAATGGACATAACCGTTCACGGATTTCATGCAATGATCCTCAGTCCCAATGGAGATTACTTCATTGATCCGTATTCTGCAAATGAGACAGAGCATTACATAAGCTATTATAAGACAGCGCTTGCAAACAGGCACAGCTTTGAATGCCTGACGGATGAAATTGCGTCAGATCTTTCGCCTGTTGCTCCTTCATACAGAGGTGCGATTGTGTGCGGCCCTGAACTAAGGACATACAGGCTTGCAATGGCTGCAACCGGAGAGTACACTACATTCCACGGAGGAACCGTTTCGCAGGGCCTTGCGGCAATTGTAACGGCAATGAACAGAGTGAACGGAGTTTATATCAAGGATCTTTGCATACGAATGACTCTCATTGCAAACAATGATCTGATCGTTTATACAAATTCAAGCACGGACCCTTA
>DAIQRO010000237.1:1386-1977 GCA_036786155.1 Bacteroidota bacterium
ACGGCGGTGCAATGCTTTCGCAGAATCAGAGCAATCTTGATAACGTGATAGGATCAGCAAACTATGACATCGGCCATGTATTCAGCACAGGCGGGGGCGGCGTTGCATTCCTCAGATGCGTTTGCGTTCCGGGAATAAAGGCACAGGGAGTTACCGGCCTTCCTCAGCCGACAGGCGATCCGTTCTATATCGATTATGTAGCGCATGAAGTCGGACATCAGTACGGCGGAAATCATACATTTAACAGCGAAGCGAGTGCTTGCGGAGGTGGAAACAGAAATGCTGGAACCGCATGGGAGCCCGGAAGCGGAAGCACGATCATGGCTTATGCCGGTATCTGCGGAAGTCATAACCTTCAAAACAACAGCGACGATTACTTTCACACAGGAAGTTTCTCCGAGATCCAGCAGTTCATACAGTTCGGCACTGGCAATTCATGCGCAGTGATAACCAACTCGGGCAATACCCCGCCGAGCATTACAATGCCGAGCGGCGGATGGGTGATTCCGGTGAGGACACCGTTCCAGCTTACAGGAACCGCGACCGATGCAGAGACGCGAGAGTATTTTGCCGAGCGGGCCGCGTTCGGTT
>DAIQRO010000237.1:1987-2502 GCA_036786155.1 Bacteroidota bacterium
TCCCGGTTCACCGAACAGTCCTTCAGGTGATGCTCCGATCTTCAGGTCATTCAAGGCGGACACTTCCGGCACAAGGTATTTCCCGAAACTCTCGAACATACTCAACAACACTCAGACCATCGGCGAGATACTTCCGACATATTCAAGAAACCTCACATTCAGGCTTACGGTGAGGGACAACAATGCAACCGCGGGCGGAGTGAACAATGAAATAATATTCTTCACGGTGGATGCTGCAGCAGGGCCGTTCCTTGTAACATATCCGAACTCAGCAGTCACGCTCAACTCCAACGTGCCGCAGACGATCACATGGGATGTGGCAAATACAAATGCCGCGCCTGTGAACTGTGCAAATGTCAATATCAAACTGTCAACAGACGGCGGCCTTACTTTTCCGGTGACGCTTGCGGGCAACACACCAAACGACGGTACTCAAAGCGTAAATCTGCCAAGCATCAACAACAGCACAGCAAGGATCAAGATCGAGGCAGTCGGAAATGTGTTTTTCGATCTTT
>DAIQRO010000237.1:2512-3021 GCA_036786155.1 Bacteroidota bacterium
CACGATCTCAAATCAGGTATCAGTTACAAGCAACGGAACAGGCATTCCGGAGAAGTATTCATTATCGCAGAATTTTCCGAATCCATTCAATCCTGCTACCCGCCTGACATTCGCGTTGCCCGAGAACGGCAATGTGGAGCTTAAGGTGTATGATCTCTCAGGCAAGGAAGTTGCGGTGCTTGTTAACGGTATGTTCAGCGCAGGATCTTACAGCGTTAACTTTGACGCAGGAAAACTTTCCAGCGGAGTGTATGTTTATGTGATCCGTTCCGGTAATTTCACGGAAAGCAAGAGGATGACTTTGTTGAAGTAACGCTTAGCTGAAACAAGCAGAGTAAGTCATAAGAAATTGAGAATCAGGCAATGCGGGACGATAAGTTCCGCATTGTTTCATTATTCATAAACCCATAACAAAGATCAAAGCATATGTGCGGCATTATTGGTGTGTTCAAACTCAGGAATGAAGGCGATGAAATGAGATCACAGGTCCTTGCAATGTCAAAGAAACT
>DAIQRO010000237.1:3031-4219 GCA_036786155.1 Bacteroidota bacterium
GAAAGACTTGCAATAGTAGATGTTCAGAGCGGCAAGCAACCGCTTTTCGGAAATGACGGCAAGCTTGTCCTCGCAGTAAACGGCGAAATATATAACCACAGAGAGATCAGGGAAAAATACAAAGATTACAAATTCCTCACACACTCTGACTGCGAAGTGATCCTGCCGTTATACTTGGATAAGGGAAGCGGTTTTCTTGAAGACCTGAACGGGATATTTGCTTTCGCAATGTACGATTCGGAGAATGATCATTACTTCATTGCCCGCGACCATATGGGTATCATACCGCTTTACACGGGTTGGGATGAGCACGGACACTTTTACACGGCATCCGAACTGAAAGCACTTGAGGGGATTTGCAGGAAGATAGAAGAGTTTCCTCCGGGACATTACATTGATAGCCGTAAAGGGACCGAGCCGGTGAAATGGTATGAAAGAAACTGGTCATCTTATGATATTGTGAAAGACAACACTTCAGATACAGCTCAGCTCAGGACAGCGCTTGAGAATGCGGTTCACAGACAGTTAATGAGTGATGTTCCTTACGGTGTTCTGCTGTCCGGCGGCCTAGACTCCTCTATCATTGCCGCAGTGACGAAGAAGTTCGCTGCTTACAGGGTAGAGACGGATGACAAACAGCAGGCATGGTACCCTCAGCTTCATTCATTTGCGATCGGACTTGAAGGCGCGCCCGACCTGTTTGCCGCAAGAGAAGTTGCCGCTCACATCGGCTCAGTTCATCACGAGATCAACTTCACCATACAGGAAGGACTTGACGCTTTAAGAGATGTTATCTACCACATAGAGACCTATGATGTAACCACAGTAAGGGCAAGCACTCCGATGTACCTACTTGCAAGAGTGATCCGTTCAATGGGAATCAAGATGGTGCTTTCAGGAGAAGGCTCGGACGAACTGTTCGGCGGATATCTTTACTTTCACAAGGCCCCGGACGCGAAGGCATTTCATGAAGAGACTGTAAGAAAGCTTGGCAAACTGCACCTTTATGACTGCCTTCGCGCAAACAAGTCACTGTGTTCATGGGGAGTGGAAGGAAGAGTTCCCTTCCTCGACAAAGAGTTCATTGATGTTGCGATGCGGTTGAATCCAAAAGACAAAATGGCAGGCAACGGAAAGATAGAGAAGTGGATTCTAAGAGAAGCATTCAAGGAATATCTTCCGGAAAAT
>DAIQRO010000238.1:0-3422 GCA_036786155.1 Bacteroidota bacterium
AACTTGCTTTCATCCTGAAGATTAAGGAGCATGATCACAAACAGGAACAGTACCATGATGGCGCCCATGTAAACCAGCACCTGAATTATTGCTATGAACTGCGCTTTGAGAAGCAGATATAGTCCGGATACGCAAAAGAAATTGAGAATGAGATAAAGCGCGCTGGTGATAGGATTCTTTCTTGTGATCATAAGCAGGGCTGAAGCAACTGCGAAAGTACTCATCACAAAAAACAGTATGGTCTCTAGATCCAGATTCATTTTCCCATTTTGATTGCTGCAATATAGGATTTATGAGAAAGATATGTAATTCCTTAAAGCCTGATCATTATTACTTTCTGTCATGACACAAGAGAAATCCAAAGACTCCATCCTCAGCGAGCGCCGGAAGTCACTCATACGCAGGTTTGCGGAAAGGCTCGATACGGAGCAGATAATGGCCGCACTGGATTCGGTTTCCACTCCGCATGCCGGAACGGCAAAGACCAAAGACAAGAGATTTGTGATCAGAGAACTCGAACAAGCGATTGAGGAAAGTAATGACAGCGGGCGCCTGTTCTGTAAGTACGGCAAGAAGTTGTGTATAGCAAAAAGCGGAAACTCAAAAGAGGTCGGAGTTTCACTTATCTGGAGGGGTTACGCCGAATCTCCGTCCAACGTGATGGAACTGATACTGCAGACTGCCGACCATAACAACTGGGAAGTGCGGGAGTATGCGGCTTCAGCCCTGATCCGGTTAGTAGCAGGGAATCCTGAACTTTACAATGAGATGCTGAGACTTACTTCGCACGGCTCTGAGAATGTGAGGAGAGCAGTTCTTTTCTCGGCACTTGCCTTCAAGAATGAGAAGAATTGCGCCAAGGGTCTCAAGATAATTTCATTGCTTCTGAGCGACGCCTCAGCATATGTAAGAAGAAACCTCGGCCCTTTCATACTGGGGTCACACTTCGGTAATTCCCTGCCGAAACAGACGTTTAAACTGCTTAGAAAAATGAGCCGTTCAAAAGACAGGAATGTGCTGTGGAATCTTGCCATGAGTTTCAATAACAGCTTTGGCTGGAAATATCCTGACGAGTCATTGGAATTTCTCAAAGGACTTCTGCAATACGAAGACGGATTTGTAAGAAATGCGGCTGTTTCATCCATAAGGCATTTGTCACGCCGTCATCCGGTTTTAGTAAGGAAATTCTGCATTGCAAACGGAATCGTCCTTAAATGATAGACCCCGGTTTCAGGCCGGGGTCTATTGAATCCAAACACTTTCAGCAGTCTATTTTCTTACAACTCCGGAGCCTACAAACTCTTCAACCACTGTAGTTGCATAGGACTGTGCAAAGTCCTTAAGCGAAGAAGGATTGAATGTTTCTGACTGTGCAGACCATACCAGGTTCATGGTGCTCAGATTGTAAAAATTCGAAGCGAAGAACACATTTGTTTGCTTTGTATAGTATCCCGGAGAATAAATCGTGTTCCATGCGCCGTAGTAATAGTTGTTGAATCCATAGTAACCGGCATAAGGCGAATACATCGGGCCGTAGCTGTATGTGCCGGGCACATAATATTCCTTCTCATCCTTTCCCGTAAGGGACATTACGAAAGCGCCGTCGAACCCGTTTTCCTTAAGCTTGTTCACTATGTCCTCTTTCACTTTCTCGTCAACTTTTCCATCGTTATCTGAATCAATGAAAGTGTCAGGGATTATGCTTGTTCCGGCAACAGCATTGATACCGTACTTTTTCATATCGGCTACGACTGCATTTTCGAGTGTTGCCCGCTTAACAACTTCTTTGGAAACACCAAGCACTACGATCTTCTTATACTTTTGGGCAGTGGTTCCCGGCTTCTTCCATGTGCCGCTGACATCTGTCACAGATGAGCATGAGTAAAAGTTCAGTGAGATTAACATTGCCAGAACCAGCAATATGGCAGTTTTCATTTTTTGCTTTTTTGTTTTGATTAATACATCAGGTAAGGCCTTCAGGGCCAATGATTTTGTCAAAAATAGACATTGAGATACAGCATATCAAGGTTAAGTCTGTGGCAATTTTACCTGTAAGAACCGGTAATGCCTTATTCATTTTGGGCTTGGTGAATATTCTTCATACATGAAAATTTCAGATGATCTGCCTGACGGCATAAAAATTATCCCGCATTAATGCAGGTTTCTGATCACGAAGGCACATTTGTCAGACTTGCAGTGCAGGAACACAATTACGTGTCTAACTGAGCGGCCAGAACGCCCTTCAGCATTGTGACCGTATGATGACCGTGCCTCAGGAAAGAGAATTCCAAATCACCTCTTACTGTATTACACCGGTTCGGCCGACATAACGGCAGGCGGCATCAGATTAACTCAACCAGAACCGGCCCACCATAGCCCATTTTTGATATTTTCCTGCAAACGGAGAGGACATTTTCTCTTCCAAGATGAGCAAAAAAGTTAAAATAATTATAGCATTTTCAATATTAATGTGCTAATTTGCTTATCCAAACACAAAAAATTACTAACTAAAAAAAGGGGAAGAAAATGAGAAAACTACTGTTTTCTTTGTTCATCATTGTTGCCTTTTCGGCAATGAATCAGATGGCAAACGCTCAGGTTGACGTGACACCCAGCTTAGCTACTTATGCAAATCTGAAAGCGGCATTCGCGGCAGTCAATGCCGGAACGCACGGAGCAACACCGACAGTAACAATTACCTCAAGCTATGCTGAACCGGATTCAGCAGTGCTTACGGGTGCAAACATTACTTCGTGCCTCATTACAACGAGCGGCACTAACACCGTAACAGGAAATGCCAACTCACCGATCATCATCCTCAATGATGCAGACAATGTTACAATTGACGGAAGAGTCGGACAAACAGGTACAACAAGGTCGTTGACTATCACCAACGGCAACACCGGTACTAACAACTCCATTATCTGCTGGAGAAACGGCGCTTCCAACAATACGGTAAGGTATATCAATGCACAGGGCAGCACGACTCTTGCAACTGTCGGCAGACTTATGCAAATTGCTCAGACCGTAGCCGGCGGCACAGGCGGCAACAACAACAATGTGATCGAGTACAATTCAATTGACAGAGGAGCCAGAGGAATACAGGTTTTCGGAACAGCGAACGGCACCAACTCATTCACAAATGACAACACAACCATCAGGGGAAACATTGTAAAAAACACTAACGCCCTTGGTATTTTCATCGGTTCATTTGTCAATGGTGTAAATTGCACAGAGAACATCCTAACCTACGATGCAGCCTCCACAATGGCCGCTTCATGGGTAGGCATTCAGGTTCAGGCAGTCGGCACCGTAAACATCACCAAGAATGTAGTCAGAGACCTTGCATCAGCAGTCGGACTTTCCTCAGCATTGAGAGGATCGATCGCCCTGCCCGTTACTCTTGCTGGTACAAACCTTAC
>DAIQRO010000238.1:3432-4213 GCA_036786155.1 Bacteroidota bacterium
CAGTTTGCAAACTATACTGCAAATGTTTACAACAACACTGTGAGGATCGGAGGAGCTTCATCAACAGCTACGGCAGCTCTTACGGAATCCTATGCCGGAAACGTTGTGACTCCTGTTGCCACGCAGACCTATTTCATGAACATGAAGAACAACATCTTCGTGAATGAAAGGACAGGCGGAAGTGCAACAGCTTTCCACATAGGTGCTGACTATGACTCAAGCTCAAACGTAACAAGGAGCATTGACTACAATCTTTACTGGTCAACCGGTGGAACAGCCGGCACATCATGGGCGGCTGCTCACGGATCATTCGTATATCCGAACGGCGCAATCGAAGCATTCAAAGCAAACCTCTGCTACGGCCCGTACGATCAGCACTCTATCTTCAAAGGTTTCAATTTCGTGTCCACTTCGAACCTGAGAATCGGCGGTCCGGTTGGTGGAGATCTTAACGGTACTCCGGTTGCTGCAGTTACAGATGACATCGACGGAAGTCCAAGAGCAGCCACATATCCGTGGAAGGGATGTGATGAAGGCGCGGCGTTCAAACTCCTTACACTTGGCGCACAACTCGAAGGAAAAGGCGCAACAGCAGGTGATGTTATGGTTACACTCAGAACAGGCGCATGCGGTATCGTTTCAACATGCAGGGCGGATGTCGGAGGTACAGGTGTATTCTGCTGGGGCGATTCAGTTGCCAACGGAACCGGATATTATCTTGATGTAACATCGCTTAACCACCTGAGAACAGTAAGCGCGGCAACCCAGAGCTTCACGGCAG
>DAIQRO010000239.1:0-4191 GCA_036786155.1 Bacteroidota bacterium
ACAGTTGTCTTTTCCGGGTCGGCTCCGTACTTTGCCGCTTCAAGCATTATTGCCTGCGATACGGCATGAAATGCGCTGACTCCGGGGAAATATTTTCTGTAAGCATCCGCAAGCGAAGGATCATTCAGCGGCGAATAATTTATGTGCGCGCCGCGAAGGCTTACTGCTATCTTTCCGGTAAGATGTTCGAACAACTCGGGATAGACCTGCACCGTCTTTGCCCACTGAACATGAAAGATGCCGGGATCTTCGTTTATGATCGGAAGTATTGCGCCCATGTCTCTGAGAAACTGCCTGCTGCTCCCGGTTCTTTTTTTTACGGATGAATACAGCCTGGCAAATTTCCTCCGGTCGCGCATGATCAGCTTCATTGACTCTTTCAATACAAATACTGTCAGCTCCGGCGTATTCTGCGGTGTAGGTATGATCCTTACGTTGCCTGCATAACTTACCGGCCTGTTCATTTTTCCAAACAGGACGATGTTCATTCCCGACTCTGCCATTCCTTCGATCAGATTTTCGATGAAAGTGGTTGAAGGTATGTTGCCCGAGTAAATGGCCAGTGTAATCCTATCCTTCTTCATCAGTTCAGGTTCATTCTGCAAAATTCAGACAAAGTAAGAAGCATGCTCACGGGATGAGAATACTTCACTTCATCCTCATGTTTGAATTTATCGTAGAAGCTTTTCACCACACCGGAAGGAATGAACTCGGAGAAATTCTTTCCGCTGAACAACCTCTCTTTCAATTGCCGGTCATTCTCCTCTCCGCAAAATTGTATCTCCCAGTTTCTTGTCACAAGCTTCCTGCCAAACAGATTCCGCTTCACAATGTTCTTTCCCTTTCTCAAAGCTCTGTACGGCAGCATGGAAGGTGATTCAAACTTCCCGTAATTATATAGATTCAGCGGATCATAATCCTGCCAGGCAACAGATGCGAGTCCGGGAGATATTTTCTTTATGTACTCAATCTGAATTTTCCTGCCTGCAAGATGTTCTTCGGGAACGGTGCAGATGAACCTGCACATTTCGTCATCATAATAAGGTATAGCAACGGGCTTGAAAGAACTGAATGCATTCATATTTGCGCTTGTCCATCTTGGCGCCCAGTACATTGACTTGAACGCCCTGATCCTTGCGTTCACATTCTCAATCTCTATTTCTGCCAGGAGTCCGGCCAGCTTGCTTTTCAGGTGACCCTCAAAAGTTCCTTCAATTCCCCAGGCATTCCAAAGTGAGTTTGCAAGTTCCATCCCTCCGCGCTTCACTATTTTTTTTTGTAATGCTGACACCTGTTCATCAAAACTCAGACTTTCCGGCAATCCCATATCATCAAAGAGAACATCGCCCCAATGACCGAGATAAAAAATGTCACCGAGAGTGCTAAGCTCTTCGATATGCGCCATCTGCCTCGGATGAGTGAAGTCAGCGTAACACTTATTTATTCCTGAGATCTGTTCAATCCGTTTCCACAGGTAACCTCTCGGAATAACGTAACTGCTGAATCTGAATCCGCGGATCTTCGCTATCTCCTCTCCGTACTTTGTCTCGTCAAAGCTGTCTTCAAACTTGTATGAATACGAATGAACCATTCCGGGATCTTTTAGAACAGCCGCCTGAGTCCTGCTGTCAAGTCCGCCGGATAACGGAAGTATGACATTGCAGGACCCCAGAAGACGGCTTGTGATCCTTTCAAACAAATGTGCAAATTCGTCCACCGCATCTTCAAGTGTCATTTTCAAAGGTGTGTAATGCCATTTCCAGAACCGTGATTCCGACACCAGCACATCATTGTCATCAAATTCATATTCTGTTGCAGGCTGAAGCGCTTTGAGATTCCTGTAATAAGTATCTTCGGCAAGGAAGAATCCTGCGGCGGCAAAGATGCAAATCGCCTTAAGATCCAGTCCGGAGTCATTGCCTTTGGTGAAGAACTTCTGCTCCGCGGGAATCAGCGGTGTCTTAATTTTTACTGTCGTCAATTTCTGCTGAGTATGTCGAATCTAATTTTTGCAGACACTTTGCTTGCAAGTTCAAATGGAAGTGCAAGGTCAAGCAGGTAATCACAGGTGAATTTGGAACCGAGGTCGGGATACTCGCGAAGCTTTTTCAGAAGCAGTTTCCTGCTGTTGAAATAATTCTCCCTGCCTACGACTCTCTTCAGAGTTTTGTAGTAAGCGAAATCATTTTCATCTATGAGCGCCTTCTCGGCATTCGATCTGCGCAGAAAATCGCCCACCCATCTGTAAAATACGAGATCCCATTCATCCATCTTGCCTGAGCGCTTGGCGACTCTTAGCGTGGACTCATGATGCTTCCTGTATTTTATCAGGACTTCATTGTCAAAATATATCGGATAGTCCTTTGCGATCTTCAGCCACAGCACAATGTCTTCGGAACCTCTGATCGATTCCTCGTATCCCTTTACATTGCCGAATGCTTCGCGCCTCAGCAGGCTTCCGCTTGGCAGTGGTGTGCCCTTCAGATCGCTGAGAAAAATTCTGACGAATGAAGGAGGATTATAGACTCCCGGCTCGAGTCCTCCGCCTCTGTATCCCACCGGCTGAACGAAGGTCCTGTCTGCGTACCAGTACAGCGCCGGGGACCATACCATTGCACATTCCGGATTCTCATCAAGTACCTTCAGTTGATGAGAGAGCCGGTTACCATACCAGATATCGTCCTGATCAATGAATGAGATTATTTCGCCCTGTGTCTTCTCAAAAGCACGGTTGCGGGTGTATGCCGTTCCGTGATTCGCTCCGCCTTCATGCCTGAACACTTTGACCCTTGAAGGATCGGCCTCGGCAAGTTTTCCGGCGATCTCCAAAGTGTTATCCGAACTGCCGTCATCAAAGAAGATCCATTCCCAGTCGCGGAAATCCTGTGCCAGCACGCTCTGTGCTGTTTCCGTCAGAGTCTTCGAACCATTGTAAAGCGGAGTTATAATAGAGACTCTCGGCATCTGCTCTTTTCTTTCAGGAACCTTTCTTGAAAGCGACCGAGTAGATCGTAGTCTCCGGAAAAAATCTTGAAACTCCGAATATGCCTTTCGAAAAAAACTTTCTGTGTATTCGCCTCAGCATGAACCCGGCTGATGATTCGTCAGGGTTCTTTTCATACATTACCTGAGGCAACGGATACCTGAGGGGCATGAGGTTTTCTCCCTTGTCCCTTGTGAGTGAGATCCTTGCCCGGCTGTCGTCAAAATTCATAGGGCTGTACAACTGCTTCGTGCCGTCGTATGTGAATCTCCATAGGTCCAAAGGCATCTTTGAGATCTTTCTCACATAACATTCCGAGAGTATCATGCTTCCTCCGGGCTTCAGCATGCTGAAGAGATTTCGTGCGGCTTCGAACGGATTCAGCACATGCGTCATTACCTCCATGCAAATCACTGTGCCGAAGCTCTCCCGGTGTTCATTGATGAATGCGGAGTTGGCATCGGTTATATCCGCCACATGATCCACGCCTTCGCCTTCTGAAATGTCAATTCCCGTGATGCGGGAGAAGCCAAGGTCAGTCAACTGCTGTCTTATGTTTGCCCTGTCAAAGTCGTACTGCTTTGAGCCGACTATCAGTACCGGTTCGGCTATTGCATCCTTGTTATCGCGGATGAACTTCAGTTGATTCTTCGTTGCCAATGGTCTTCAAAAAATTTCTGAGTATGTGTGAATTTTACGTCCGGCCATTTCTTGAGGACGTTCGTTAACAGCATGTCAAGTTCCCGAAGCGACTTTTCCCTGTATCCCGGATCGAATCGCCCGGAGAAGTTAACCCTGTGGAAGTCAATAACAGCCGGCTGATTGTTCTCAAATGCCTTGCCGACAGATTCAATGCATTGCTCATGGCCGAAGTCGTAGCCGGGATACGGATCAAGCCTTGCATTTCTGATTGACCATACAAATCTTTTCCTGTTTCTGAAGTACGGGACTCTGCATCTTTTCTTTTCGCTGTCAACAAGTCTGTTTGATGACTGTATCAGTCTTATTCCGGCATCAGCAAGACTCTGAAGAACAGCATCGTCAAGTATGAACGTCGGCGGAATTACGGTGAGTGAACGAAATCCGAATGCCTTTTCGAAAACATCGGCGGCATCCTTGATAAGGGTACATTCATTGTTTGCAGACGAAAGTTCGCCCTGAAGGAATGCAAGCCTTCCCCTAAGTGTTGTACAGCACGCGAGATACTT
>DAIQRO010000240.1:0-4183 GCA_036786155.1 Bacteroidota bacterium
ACGGATCTCTGACAATAATCTACGGCGCAAGATCAGTAAATGACATAATTTACAAAGACAAAGTGAAAGCATGGAAATCCCGCAGTGATGTGAAGACGATAGTTACAGTGGACCCCGGAGGAGAGACCTCAACCTGGGACGGACGGGTCGGGTTTGTCCCTGCGGTTGTTGAAAAGTCAAAGCCATCAAACGATAACACATCAGTGATAATGTGCGGGCCGCCTGTGATGATCAAGTTTACAATGCCTGTGCTTGAAAAGCTTGGTTTCAGCGACAAGGATATTTATACAACGCTTGAGAACAGAATGAAATGCGGTTTGGGAAAATGCGGCAGATGCAATATCGGGAATGTGTATGTATGTAAAGACGGACCCGTATTCACTTATGAACAGATCCGAAACCTGCCTCAGGAATTCTGATGATCCCCATCAGCATCTGCAGTATCTTCTCTTTCAGGAAAGCAAGAATTAAGTTCTGATAAAGGCGGTTTAGCAGGAGATCAACTATTTTAAGTAACGTCGTAATTGCCGCCGCTCTTTGATTCAACAGCCATGTCATTGAGTTTGTCAAGCAGGCCGCCGGCTGAATCGCTGACTGCCAGCATATCAAGTACCTGCTTGCCCAGGAATCCTTTTTCAACAGCATCACTCAGGAATTTCAGCAAAGGATCAAAATATCCGTCAACATTGAACAGCCCGATGGGTTTGGAGTGAATGCCAAGCTGTTTCCAAGTCCACACCTCAAAAAGCTCTTCCAGTGTTCCGATTCCTCCCGACATTGCTATGAAAGCATCTGAAAGCTCCGACATCCTTGCTTTGCGCTCATGCATTGTGTTGACAATTATAAGTTCGTCAACTTCATGGAGCGCTGCTTCCTTATCAACAAGCAAACCCGGAATGACTCCCGTAACCCGGACATTGTAATTCATTGCAGTATTTGCGAGTTCACCCATGATTCCGATATTGCCCCCGCCATAAACCAGCGAAAGATTTCGAAGCGCTATTTCCTTTGCTAGAGATTGTGCGGCAAGCAGGTGTGCAGCGCCATTCCCGGAACTGGATCCGCAGAAAACGCACACTGCCTTCATTTAGCTGTGTAAGTATTTTGCTTTCTCTGGGATTTCTTGAGCATGCTGGAACAAATTGCCGAGATGCCCGATCCGGCAACTATGATGAGAAGAAGATTATTGCTGATGCGGCTTTGAAGGTCGTAATTCAGCTCGATGAATTCCATCGTCTTGTCAATTGATTCTCTGGGTGTTGCAGACGAGATGAGAATATGCTCAACTTCCTTGCTAAGCCTGAGCGCCATTCCTTTGTTGATGATCTCAAAATAAATATAAGTGATAAACACAATAATGATTGCAGTGGCAAAAGTAATTATTATGCCGGTTCTTAACCCCTCGTTGAATGAGATGAAACCGAAGTTGACTTTATCCCTCTTCTCCCTAATGGCGAAGTAAATGAGTGAAAGCGGAAGTATTGTAATCAGCAAGCCAAGGTAGAAAGTTGTTTCCTTCAGGGCAGGTACAAGGAGGGTGTATTCAATGATCATCAATATGAAGATCAAAAATGATATGAATATACTGTATTTAAATTCTATCATTCTCCTGGCCGTGATTTATTAGGCAAAATCATTTTAAACATGCTGCTGATTCTTCCGCCGCAATTTGTCATTTCAGTGAAAGCAAAAGCACTGACTTTCATATCATTTAACGTCTTTCAGCAATTGTCTTGCATAGTCAGCATCTTCCGGAAGCACTTTGAAAACTACCGGGCCGGTAACAGGATTGAATCCCGTGCCAAGCACTCCTACGCCAAACAGGTCCTGCACGCCTTCGCCCTCTGCTAGATACTTTATCTGAGCCTCATCGAGAATTGATTTCACAATGGCTATCAAACCGTCCTGGCCTGTTTCATACACAGGCACCAAACTCTCGTGATCGAGCTTTTCATGTTCTTCTCTGTTCATGTGTTTTGTTTACGATAATCTTTGAAAATAAATCAATTTATTCAACTGACTTTTGAGGTAAGTGATCGGAATGTGCGGCAGAGTTTTGCTTCTTTATTACTTTCGGCTGATGCAGTATCTTTGCACCAAAAAAACATTCAACCATGCAGTCAAAAGCAGCCACGCCGGATGAATATATTGAATCATTGCCGGAAGAAAGAAAGGAGGCACTCGCCAAACTGAGAAAGATCATAAAAAAGAACCTGCCAAAAGGCTTCTCCGAAGAAATGAATTACGGCATGCTGGGATATGTGGTACCACTTAAACTCTATCCGAAAGGGTATCATTGTGACCCGAAACTGCCGCTTCCGTTTCTGGCAGTAGCATCTCAGAAGAACTTCATTGCACTTTACCACATGGGGATCTATGCAAAGAAAGATCTTCTCGACTGGTTTACAAAGGAATTTCCCAGGCACAGCAAGAAGAAACTGGATATGGGAAAGAGTTGCATCAGGTTCAAGAAGCCGGAAGACATTCCTTATGAGCTGATCGGAGAGCTTGTTTCAAAAATGACCCCTGCCGACTGGATCGAATGCTACGAAAGCGCATTCAAAAAATAAGCAGGCCCAGGAAACCACGCAAATATCCGGTGACAGATGTCATCTAAAGACGATGATTTGTCCGGAAAAACTTAAGCGTGCAATTTTAACAGGCATTCTGCATTCAGGGAATAAAATAGTTGAGCATTTTGTAGATCAGCTTTGCCGTCATAAAATCAGGGAATGGATTTTGCTTCCTTGGCGACAGCTCAACCACATCAAATCCTACTACCTTTCTTTCCCGGCCAAGTTGTTTAAGGAGTTTCATGGTTTCATCCCAAAAGAATCCGTTCGGTTCAGGTGTGCCCGTTGACGGCATCAGTGAAGGATCAAAATAATCCACATCGAAAGTAATGTAAACATTCCTGTTCAGGCCGTCTATTACGGATGATTGCCAGTCAGCCCCGTACTTGCCATCCCTGATTTCAAAAGCATAAAATGTCCGGATCCCGCTGGCCTTGATAAAATCATACTCTTCCCTGCACTGAGCACGGATTCCAACCTGTGTAATGTTATTTGTGAATTCGCACACCCGTGCCGCAAAGCTTGCATGCGAATATTTTGTGCCCTCGTATTCGTTGCGGAGATCGGAATGAGCATCAAAATGAAGGACCGAGATGTCGTTGTACGAATTGAAATGTGCCCGGATGGGCGCTGTGGAGATACTGTGTTCGCCGCCGAGCGTTACTGCAAACTTTCCGTCGTCTATCAGTTCCTTTACGGACCCGTAGATCGCATCAAGAGCTTTCCTACCCTTCATCTCCTTGAGGTTCAAAGGAAGGAGAGAACAGATTCCCTTTTCAAAGCAAAGCTCACGGTTCAGTTCTTCGTCAAAGAATTCCACATAATGCGAAGCATCAAGTATTGCCGCAGGGCCTTTGGAGGTTCCCTTTCCGTATGAAGTGGTTTGCTCGTACGGAACGGGCAGGATGCATATCTGTGAATCCCTGTAGCCGGAATACTTCTCCTCAATGGCAAGAAAGTTCTTCTTTATCCCGTAGTATTTCCTGTCGTACATAGGTCAGTTGAATTTGTATTCTTCGGCATCAAACAGTTCCTTCAGCTTGACGATGATCTCTTCCTTTGAAATGCCGGGGCTCTTACCGGCTTCGCCTGTATCCGTTTTCTGAACCTCCTCGCGACCGCTCCCCGTGGCGGCTTCGCCGCCTGCCCCCTCATTCTGAACTTTTTTTTTTGCCCCCCTCATCTCTGAGAGAATCTCCGACAGATCGCTGATCTCGGCCTTCAGCCTGCAAAGTTCGGCAAGCATCACCTCCATGAAGATCTTCTGGTTTGAGGAATACCGGATCCTGCCTTCGGCATCGGCAAGAACTTTCAGTATCCTTATTATCTCATCCATACTGAACTGCCCCGCTTCATCCGAAAATTTTTCCCTTATCGAATCAGGCTCGTCCAGCATCCCGGCACTGCCGGCGGACGAAGTTATCATAAGGTCCCGGAAATGGGCCGTCAGCCCGTTGAAAAATGTCTGAATATCAAGGCCCTTTGAATTCTGCTCGTTGAAAAATTCAAGGGCTCCTCTTACGTCACATTTCTGAATGAAGTCTGCAACCGTGAAGTAGATCTCCTTCTGAGGCAGATTGAGAAAGCTCGTGAGCTCTTCAACCGTTATC
>DAIQRO010000032.1:0-20519 GCA_036786155.1 Bacteroidota bacterium
AGGGGATGTGTCGGGTAAAGGCATGTCTGCTGCATTATATATGGTTCAGGCCAGACTGTTAATAAGATACCTTGTGGAGAAAAGCGAATCCTTTTCGCAGGTTCTTACGGGCGTCAACGAAGCGCTTCTGAAGAATCTGAAGAAAGGATTTTTCTTTACGTCGATTTTTGCATTTGCCGACTGAATGAACCTCAGACTTGTAAGAGCAGGCCACAACTCTTCCTTGTTCTATTCTTCAACTACCAGGGAATGCACAGAGGTGAAGCAAAACGGAATGGGCTTGGGGCTGACAAACGGAACAATGTTCAGAAATTCCATTGAAGAACTCTCAATCACTCCGGAAAGCGGAGACATTGTACTTCTTTATTCAGACGGGTTGACTGAAGCAATGAACTCGCAGTCAGAAGAGTTTGGGCTTCAAAGGCTCAGAGGCCTCCTAGTAAGGCACTCCCATGACACAGCGACACAGATCGCAGATGAGATAATCAAAGAAGTGAATAAGTTCAGAGGTTATGCCGAGATCCATGACGATATCACTTTCATACTGCTTAAAAAGAATTGATCCTCGATTCTCTCCCGGGCAAACCGGATTCAACTCAAAATTAATAGCTCTTTCACGGGAATTCCAAAGATCGCCCGTAAGTGACCTTCTGTTTCATCCGAAATTCTTCTCCATTACCATTTACCAATAATTCAGAGAGCTCGAGAAGCTGAATCATGTAAGACGAAGCTTATGAGGCCGCTGAAGATATGCCGGCGGAAATTCCATATTGCGGATCAATAATTTGAATTTGGCCAGACTCTTAACAAATAAGATCAGGTCTTTCCGCTGAGAATATTCCTGTTATATTTTCATTTCTAAAATTCATGAAGGCGAATGTTGCTTAGTTCAATATATCAGTCATGAATCAGATATCTTACCGCATTACTTGAATCCTGAGTCTGAACATTATTATAAAAATAGGAGTTAAGGCCAGGCTTTTTTGTTGGAAATAATGATGTAAAATCTCGCAAAGACTGTGTTAACTGTATTGAAAATATGACAGTTAAAGCGGGTTAAATAATTTTTAATTTTTTGAAAAAAGTATTTTTATTTTTGACAGGGCTGTTTATATTGGCTGCAATCTAAAAAATCAAAAGATCGAAAGGAGTTCACTTACCATTTTCTATGGAAGTTGAAGGTTCATTACGCTGAAATTTCAGGGCAATGAAAAACTAAGTTTCCATTTGCTTTCTTCGCCCCAAAGATTGAAAGCAGGTAAAGCAGTTATGAAGAAAATCAGCCTGGTCAACCGAGCTTCGCTGACAGCCATACTAATTCTGCTTCCGTCTTTTTTCATTCAGGGCGAGACCAAAGCGGCGGTCATAAACTACTACGAACTTCCGAGAAACCTGCAGTTTTTTGCAAGGGACGAGAACGATTCTGCATTCGTCCGATACTCCGGCCTTCTCAGCACTTCCGGATATGATTCAGTTTACATTGAAGTTTACAGAAACAATGTGCTCTGGAAAAGAAAGAGCAACAAGCTCAATTACACAACAGGCTCAGCAACAATTAACATCGGGCAAAACATTTATTGCGAACTTGCCGAATACAAATTCCGATTATACATCAAGGCCGGAAGCACATCCACTTTAATGAATACGGCAGACAGTCTGGTTTGCGGAGATGTGTATCTTGTTGCCGGACAGTCAAATTCCCATCCAACGAGTTCTTACGCCACATACAAGAATGAGTTCTGCAGATCATTCGGCGTTCAAACAGCAAATTATAACGGCAACAATTACAATCCTGCGGACACTGCATGGGGACTCTCCCGCGCCGACGGTTCAGTATACTATTTTTCAGGACCCTATAACGTCGGAGTGTGGGCATTGAAACTCCAGGAGATGATCAGGAACACTTATGGAATTCCCACATGCTTTATAAACGGAGGAAGGGCAAGCACAACAATTTCAATGAATCTGAAGAATGCCTCCAATCCGACAGACCTTACATCTGTTTACGGAAAACTGCTTTATCGTGTTCAGAAATCACGATTGGCAGACAAAGTGAAGGCAATATTCTGGTATCAGGGAGAATCGGACGGCACGACGGGATGGACGAACTATCTCAACAGTTTCAGAACTCTTTACAATTCATGGAAAACTGATTATCCGAATTTTGAGAGAGTGTTCCTGTTTCAAACGAGGCCATGCTGTTCTGAGCAGTATGCAAGCCAGCTCAGAGAGGTTCAGAGGAAACTGCCGGATGAGTTTCCGAACATTGAGCTATTATCAACGGCGGGAATACCGTACTATGAAGGCTGTCACTTCGGATATTACGGTTACCTTGAACTTGCAAACATTATCATAAGGCCGTTCAGTTATTATTTTTACGGCGGGACCGATACTCTTAACATGCGTCCCCCGAATATAAAGGCAGCATACTTCACAACCACGTCCAGGAACGAGATTGCAGTCCTGTTCAGCAATTCAAATGCGGCAAGCTGGCCGGCAGATACACTGAATCAAAGGATGAAGGATTATTTCTATCTTGACGGCCTGACCGGAAAAGTTCAGCAAGGTTCAGTTTCAGGAGATACGCTTAAGCTGAAGCTTTACACTTCCTCTACTGCAACGAAACTGACATACTTGCCCACTGTCTGGAACCATGACGACTCGCTCGTCTATCAGGGGCCGTTCATTAAGAACTCCCGCAAGATAGGAGCGCTTTCGTTTCATGATTATCCGATAGGGGCTTATAATACGGCGCGGTTTAATCTGACGGCGGTTGTGGAAGGATACTATTCACAGGCTTCAAACAAGCTGAGCATCAGGGACACACTGAGAGTATATGTCAGAAGAAACTACTATCCGTATCAGATAATAGACTCGGGCAAATCAGTAATAGATTCGGTCACATTCAAGGGAACCTATGCATTTACAAATGTTCCAACGGGTACATATTATGTCGTGGTAAAGGGAGTCAGTATTCTGGAGACCTGGTGCAAGAGTCCGGGAATACAACTCATATCAGGGGGGACGGTGGATTACAATTTCTCAACTTCCGTTTCACAGGCATACGGAAGCAATCTGATCATGAAGGGAAGCAAGGCATGCATTTATTCATCCGACGTTAACGGAGACGGCATTATTGACGGTATGGATAACGCGAGGATCTCGAACGATGCCTTTAACCAACTGCTGGGACCATTGCCTACCGATGTGAACGGTGACAGGTTCGTTGACGGTTCTGACGTAATCATAGTGGATCACAATTCGGGAAACTACATAGTAAAACGCACTCCTTAGAACTTCACATCCCAGATTATCATTCTTTAGAATCTGAAGCGCTGAAGCAAAGGGAAGCATTTATGCTTTTCACTTGTAAACCCTTTCAGCTATTTTCACCGAATTCATTCATTTCATGTCATACGAACTAATACTCTGGATCGCTTTTAATCTGTTCATACTTCTGATGCTTGCATTAGATCTCGGTGTATTCCAGCGGAAGACACATGCCGTGAGTGTGAAGGAGGCATTGATATGGAGCTGTGTATGGATTGCGCTGGCGCTTGCTTTCAATCTGTTCGTATACTTCGATTTCGGAAAGCAGAAAGCGCTTGAATTTCTTACCGGGTACCTGCTTGAGAAGTCTCTCAGCGTTGACAATATCTTTGTGTTTGTTCTGCTTTTCAGTTATTTCAAAGTGCCGGAACTTTATCAGCACAAAGTTCTTTTTTGGGGTGTCCTCGGAGCGCTGATACTCAGGGCGGCGCTGATCGCCATCGGCGCGCTTATGATAGCCAAATTCCACTGGGTCATTTACATATTCGGAGCGTTTCTCGTTTATACCGGATTCCGGATGGCAAAGCAGAACGATGAAGACATTCATCCGGAAGACAACATTCTCATCAGGACATTCAAGAAATTCTTTCCGGTAACTCATGATTATCACGGCGAGAAATTCTTTGTGAAGATTGACGGACGAAAGGTTGCAACCCCGTTGTTCATAGTCCTGCTTGCGATCGAATTCACAGATCTTGTTTTTGCATTTGATTCAATACCGGCGATCTTTGCAGTTACAAAGGATCCGTTCATTGTATATACTTCCAACATTTTCGCAATACTCGGACTAAGGTCCCTGTACTTTGCACTTGCCGGAATAATACACAAGTTTCATTATCTCAAAGTCGGCCTTTCGATGATACTTATCTTCATAGGTATGAAGATGCTTGCGGCAGACCTGTACAAAGTGCCGATATCATACTCCCTTGGAGTCATTGCGCTCATACTGACCGCTTCAGTGGTGCTATCCGTACTCAGGCCGAAAGTCCGGGAAGAGTCTGAAACATGACGAACCGCAGAATGCAAACTTCCGGAGACTGATAACAAGCGTTGCAGCCTTCTTCAAGTTTCACATTGAATATTACCGTTGCTCAAAAAGAACGGCAGATTCGGGTGACACCGGATGCGCAGAAGCCGGAAATGCGGATCATTACAGATGCAAAGGCATGTGCTGAACTGCTAATGCAGATGTTACATGCAAAACTGATGCACATTTACAAATTAACTTTTGCCGAAAGGCATTAAACAAACAACATGGATTCAGAATTTTTAAAATTATCAAAATCGATCATAGCTCTGTTGAAGAAGGAGGGGATCAGCGTTGCCACTCCCGTTCAAAGGGAAATAATCCCGGCAATAATGGCAGGCAGGGATGTCATCGCCCAATCAGAGACCGGTTCCGGCAAGACACTGAGCTTTGCGGTTCCTCTTCTTGAGCAGATCAGGCCTAAGGACGGACTTCAGGCGCTCGTGCTTGTTCCAACAAGAGAACTTTGCATACAGGTAGCGGGAGAGTTCAAAAAGTTTGCACCTGGAAAGGATTTCCGTGCATTGGCGATCTACGGCGGCGCTTCGATCAGCGAACAAATCAGAAGAATAAAGAAGGCAAATGTTGCCGTGGCAACTCCCGGAAGGCTTCTCGACATGATTGAGAGGAAAGCAATCGATCTTTCAACCATAAAGTACCTTGTGCTTGATGAAGCTGACAGAATGCTTGATATGGGATTTATCAGGGACATTGAAAGGATACTCAAGCACATGCCTCAGAAGAAGCAGACGATGCTGTTCAGCGCGACCATGAACGAGGAGATTGAAAAGCTCAGCGCCAAACATCTTCACGACCCCTTCACAATTGTATTGAAGAAGCACGTGGAGCCGGGTTACCTGAATCAGACTTATTATATTGTTTCAAAGGATGACAAGCCTGCACTTCTTATTCATCTGCTGAAGAATGAGAGGGATCTCACCATAGTATTTTGCAACCGCAAGCATGTGACGGAAAAGCTTGCGAAACTTCTCACCAACAAGGGCATACCTTCAAAGTGCCTGCACGGAGACATGACTCAGGCAAAGAGGGAGAGCGTCACTAAGGACTTCAGGGACAAGAATATAAGAGTGCTTGTAGCGACAGATGTTGCATCACGAGGACTTCACATTGAGGGAATTTCGCATGTTTACAATTACGAAATACCCAAGGAAGCCGAATCATACACACACCGCGTGGGAAGGACCGCAAGAGCAGGGAAGAAAGGCGAAGCAATATCGCTTGTCATGCCCGGCGAAGATCAGAAATTCTTCAAACAGATCCTCTTCATGTACAAGGGAGTGATCACGCTGAAAGAGGCCGACAAGGGAATTCTTGCAGAAGCTAGGAAGAGCCAAGCAGAAACAAAGCATTCACATACCAGGGGAAGTCATCATGAAAGCAAGCAGGAGTCCGGAAGAGAGCAACGGCTGGACAACAGGCAGGATACTGCCAAAACACATCACCCGCGCAAAGAACAAAGGCAAGCAGGCGGCAGAGAGCAAAGAAGGAAACATGAAGATATGTCAACCCGTCAGAACAGATATGGTTACACGGATCAAAGAACCCGAAAGAGCGGAAGCAGAAGTTCAGGCCAGGCAGGCAAATCTCAAAAGCTCGCTCATGATGACAGGAGACAGTCCAAATCGCCGCAGTATGGCAACTACAGGCGCAATGCCAATGATTACAGCAGGAGAGGCTACGGACGGGGAAATTATCCTCAAAGAAATTATCCGGTCTCACAAGACAAGAGGAATAAGGGAAAGAGCCGCTTTGCCGGAGAAACGCCGGAAACAAAGAAGAACGTATCAAAGGAATCTGCCCAGGAAAAGAACTATCTTGATTATATGAAGAGATTTGATGAGACGCTTCGGGACAAGGAAGAGGAAAAGCCAAAGAAGAAATTTCAATTCAGAGATATCTTCAAAAGAAAGAAGAAATAGAATTTGCAGAATAAATTCAGTGAGCCAATCTATGGCTTAAGAGCGGCAAGCTGAAAGTTCTCAGTCGAAAAAGTCCATTAACAATTTGACTTATTTTGCATAAATTGCCTCAAAATTCACAGAAGATTAACACACATCACCATGGAATCAGTACAGGAAGTCGAGAGTAAGTCGGCAGGAAACGGTACCGCCGGAGACTTTCTTCCTCTCAAAAGGATAGACCATCTTGAATTCTATGTGGGCAATGCAAAGCAGTCAGCGATCTATTATCAGTATGCTCTTGGATTCAAACTCACGGGATATTCAGGACTTGAAACGGGTAACAGGGAGAAGGCATCTTACCTGCTTGAACAGGGGAAGATCAGATTTGTTCTTTCGTCGCCGCTGAGTGATGACAGTTTTGTAGCCGAGCATCATAAGAGGCACGGTGACGGAGTGAGGGACATAGCTTTTGAAGTGGATGATGCGAGGAGCGCGTACGAAGAGACTGTCAAAAGAGGTGCAGTGAGCGTACATGAACCCGCAGAGGTGAAAGATGAAAACGGAGTTATCGTGAAATCCGCCATCAAGACATACGGTGACACAATTCACACATTCATCGAAAGAAAAAATTACTCCGGGCTTTTCATGCCGGGATTCATGGATGCAGGCGCAAAGGCAGTCAAGGGAATTAAGGACACAGGGCTGAAGTCTGTTGACCACATTGTCGGAAACGTTGAACTGGGAAAGATGGTGGATTGGGTGAAGTTCTATGCACATACCATGGGTTTTAACCAGCTCATATCATTTGACGACAAGGACATTTCAACAGAATACACGGCGCTGATGAGCAAGGTTATGCAGAATGGTTCAGGCAAGATAAAGTTTCCGATCAACGAGCCGGCACAGGGCAAGAAGAAGTCGCAGATCGAAGAGTATCTTGATTTCTATAAGTCGGCCGGAGCACAGCATATTGCCATGTCAACTGCTAACATCCTTGACACAGTTACATCTCTGAGGGACAGGGGAATTGAGTTCCTCACGGTTCCCACAACATATTATACCGAGCTTCAGGACAGGGTTGGAAAGATCGATGAGGATGTACATGTCCTAGAGGAACTGGGAATTCTTGTTGACAGGGATGATGACGGATACCTTCTGCAGATATTCACCAAGCCAATTGAAGACAGGCCGACCGTCTTCTTCGAGATAATTCAGAGAAAGGGCGCAAGGAGCTTTGGAAAGGGCAACTTCAAAGCTTTGTTCGAGGCGATAGAGAGGGAACAGGCGCTCAGAGGAACTCTCTGATATTCCCGATAGGATTTTATATCAAAAGGGCTGGGAGAATATTTCAGCCCTTTTTTAATTTTAAAAATTCAAAGATCTCAACATACAAATGAAAAGAACACATACCTGCGGAGAACTCAGGACAGGTAACATCGGAGAGGAAGTATTGCTCAACGGCTGGGTGTCAAAGAGAAGAGACCTTGGCGGAATCATATTCATTGACATCAGGGACAGGTACGGAATTACACAACTGAAGATATCACCGGACAAAAAGAGCGTGCATGATTCTGCCGTTTCGCTCGGCAATGAATTTGTGATCTCAGCAAAAGGGAAAGTCATCGGGAGGGAAAGCATTAACAAGAACATACCGACCGGCGAGATCGAAGTGGATGTGGATTCGATCGAAGTCCTTAACACTTCCGAGATCACGCCGTTCGTTGTTGAGGAAGACATAAAAGCTGCAGACGATCTGCGTCTAAAGTACAGGTATCTTGACCTGCGGAGGAACAGCCTCACTTCAAACCTCGTGTTAAGGAGCAAAGTGTATCAGATTGTTCACAGATACTTTGAGAAGCATGATTTTGTGGAGGTTGAGACTCCGATACTGATGAAATCAACTCCTGAGGGAGCGAGGGATTATCTTGTCCCTTCAAGAGTTCACAACGGAAAATTCTATGCGTTGCCTCAGTCACCGCAGATATACAAGCAAATTCTCATGGTGTCCGGACTCGACCGTTATGTGCAGATCTGCAAGTGCTTTCGGGACGAAGATCTCCGTGCAGACCGTCAGCCGGAATTCACGCAGATCGACCTTGAGATGAGCTTTGTCACGCAGGACGATGTGTTTGAAATGCTGGAAGGAATGTTCTATGAGATATGGAAGGAGATCAAGGGAATTGATCTGAAACTTCCTTTCAGGAGAATGACCTATGACGAAGCGATGGAAAACTACGGGACAGACAAACCGGACCTCAGGATTGCGGGCGATATGAAGATCATTCATCTTTCGGAACAGGTTGCAGGATCAGAGTTCAAAGTATTCCGCGATGCATTGGAAGGAGGAGGAATAGTTGCAGGGCTAAAGCTTGAAAGAAAGGAAGTGACGCGGAAGGTGATAGACAATCTGACTGAGTTCGTGAAGAAGCTCGGTATCGGCGGCCTCGGGTATATCAAATTCACTTCCGAAGGTATTCAATCGCCGCTTGCAAAGTTCATGAATGAAGAGACAATTAAAGCCGTGAAGGATAGATCTCGGGCAGATGCAGGAGACACGCTGTTCATAATCAGCGGCGAGAGAAAGAAAGCTCTCACTGCATTGGGACAACTCAGGCTCAGACTTGCCGAGGAGTTTTCGCTTACAGATGAAGGCGGTTATGAATTCCTGTGGGTGACCGACTTTCCGCTGTTTCAGTATGATGAAGACGAGTCGAGGTTTGTTGCGGAGCATCATGTGTTCACCATGCCAAAGGAAGAATATCTCAGATTCCTCGACAGCCGCGTAAGGGAAGAAGTGGAAAGCATCCGCGCAAACTGTTACGACCTGGTCCTTAACGGAAATGAAGTTACAAGCGGAAGCATAAGGATCCATAAGAGCGATATACAGAAGAAAGTTTTTGACATCATAGGCCTGACGGATGAGGAGGCAAAGCAAAAGTTCGGTTTCATACTCGAAGCATTCAGGTACGGGGCGCCGCCGCACGGCGGGGCTGCAGTCGGATTTGACAGGATCGTGGCAATACTTTGCGGACTCAGATCAATTACCGACACAATAGCTTTTCCGAAGACACTCAAGGCATCGTCTCTGATGGATGACTGTCCGAGCGAAGTTGCGCCTTCCCAGCTTGAAGAGCTTGGAATACAGCTCGTGAAGAAACAAGTTTAGAAGTCTGAAGGCAGTGAACCTAACTAAGTAGGTTCAACTATTTACAATGCGCTTATTCACTTATATTTTTCCCTGTCGAAGTTTGTTAGGTTGCAGAGAGAGTTGAGAGTCAGGCGTTGTTTGTTCTGTTAACATGAAATTGATTTTAATTATTCTCGGAAAGTGAGAATTCCGCAGACCTTCGCTTCAGAAACTTAATTGATCCGGGACTGCGAGCGGTTCAGTTTACATATAAGCCCACCCGAAAAGAACGTACCTGATCAGGTAATCAGGCGGCTTGCATCCAAAGAAGTGCTAGTAGCTGAAACTAAATTGAGTCTGTTCACAAAAATACTTCCGCCGTCAAGAAAGCGGAACTTTGGTAAACATTATTGAAAGGAGAACAAATGAAAGCATTCAAAGCTTCACTATTACTTCTGTTCCTTACTTTATGCCTCTCAGCACCGGGAACCGGAACCGTAATTGCACAGGAAGATTGCCCAAGGGTCGAGACATATATCACAACTGACTCTACCGGCAAATTAGTCATTAGGAACCGCATTATTCCATGCGATGGGGAAATGATAGATGAAAACAGATGGTATGATACGCGAGACAATCTTGGCACGCATCCTGAACGCGACTACAGCACCACGAATCCTCATGTTGACCCGGATGAGATAAGCATTGTCATCTCTGCCTATGATCTTCTAAGGGTGAAGATTGATGAAGTCCGCGCTGGATTGGCAAAAATGGAAATTGCGGTTGCCGAGCTCAACTACAAATCCTCAAGCAAGAAGAAGATCTATGAAGCCGAGCTGAAGCTCAACAAGATGAGGTCTGTTGAAAGGAAGCTTTCGAGTGACTTGAATTTCTTAACGGAAACCATTTTCATTATGCTTTCCAATCACGTTGTGAAGGAGGATATTCAAATGAAGCCAATAGATAAATGACAGAAGGCATGAAAAGTCGCCCGGTCAAGAAGATAACCGCATCGGCCGGGAAATTGCGATGAGGTTTACCGGATACTCTAGAAATGTGGGCCTTGCACAGAGCAAGGTCTATACAATAGTTCAGGACAGAAAAGGATTAAAGTGGTTAGGAACACAAGAGGGGCTTAGCAGATTTGACGGATACAGAATGAAGACCTTCAGGCATGATCCGGAAAAGGAGAATTCGCTTGGAGGCCTTTCTGTATTTGCATCAATGCTCGACTCTGCCGGCTGTCTTTGGTTCGGTTCCGAAAAGGGCATTGTGTCGAAGTATGACCCCGTGATTGATGAGTTCAAAAATATCAAAGTATCTTCGGATAGTTCTAAGGATATCTTCATCAGTTCGTTCTGCGAAGACAGTGCGGGAAACATGTTCGCCGGAAGTTTTGGCGGCGGACTGTTCCTCATTAGAAACGGAATTATGCCGGGCGAAATCACTTCTTCTGAAGTTATAAGCTTAGGCGGAATTTCGGAGAATGTTTCATGCATCTGCTTTGACAATGAAGGCAGACTTTATATTGGAACAAGTGAGGAAGGACTGTGCAAAGTTTTGCCGGGAAGAAGTTCACCGGACGGCCACACTGTTGTAATAGATCGGGTTTCAGGACTGACTGGCGATGCGATACGTTGCCTTTACTGTGACAGTGCAGGGAGGATAATAGCAGGCACGACAACCGGTTTGAACATAATCTCAGAAAGCGGTGAGGTAAAGCAATACATGGCCGACGGTGAGCCAACGAGTCTTTCTTACAACGTGGTAACATCTATTGCCGAAGACAGGGACAGGAGGCTTTGGGCAGGCACAAGAAACGGTGGTCTGAACCTTCTTGACGAAAGGCACGGTCACTTCACCAAATACATGAATGCAAGTGATGATCCTCATTCGCTTTCAGACAATTCCATTCACTCCCTTTTCATTGACAGGACCAATGTTCTTTGGGTCGGAACTGTAAGCACAGGGATCTGCAAGAGTGATCTTGATTCAAAGCCATTCCGGAATCCATTCGAGCTGAACGAAGTGTTCAGGGCTGTGAAGAATGTGAATGTCATTTTCAAAGATGCACGTTCGAATGTTTATGTCGGCACACATAACAGAGGGATCATTACTGCTGACCGGAACTTTCAGAACATGAAACAGTATCACAAGAAGCAGATAGATTCATCCCTCATTTTCCCGGGAAATTCGATTTACTCTATACTGCAGTCACCGAATGAGAAGATCTGGATAGGAGCAACAAGCAGCGGCATTGTCAGGTTCGATTGCAAAGAAGGCAACTTCAAAATGTTTGGAAATGAGCAAGACGAAAGAAAGAAGAATGTATTCTCGCTTTGCACGGATCCGCTGAAAAGCGATCATATTCTTGTGGGAACTATATTCGGAGGCATGTTTGCATTTGATACGGAGAAAGAAGAGTATACTAAGACCCCTCTGACCGGACTTGTTGAAGGAGCAGTTTCAAATTCACTTGTCAGGTCAATCTTCTGTGAAAAGTCAGGCACTGTCTGGTTTTCCGCTTCAAACACGGGGCTGATGAAGATCGAGAGTTCCAGGGACAGGATCATAAGGATGGCGGATACCTATGAATGTTTTTCGGACAACATACGCTACATTACTGCTGACAACTTAGGAAGGATTGCAGTCTGCACTGCGCTGCATGGATTGATTGTATTCGATGAAGCGAGCGGCGCGATCTGCAGATATTCCGAAGCTGAAGGCTTGGCAAGCAACTCTGCCGTGTCGGCCACAGTTGACAACTCCGGAAACATCTGGGTATGTACGATCAACGGGCTTTCAAAAATTGAGCCTGATACCGGTAAGATCACCAACTATTACGAGAGCGATAATCTTCTTGACAGGGAATTCAACGAAGGCGCAATTTTCAGGGATTCCAACGGGACAATTTATGTGGGAAGCTCCGCCGGATTAAATTATTTTTACCCGACCGAAGTTCTTGACAATCCGAACATGCCTGAACTTGCAATAACCGACCTTCAGATATTCAACAGATCAGTACAGCCGTTCGATGAATCGAATTCGATCATAGCGCCGATCGAATATTCAGATGAAGCAAAACTGACTTACCGGCAAAGTGTGTTTTCCCTTGAGTTTGCATCACTCATATACAACGACTCTGCAAAGAACCGTTATGCATACATTCTCGAGGGCTTTGACAAGGAGTGGAATTACTGCGGCACAAGGAGGTTTGCCACATACACAAACATCGAACCCGGCGAGTACATATTCAAAGTGAAAGGCACAAACAATGACGGTGTCTGGAGCAGTAAGCCGGCTGAACTGCGTGTGAAGATCAGTCCGCCGTTCTGGGACACGTGGTGGTTCAGGACTGCAGGCGCACTGACGGCTGTGCTTGCGGCCGGCGCGGTTTACAGGAACAAGATGAACAGGATACAGAAGGAAAAGTCAATGCAGGATGACTTCTCCAGAAAGCTTATCGAATCACAGGAAGCTGAAAGAAAGAGAATCGCATCGGAGCTTCACGACACCATTGCCCATGACATTCTGATACTTAAGAACAAGGCATACCTTGGCATCACAAAAGAAAAGGAGCCGGACAAGCTGAAGGACGTGCTTAAGGAAATTTCCGAGCTGTCGTCTGATGCATTAAGCGACGTTCGAAGCATTTCCTACAATCTGCATCCCCATAAAATAGAAAGACTCGGACTGACGAAGGCAATTTCATCAATGCTGAACCTTGCGGAGCAGTCATCGGGAATTAAAATGGACTCGAACCTGGAGAACATTGACGGGCTATTCGAAAAGGATCTGGAGCTTAACGTTTACAGAATAGTTCAGGAACTTGTAAACAATATCATCAAGCACTCAAGGGCAAAGAATGCAGTGATAGAGATAAGCTCGGGCTCATCAAATGTTTACCTGAACATTACGGACGACGGTGATGGAATGAAGGATACCGAATCTGTTGATAAAGGAAATTCGGGCCTCGGGCTGTTGGGAATTAATACGAGGCTCAGGCTTTACGGAGGAAAGATGGAGATCAAAGCGCCCGAGTACGGCGGAACATCCATTAGAATAATCATACCGCATAAGGAAAAAGAAAATGAAACTTCACAGTAAAGTAAGGCTGACAGTAGCAGACGACCATCCCGTATTCAGGGAAGGGCTCAGGCAGATAATAGAGGAATCGGAAAATGTTGAGGTCATATCCGAGGCAGACAACGGTCTTGATGCACTGAGCAACATAATTGAGGGAAAGCCCGACATAGCCATACTTGACATTGACATGCCCGAACTTACAGGCATAGAAGTGCTGAAGAAGCTCAGAGAAAAAGGATCCGATGTCAAAGTCATATTCCTAACTGTTTACGAAGATGAGGACATATTTGACGAAGGCATGGAATTCGGAATGCTAGGCTATGTGCTGAAGGACAGCGCTGTAAGCGAGATCAACGAGTGCATTTACAAAGTTTCAAAGGGAGACAGTTTCGTAAGCCCGAAAATGTCTGACATACTCATGAAAAGAAAAAAGAAGAACACGAAGGGAGTGCCTGAGTTTCTGCAAGTGCTTACTCCTTCGGAACTCCAGATACTCAGGTTCATAGCAAATGGAATCACATCGCGCGAGATAGCCGAAAATCTCGGAATAAGTTTTAAGACGGTTGAAAATCACAGAACAAACATAAGCAGTAAACTTAATCTGAGAGGAGCCAACAGCCTCATCGAGTTTGCAATAAGGAATAAAGAAAAACTCTGACAGAATTTCCTTCTTCAACTCGCAAAGCAATATTCGCAGTTGCTTGATCAGATGAAGCAATTCACTTCGTTAGGTATTATCCCCCAGAGAGTAAGATACAGAACCCCCCGCAAATTTAGAATATTCTAACCTATAATTTCTCCGGCAGATTGGCAGTAAGTTTGTAATGAGTTTAAAACAGTTCATTACAAACCCAAAACAAGAAAGGAGAAAGAAATGAAGTACAACAATGGTTCACCTGAAGCAGTAATCGGCAAGACGTTCAGAAGAGTGAGGAAAACTCTGACTGCAGTTACATTTGCACTGGCACTCATGCTGGCATTTGCGGGAGGTACCTCAGCCCAACTCGTGATTCCCGAATGCAGGATCGAGATCAAGGCTGCATTCCAGGGATTCTTTGACCCCGATTCGAAGACACTCAGCAAGGACATCAAGGCGGAAGTGATTCTCCGTGATGCCATCAGCCCGGACCTCATCCACGCAAGAAAGACTGTCACTTTTGACAGAAACACAATGACGGCAAGCGTAACATTTTCGCGCCTCTATCTTTCGGAAGCTTACATCTCGATAAAGTCAAAGAACTCAATTGAGACCTTCAGCAAAGAGCCGGTGGTTCTTGACCACATAGTGCTCAACAGCTACGACTTCACAAGCGGAAAGTCGCAGGCGTACGGATCGAACATGTATGAGAACGATTTCGGCGGTCCCAAGTTTGCGACTATCTATGTCGGAGATGTGGACACAGACGGAATTGTTGACGGAACTGACTACGGAATGGTTGAGAATGATGCCCTCAATTATGCAACCGGCGACCTTCCAACAGACCTTACCGGAGATGAGTTCGTTGACGGCACAGACATGCTAATCGTTGAGCAGAACTCAAGTGAATACATACAGGCGATGGTCCCTCCGGGAAGCGTAGCGAAGCCGGTTTCGGAAACAGGAATGAAGTCGTTTGAGCTGATGCAGAACTATCCGAATCCGTTCAATCCTTCAACAGTGATATCATTCGGTTTGAAGAATGCATCAAATGTAAAGCTGTCTGTATATGACATGTCCGGAAGGGAGCTTGCTGTACTGGTCAATCAGAATCTCATGCCCGGAGATCATTCATTCAAATGGGATGCTTCCGCTCTTGCAAGCGGGACTTACTTCTACAGGCTTAATGTAAACGGTGAACAACTTGTGAGGCAGATGCAGTTGGTGAAGTAAGAAAATCAGATCAGGATCTGAAAATCGCTCCGGGGAGCTTTGGCTCTCCGGAGTTCTTGCTTTTGGTAAGAAGTTTTTTGAAGATTGAAGTTGCAATGATGTAAGAGTATTTTGACGCATAATAATTACTATTGTATCCCTCAGACAGAATCCGGTTTCAGAATCTCAGCATTGATGACGGCCTTTCACAAAGCGCAGTGATGTGCATACTTCAGGACAGTCTCGGATTCATCTGGCTTGGCACACAGGACGGACTGAACAGATATGACGGAAAGAAGTTTGTCATTTATAAGAGTGACATCTCATCCGTAGATTCACTTACCGGCTATGTGATCTACTCATTGTTCGTAGATTCCGGCGGCAATGTTTGGGTGGGAACATTGTCAGGCCTTTGCAGGTACGACCGCGAGCTTGACAAGTTTGAACAATTTGTCTCCACCGGAAGAAGCGATGGATTGCCGGTTGATCAGATCAGGTCAATTGCCGAAGGCCGGGACGGCAGTATCTATCTGGCGACTTACGGCGGCGGCCTTTCTGTCTTCGACGTTCACAGCAGATCGTTTAAATCTTACGGCGTGGGCAACGGCAGTCCAAACGGATTGAGCTATGCAAAGCTCAACAGCCTGTTTGTTGACAGCAACGGAAGAATTCTTGTAGGCACCTGGGGCGGTGGAGTTGATATCTTTGACCCTGAGGCAGAAAGATTTTTGCGGGTGGGATTCAAAGACATGATCGGCAATTCTCTCAGCCACAAGAGAGTAAACAACATGTCAGAAGACAGTTCAGGCAAAATACTTATCAGCACTAACGGCGGGTTGTTCATTCTGGAGAAAGGAAGCAATGAGGCGGTGCAGGCCGATCTGCCAGAAGTGATAAAAGAGCAGGAGGCTCAGCTTGTTTCATTTGCAATGGAGGATTCACACGGAAGTCTTTGGATAGGCACAAGGGAAAAAGGATTATGGCTGAGAAGAAGGGACAGCGGCCGCTTCGTTAACTATGAGCATGATGAGTTTTCCTCAGACAGCATAAGCAATAATTCAGTCACTTGCATTTACGAAGACATTTCAGGGCTGATGTGGGTTGGAACTTACGGCGACGGAGCAGACAGGTTCAACCCTGAAACAGGAAATGTCCTGCATTTCTTTCATGACCCGAGGGACAGCACATCAATCTCAACAAACAAAGTATACTGCTTTGCCGAGGCTCCTGACGGCAGGATCTGGATAGGCACGAGGGGTAAAGGAGTGAATGTGCTTGACATGTCCACTTACGAAGTTACGCAATTCGAACATCCCGAATTCGACCAGAGGATCACCGGACTTGAAGTCATACTCTCAATTGAGATCGATCCGGAAGGCAGGGTTTGGATCGGAACATCCGGCGGAGGATTGATCCGCTACAATCCGAGCAGCGGTGAGATGTCCCACTTCAGGCAATCTGCTACAGAAGAAGGAAGCATCTCGAATGACACAGTTTACGACATACTCAGCGATGAATGCGGAAACCTCTGGATCGGAACTTCCGGCGGTCTCAATTATTATGACAGGCAAAGCGGCAGTTTCAGGAGTTTTAGGAGTGATCCCGATGATCCGGCCACTTTGAGTTCAGACAGGATAAGAGACCTTTGCTTCGGCGATGACGGCACACTTTGGATAGCAACAGAATACGGAGGCCTCGACAGCATGGATACAAAGACAATGAAGATTAAGCGTTACCAGGGTGCAGACGGAGTCAGCATAGACAAAGTGGTATATTCATTGGGTGTATCTTCCGATGGCTGTATATGGGCCGGGACAACTTCAGGAATTTACATACTGAATGCGGGCAAAGGAACATGCCGTGTTGTCAATGAAAGGGACGGCCTTCCAAACAATCTGATCTATTCTATCATCCCCGACAAAGACAGCATGTGGATCTCCACCAACAACGGCATCGCAAAGCTCAGCATGACCGGAGAGGTGATCTCAACATATGACAAAAGTGACGGATTTCAGGGGAACGAGTTCATTCAACACTCATCGCTGAAACTGAGAGACGGCAGGATCATGTACGGCGGTTTGAACGGATTTAACCTGTTCGACCCGAACGGCTTCAGAAAGAGCGGATTCAGGCCAAAGCTTGTCTTCACCGACTTCAGATTATTCAACCGTTCCGTGATTCCGGGCGGCAAAGAATCACCGCTGGAAAACTCAATCTGGAGTGAAGAAGAAATTGAACTGACATACAGGGACAGCGTAATAACCTTTGGTTTTGCGGCAATGGACTTCAGAGCGCCCGAAAGGATCCAGTACAAGTACAAGCTGGAGAAGTTTGACCGGGACTGGGTTTCCTCCGGAAATGCAGGGACCGCAACATATACAAATCTTGATCACGGGCAATACACTTTCAAAGTCATGAGCACCAATTCCGAGGGAGAATGGAATGAAGACATCCTGAGCATGCGCATGAGCATATCGCCTCCTTTCTGGAAGACAGGTTGGTTCAAGGCGCTGAGCGCAGTCAGCGTTTTGACGGCGGGAAGCATGATATATCAGAACAAGCTGAATCAGGTAAGAAAAGAAAAGAAGGCTCAGGAAGAGTTTACAAGAAAGGTGATTGAAGCACAGGAGAATGACCGGAAGAGGATCGCATCTGAGCTTCACGACAGTATCGGGCACGGGTTACTGATCTCAAAGAACAGGCTTCAGCTGAGTCTGAATGAAGGTTCAATAGACGACGGTACAAGCAAGAATCTGAAGGAAGTGTCTGAAATACTTTCCGGAACGTTGAGCGAAGTGAGAGAGATATCTTACAATCTGCATCCGTATCAGATCGAGAGGCTGGGGCTGACCAAAGCAATAAAGTCAATAGTGGACAGAGTCTCAGGGACTGCCGGAGTGTCGTTCATAAGTTCTGTGGATGAGATAGACGGACTCTTGCCGCAAGAGTCGGAGATCACACTGTACAGAATTGTTCAGGAAAGTGTAAACAACATCATTAAGCATTCACAAGCAACAGAAGCATTGCTGAATGTAAGCAGGGGAGATTGCGAGATATCAGTGCTCATGTCAGACAACGGTAAAGGATTCCCATCCTCTTCGGATAAGCCATCAGCACCGGGTCACGGGCTTGGCCTTCAGGGAATGAAGGAAAGAGCAAGGATGATAAATGCAGGCATAAGCATTACTTCTTCGAGAGGATCAGGAACAGAAGTGAAGCTGAGCGTTCCGATTGATTTGAGCGGAGCCGGTAAAGGACTATCAATTAATGAAAGACCTTAATGAGCCTGCAAGTGGAATCCTCTGTACGTTGAAGCTCAAAGCCTGCTTTCATATTTTAAAACATCAAACATTACAAAATGCCGGAAGAGATTAAGCTCATAATTGCTGATGACCACCCAATCTTTCGCGAGGGGTTGAGGCAAATCATTGAGAAAGACCAGAAGATCAGGATCATCGGTGAGGCCGATAACGGTGCAAAGGCCCTTGAGCTAATCACAGAGAAGAAACCTGATATAGCGCTATTGGATATTGATATGCCAAAAATGACCGGGCTTGAAGTGCTTAAGCAAGTTGTTGACATGCCTGTCAAGGTTGTGTTTCTGACAATGTATTCGGAGGAAGACATCTTTGATGAGGCGATGGGACTTGGAATCAAAGGATATGTCCTAAAGGACAGCGCGGTAAATGACATACTGGAATGCATTTCATCAGTGAGCGAAGGCAACTATTTCATCAGCCCGTCTATGTCAAACCTTCTTCTTAAGAGGCGGCAGAAGCTTGCAGAACTGAGGAAAACGACTCCCATGCTCGATAATCTTACCCCAACCGAAAGGAAGGTACTGCGGTACATATCTCAGAACAAGACATCCAAAGAGATAGCCGACATTCTTTTCCTTAGCCATCGCACAATTGAGAATCACAGGACCAACATCAGCAACAAGCTGAATCTCAGAGGCAGCCACAGTCTTATTAAATTCGCAATAGAAAACAAGTCTCTGCTAACGGAGTGATACATCCCACTCCTCTCGCTTTGCTTAGTTAAATACCCCTACAAAGATTGTGTGCCCTGTCCTATTATTATTGGACGGGACCGTGATTAGTTTTGATCAGTTTCTCATCGGGGAACTGTAACAAACACATATCACAACTACTTGCCACTTTCCTCCCGAGCATACATATCTTTGAAGTGATTGCCTCTCTCTGAGACAGAGGGAGGCAAGAACTCCGCCCTTCTCCATTCTGAATGAGACTGCAGAAGCCACTAAGTAATCAACCCCAGACTTTAGATAAGTTCCCCTACGAAGAATCCGAAAACAGCCCTATGCAATTTCCAACCAAACATCATCATCTTTGCAGCAACTGAACAATGAAGTTCAGAACAACGAAAGGAGAATTAACAAACATGAAAGCATTGATCAAAGAAACAGCAAAGCAGGCGCTGAAGAAGAAGCTGGCAATGTTTGCGGCTCTTTCGGTACTCGCCGCAGTGGGCTGCGGGAACTACAACCCTGCGGGATCCGGCAACTCAGGCGCCGGAGAAAGTGAGAGGACCGGGAATTCAGGACAGGGAATTCAAATCTCGCAATCAGTTCTGAAGCTTGACCTTGGCATAAGTTCCAAAGCAGTCAGCGTAAGTGAATCCAGGCTGATCGAATCCAACACCGGCAATAACTTCAACAACATTGTGCCGGTGAGCCTGAGCCTTGAGCCTGGTGAGACGGCCGATCTTCAGGAACTTCAGCCTTACGGCATATTTGCGATCTATCTTCAAGCAGATGCCGATTTCACACTCAAGACAATTGACGGGCTTGATCTGACAATGAAGTCAATTATGCTAGAGAGATGCAGTTTCATAGACCTGAAGATCTTCAACAGCAGTCAGCAGTCAATCAAAGTAAGCGGCATAATTGCCGGAGAGTAATTTTATAAGACAAAAGCCCTCGAATAAACCGAAGGCAAAATCAAAAACGAAAGGAGAAAGAAATGAACACGAACAAGATCAAAACAGCAGCTTTGGCGGTACTGCTTCTCTCGCTGGTACTTGCAGGTTGCTCGGACTACAGCGGTCCGGTCAGCTCTTCAAAAACCGGAGGATCCGGGGATCTCAGCGGTGGTTCCGAAGCAGGTAGCACGCTCGATTTCAAGGAAGTAACCTTTGAATTCGGACTCGATCTTC
>DAIQRO010000241.1:0-949 GCA_036786155.1 Bacteroidota bacterium
GCCGAAGCAGACGGCGACACTGCCGAAGCGATCGACTTTATGGAATTCTATGCAAGAGAAGCGCTCAGATATGACGAAGGCCATCCGCTTGTGAAGTATCCCGGCGAAAAGAACAAACTGGAATACATACCGCTTGGAGTTGGAGTTGTGATTCCGCCATGGAACTTTCCCCTCGCAATACTTGTGGGAATGACTACAGCGTCAATTGTGACCGGAATACGGTGGTCCTGAAGCCGTCAAGCGATTCCCCTGCAATAGCGCAGATGTTTTTCGAACTAATGGAGGAAGTCGGCCTTCCGCCTGGAGTACTGAACTTTGTACCGGGAGACGGCAGTACTATCGGAGACCTTATTGTTACGCATCCCAAAACAAGATTCATTGCTTTCACCGGGTCCATGGAAGTGGGGCTTAGGGTGAATGAACTTGCCGCAAAGACACAGCCGCATCAGATCTGGATCAAGCGCGTTGTGGCAGAAATGGGCGGAAAGGATGCCATCATTGTTGACTCAGAGCTCATCGACTTTAGCGATACAGTGAAGGGGGTAGTATCTTCCGCAGTCGGTTTTCAGGGACAAAAGTGTTCGGCATGTTCAAGAGTGATCGTAGATGAAAAGATCTATGACAAGTTCTGTGATGCTCTTGTTGAAGAAGCAAAGAAACTGAAAGTTGGAGACGCTGTTGAGAATCCGAATCTTGGTCCTGTGATAAATGAAAAGTCAAAGAACAGCATCATCGGCTACATAAAGAAAGGCATTGACGAAGGCGGGAAGCTTATACTCGGAGGCAAGGAAGTCAGCGAAACCGGACACTTCATTGAGCCTACCATAATCAGGGATGTTGAACCGGATGCGACCATTGCGCAGGAAGAAATATTCGGGCCGGTGCTTGCAGTCATAAAATCAAAGAACTTTGACCATGCGCTTGAAATAGCCAACGGAACAATCTACGG
>DAIQRO010000241.1:959-4150 GCA_036786155.1 Bacteroidota bacterium
AAGAACAAGCAGATACTTGAGAAGGGAGAGAAGAATTTCTTCGTCGGAAATCTCTACCTGAACAGAAAATGCACCGGAGCGCTTGTAGGCGTTCACCCGTTCGGCGGCTTTAACATGAGCGGCACTGATTCAAAAGCAGGCGGCAGGGATTACCTTGGGTTGTTCATGCAGGCAAAATCAGTCGCAGAAAAAATAAAAAAGTGATCATGAAAAAAGCATTGGTATTACTGACGGCCCTGGCATTTGCCGCAGGCTGCGGAAAGATAGAAGAAAAGGTCAATGAAAAGATCAACGAGCAGGTTGACAAGACCGTTGACGAAAGCATAAAGAAACTCGAAAAAGAACTCGAGCAATCATCAAAGATGCTTGACTCGATGAAGACCAAGTCAATTGAGTCCCTTGACTCCGTTAAATATCAGCTTGACTCTGCGAATACGAAAGTAAAGGAACTGATCGAACAGAAAAGAATAAGAATTGAACAAAAATCAAAGGAACTAGGAAAATGAAAATTCATGAGTATCAGGCGAAGACATTGCTCAAAAAGTACGGAGTACCGATTCAGGACGGGCATGCAATTCAGGACATGCTTTACTTTGATGCAGCCGTTGATGACCTGAGATCAAAAGGCTACAAGCAGTTTGTTGTGAAGTCACAGATACATGCGGGCGGCCGGGGAAAAGGAAAGGTGTATTCAAAGAACAACCGCGGGGAGCTTGTGCTTGAAAACGGTGTGAAGTTCTTCGGAGACAAGATAGAGAAGGCAAAGGATTACGCCGGCAAACTTTTGGGCAACATACTTGTGACGCTCCAGACCGGCCCGGAAGGAAAGGAAGTAAGAACGATCTTCATTGCCGAAGGCCTTGATTACACAAAGGAATTCTATCTCGGAATTCTCCTGGACAGAAGCGTTTCAAAGAATGTCATCATGGCATCCACAGAAGGCGGTGTTGAGATCGAGAAAGTGGCGGAGGAAACACCGGAGAAGATCATAAAAGTGTGGATCGACCCCTCAGTCGGATTTCTCCCATATCAGGCCAGGGAGCTTGCGTTCGGGCTCGGTTTGGAGGGCGACTTGCAGAAGGACTTCATCAAGTTCATAACCAACCTTTACAAGGCATATGAAGACATGGACGCATCGCTTCTTGAAGTGAATCCGCTTGTGATCACTAACGACAACAAGGTGGTTGCTCTGGATGCAAAAGTGACTCTCGACGACAATGCGATGTACAGGCACAAGGACTATGCAGAACTGAGAGATGAGAATGAGGAAGACGAGCTGGAGCTTGAAGCATCTAAGCACAATCTTAACTATATCAAGCTCGACGGCAATGTCGGATGCATGGTGAACGGAGCTGGACTTGCAATGGGGACAATGGACCTTATAAAACTTGCCGGAGGTTCACCGGCCAACTTCCTCGATGTTGGCGGCACGGCAACACCTGAAACAGTGGAAAACGGATTCAGGATCATTCTCTCAGACAAGAATGTGAAGGCGATCCTCATCAACATATTCGGAGGCATTGTAAGGTGCGACCGTGTTGCGGCCGGTGTTATACAAGCAGCAAACAACATACACATTGGTGTGCCGGTTGTTGTTCGACTTCAGGGCACAAATGCAGAAGAAGCAAAAAAGCTTCTCGACGAATCGGGTTTAAATCTTGTACCTGCAACCACGCTTGAGGAAGCGGCTTTGAAGGTCAATGAAGCATTAGCATCTTGACACATGGCAACTGAAGAACTTCTGAAGAGTCTCGGCGGATATAATCAGCTGTTTGACGATAACCACTCCTGCACATACGATGACATTTCGCTTGTGCCGAATCAGATCTCGGAGATCGAGCACAGGGCAGAGTGCGACACATCAACCGAGTTCCTCGGAGTGAAGCTCGCTGTGCCGATAATTGCCTCTCCCATGAATACAGTATGCGGAGGCAAAATGGCTAAAGCTCTCGCCGACCTTCATTGCCTCGGCATCGTACACAGATTTAGTTCTTCCGAAAGCCAGGTGTATGAACTGCAGATGTTTCATCTCGGCGAATCAAAATACAAAGCCGCCGCAGTCGGCGTAAATGTGGACACTGAACCGCGCAGACTGAAACAGCTTGCTGACATCGGAGTGAACATAATTTGCCTCGATACAGCAAACGGCGGTTCGAGAATGATCGAGAAGTTCATGGACAAGATAAGCTCAATGATAAGCGAATACGGGCTGAAGATGATCCTTGGCAATGTTGCAAGTTACGAGACAACAAGGTTCCTCATTGACCTCGGCGGAGATGCAATAAGGGTGGGCATTGGTTCGGGAGCAATGTGTTCCACTTCCATAAAGTCAGGCATAGGCATAGGGCAGGTGGATGCAATACAGCGCGCAATTGCCGCAAGAAAGGATTCCGGAAAGGATGTGAAAATAATTGCAGACGGAGGCATCTCCACTCCCGGAGCAATGTGCAAGGCTATCGCCCTCGGATGCGATGCGGTCATGTTCGGAAGAGTGCTTGCAGGAACAGACGAGGCGCCCGGTGAAGTGCTGAAGTACAACAATCAAAGATGGAAGAAGTACTGCGGAAGCGCATCATTTGCGGTGAAGCAGGAAAACAAGAACTACATAGAAGGAGAAGAGTCTCTGGTTCCGTACAAGGGCTCAGTTGCAAAGATCATAACTGATTACAGGGAAGGCCTTCAGTCATCAATGAGTTATCTGAATGCCAGGGACCTTGCAACATATCAGGCTAATGCTAAGTTTGTGAGGCTTTCTTCAAGCTCTTTCAACGAAAGACTGCCGCAACTCTGACGCATGGCCGAATGCTGAAGATCTACTGGTTCAGAAAGGACCTCAGAACGGAAGACAACACTGCGCTGTCGGAGTTTTGCAGATCCGCAAAAGAGGCAGACAAAGTTTCGTTCATTTACATAAAGAACACCAACTCATTCGGCTACTTCGGCGAGAAAAGGATCCGGTTCCTCTTTCAATGCCTCTCATCACTGAATGAAACGCTCAGGGCAAACGGATTTTCGTTGCAGATATTTAACGGCAGAAGCAGTGATGTATTTGAGGAGATCTTCTTAAAGCAAGGGCCTGCTGAGGTCTGGTACAACAGGCAGGTTGAACCGTACTGCATTTCAAGGGACGGCAATGTCAGGAAACTGGCGGAGCAAACAGGCGGAAGAATCTTTGAGTTCGACGACACGAC
>DAIQRO010000242.1:0-4116 GCA_036786155.1 Bacteroidota bacterium
AAGGTCCGCGGCGCTTCCGTGGATGTGTTTCCTCACGAACCTGCAGGCAACGAGAAAGATTTCTTCTCGCCCCTTATGGACCTCCCCAATGTGATCATCACACCGCATATAGGAGGCAGTACGGAGGAAGCACAGAAAGACATAGGCAACTTTGTTCCGCGCAAGATCATTGAGTTCATAAACAGCGGCAACACTTTTCACAGTGTCAATTTCCCCGAGCTTCAGCTACCAAAGCTTCAGAATGCACACAGGCTCATACACATTCATGAAAATGTTCCGGGAATTCTTGCGCAGATCAACAATGTGCTTGCAAGCCACAACATCAACATAACCGGACAGTACCTGAAGACTAACGAAAGGATCGGTTACGTGATCACGGATATCAGCAAAAAGTACAATCCTCAGGTGATAAACGACATGAAGCAGATCCCAAACACAATTAAGTTCAGGATCCTTTACTGATGAAGAAGATCTACTTTACACCCGGGCCTACGGAGCTCTACCCTGCAGTACATGATGCCGTCAGAGATGCGCTTGACAACCATGTTTGCTCCATCAATCACCGAAGCAGCGAGTTCAATGAGATATATAAATCAGCCGACAGCGGACTGCGCCAGCTTATGGGCATTCCTGACGGACACAGGATCCTCTTTCTTTCATCTGCAACAGAGTGCATGGACCGGCTCATTCAAAATTGCGTTGAGAAGAATTCACACCACTTTGTGAACGGAGCATTTGCCGAGAGGTTCTACCGCACATCTACGGAGCTTGGCAGAAATGCCACAGTCACAATGGCAGAGCACGGTTGCGGATTTGATTTTGACGGCGGCCTTAGCTTTCCCGAAGCTGAGATGATCTGCGTGACGCAGAACGAAACAAGTTCGGGCGTGGCTGTTCCAATGCAAAACATTTACAAACTGAAGCAAACCAATCCCGATGCACTGCTTGCTGTTGACATAGTCACATCAGCTCCGTACATATTGCCTGACTTCAGCATGATAGATGCAGCATTCTTCTCCGTGCAGAAGGGCTTTGGCATGCCTGCCGGGCTCGGTGTATTGATTGCAAATGAAAGAACTCTGGAACGTGCACGCACACTGAAGGTAAGAGGAACAAATATCGGAAGTTTTCATAATCTTCCCACTCTCTTTGAATACGCAGAGAAGTTTCAGAATCCGGAAACGCCAAACGTGCTTGGGATCTACCTGCTTGGAAGAGTTTGCGAGCATCTCAATGAGTACGGAGCCGAGCGAATGAGAACTGAGACTGAAGAAAAGGCGGCTGAGCTTTACAATGCCATTGAAAACTGTGCGAATCTTGAGCCGCTCGTTAAGAATCCCGCAGACAGGTCAATGACCATCATAATAGCGGATGCGGGAGAAAAGCAAAGGGAGATCAAGGCAGAACTTCTGAATAACGGTTATGTGGTCGGATCGGGGTACGGTAAATTCAAAGAGAGGGAGATAAGGATTGCAAACTTCCCGATGCACAAACTTGAAGATGTTAGTGCAATTTCAGAGATCCTGAACAAGAGAACTTAATGCTTTCAATTACAGGCGAGTTGCCTTGCCTGTATCGCGGATCCGGTGATCTGTTTTATTGCTGAACGCGCAGGGGGATATCTGATCTACGAAAGCGCGGATCTTATCTTCTCCACCGCCTGCATTGTCTGCTCTTCGGTCACATCAAGATGAAACACCGCCCTTATGAAATCATAACTTCCAGAAGAAAGTATCACTCCCTTTTTCTTCATGAGCTCAAGAAACAGGTTCTTGGGCATTTCCTTAAGACTGAATATCACAATGTTGGTCTGCACCTTGCCCGGATCAACATTGACTCTCTCGATCCCGGAAAGTTTTTCCGCAAACATCTTTGCCTTGTTGTGATCCTCCTTGAGCCGGCTGATGTTGTTTTCAAGTGCGTACAAAGCCGCGCCTGCAAGTATCCCGACCTGCCTCATGCCGCCGCCGAGTATCTTTCTCCACTTTCTTGCCTTTTCTATGAAGGCACTCTCCCCGCATAGTACAGAACCTACGGGACAACCGAGCCCTTTTGAAAAGCAGAAAGATGTGGAGTCAAAGTATGATGCGTATTCAGTCACGCTTATGCCGGTCTCCACGGATGCGTTGAATATTCTTGCGCCGTCAAGGTGTGTCCTGATTCCCCTTTCCTTTGCAAGCGAGGAGATCTCAATGATGTTTCCCGCCGGCTGTATAGTTCCTCCCGCCCTGTTGTGTGTATTCTCAAGGCATATAAGAGATGTTCTGGGGAAATAGTATTCAGCGCTTCGTATGTGCTTCTTCACATCATCCGGGTTCATTATTCCGTCTTCGCCCCTTACAGGGAAAAGCTGTACGGAAGATATGACGGAAGGTGCGGCCGTTTCGTAATTGAGAATGTGTGACTCGGACTCGACTATCACTTCATCTCCGGGCTCAGTGTGTGATTTGATCGCAAGCTGATTTCCCATCACACCCGTGGGCACAAACAATGCCGAATCTTTTCGCGTGATCTCAGCACATTTCCTCTGAAGCAAATTGACAGTAGGATCCTCACCGAATACATCATCGCCCACTTCAGATTTCATCATTGCTTCAAGCATGCCAATGGATGGCCGCGTCACTGTATCGCTTCTTATATCAATCATTTCTCCGGAATTCATATAGCTCTGCCTGGATAATTTGGAAAGTTGTTTGAAGGATTGGATGACCTGTCATAATACATTTCATCAGTGCCGGATTGTCTTCATGAAATGCATTAATCCCTGAAGGATGAAAGTGATCTCTTAAATTCACAAGCAGTTCATTCGTTTGCAACCTGCAAACAAAAACGAGTCCGGAAAATTTTGTGATCAATGAACTTATTCATACAATGATCACTCACATGCCATCAAACTTAGTAAAGACTTTAATCGTTGAGCATTCCTGCTTCACAAGAGCTTTGACTTATTCTTCCGTTTCTTCTTCGGCAATTCCCGCAACAGCAGAGATCGTGTCGCCTTCATTTAGCCTTATCACTCTTACTCCCTGTGCATTTCTTCCCATCACCCTGATATCCTTCACCTTCTGCCTGATGAGAATTCCCTTTGTGGTAATTATCATAAGGTCATCGCTGTCAGTGACTTCTTTGATCGAGATCAGCTTTCCGACCTTTTCCGTGGTCTTCACTGTGATCACTCCCTTGCCGCCCCTGTTAGTGATCCTGTAATCGGCAAGGTCACTTCGCTTGCCGTAGCCTTTGTCGGTAACCACAAGTATTGTGGCACTCGGCCGCGTAACCGCAACAAGGCCTATCACATAATCGCCCTTAGCAAGGCTGATCGCGCGAACACCGGTTGCAGTCCTGCCCATATCCCTTACATGAGATTCATTGAATCTGATTGCCTGCCCCTCATGCGTTCCGATGAGGATCTCCTGAGTGCCGTTTGTCAGCTTCACATCCACAAGCCTGTCGTTGCCCGCCAGATTGATCGCGTTGATACCGTTTCTCCTGATATTCGAATAACTCTCAAGTGCGGTCTTCTTGATAGTGCCGTTCCTCGTAACCATGGTCACAAACAATTCCTCGCTGAAATCCTTCACCAGCACAAACGCAGAAATTTCTTCTTCCTTCTCCTTCTCGATCAGGTTGAGGATGGATTTTCCTCTGGAAGTTCTGCCGCCTTCGGGAATGTCGTAAACCTTCAGCCAGTAACACTTGCCCTTGTCGGTGAAGAACATGATGTACTGATGCGTAGAGCCGATGAACATGTGTTCGATAAAGTCATCTTCACTCGATCCCGTTGATGCTCCCTTGATACCCTTTCCTCCTCTTCCCTGAGCCTTGTATGAATTTACGGGTATCCTCTTTATGAATCCTTTGTTTGAGATCGTGATCACGACATCTTCTTCCTTCACAAGCTCCTTCATCATGTCATCGTCAGACATCTTCTTCACATCATACACGATCTGGGTTCTTCTCTCATCGCCGAATTTCTCTTTAAGCACCTTAAGGTCATCACAGATCATTTCACGCCTCAGCTGTTCACTTCCGAGAATTCTCTTGAGCCGCTCGATGGTCTTCAGCACTTCCTTGTACTCGTCTTCGATTTTCTTGCGCTCAAGCCCCGTCAGTCTT
>DAIQRO010000243.1:0-1996 GCA_036786155.1 Bacteroidota bacterium
ACGAGGGTCCGCCTACAGCTAACGGCCTGCCGGGAATTCATCACGTGCTTTCAAGGACTATCAAAGACCTTGTATGCAGATACAAGACAATGCAGGGATTCAGGGTCGAAAGAAAAGCAGGTTGGGACACTCAGGGGCTTCCCGTGGAAGTTGAGGTTGAAAAGACACTTGGGATCAAGTCGAAGTCGGAAATAGTAGAATTCGGAGAGGTCAGATTCAATCAGGAATGCAAGAATTCGGTATTCAAATACCTCCGTGAGTGGGAAGAGCTTACGGCAAGGATGGGATACTGGATCGACCTCAAGAATGCATATATCACTTTTCAAAATGAATACATAGAATCGGTCTGGTGGGCTCTTAAGAATTTCTTCGATGCCGGACTGATCTACAAAGGTTACAAGATCCTTCCGTTCTGCCCTGTTTGCGAATCACCTCTGTCGTCTCATGAAGTGGCTCAGGGATATCAGGACCTCAAGGACCCTTCCGTTTATGTGAAGTTCAGAATTACGAACGGACCGCACACCGGAAGTGATTTTCTTGTATGGACCACCACGCCATGGACGCTTCCGTCAAACGCGGCACTTGCCGTAAATCCTGAACAGACTTATGTAAAGATCACAACAGCAGGAGGAGAAAGCCTCATACTTGCAAAACCAAGGATTGAAGTTGTGACCGAGGAATACACAATTGCAGAGGAGATTTCCGGAAAGGACCTGGAGAATACAGAGTATGAGCAGTTGTTCAAATTCCTGAAGCATGACGGCAAAGCTTTCTTTGTGGTACCGGGAGATTTTGTGACAATGGAGGACGGAACCGGGATCGTGCACATTGCGCCCGCATTCGGAGAGGATGACTACAATGCCGGCCTTAAGTATTCTCTACCCGTTTTCAAGGCAGTTGGCAAAGACGGCAAGTTCACGGAAGCAGTTACTCCTTACCGCGGAATGAATTTCAAGGAAGCCGATCTGCAGATCATCACTGATATGAAGCAAAGCGGCAGGCTTTACAGAAAAGAGATGTTTGTCCATTCTTATCCGCATTGCTGGAGGCATCATGTGCCGCTCATGTACTTTGCAACTGATTCATGGTTTGTAAGCACTACGTCTTACAAAGACAGGATGATCGCACTGAACAACACGATCAACTGGAATCCTGAGACGTTCGGCTCCGGAAGGTTTGGCAACTGGCTTGAGGAGAACCGTGACTGGGCCATCTCGAGAAACAGGTTCTGGGGCACTCCCCTTCCAATCTGGACTTATACAGATGATGACGGAAAGGAAGTTTATGAGATCATCGGATCAATCGAGGAGCTTAAGAAACGCGCGGAGAATTTCAACGAGGTTTATAAGGACGAAAAGTCGCTTGACCTTCACAAGCCGTTCATAGATCAGATCATAATAAAATCAGCCGACGGAAAGGAAATGAAGCGCGTGAAGGAAGTAATTGACTGCTGGTTTGACAGCGGCTCAATGCCTTTCGCTCAGCATCATTATCCCTTCGAAAACAAGGACATCTTTGACAAGCACTTCCCTGCCGATTTCATATCGGAAGGGCTTGACCAGACACGCGGATGGTTCTATTCGCTTCACGCTATAAGTACATTCCTTTTTGACAACCCTGCATACCGGAATCTGATCGTCAACGGAATGATACTTGACAAGAACGGCAAGAAGATGAGCAAGTCTCTCGGCAACGTCATCAATCCGTTCGACATGATGAAGAAGTACGGCGCTGATGTTTTGAGGTGGTATCTGATCACATCCTCACCGGTGGGAAATTCAAAACTGTTTGACGAAGAGGACCTTGTTGAAGTTCAGAACAAGTTCTTTGATACGGTGATCAACACTGTCCGGTTCTATCTGCTTTATTCCGGAATAGTTGAATTTGAGTACGAAGAAAAGCGACGCACTGATCCTTCCGGCCGCCCGACAATTGACCGCTGGATCCTTTCAAAGCTGAATTCACTGAAGAAGGACTACTTCCGGCTCATGGACAG
>DAIQRO010000243.1:2006-4100 GCA_036786155.1 Bacteroidota bacterium
CCTCGGAGGAGGACTTGCTTCACGGATATCAGACTCTGTATGAAGTGATTGTGGAAATGCTTAAGCTGATTGCTCCGGTTTCGCCGTTCCTTTCCGACAAACTTTACATGACTCTCACTGATGATGACAATTCAGTTCATCTTTCGGAGTTCACAATGCCGGCCGAAGAGAGTATTGATCTTCAGCTCGAAGAAGAAATGCATCTTGCTCAGGAAGTTGTTTATCTGATCAGGTCGGTAAGGGTAAAGAACAATCTGAAGGTGAGACAACCACTGCGTCAGATTTTAGTGCCTGTACTTAGCGAGAGAGAAAAGAACATGCTTCTGAAGGTCAAAGACATCATACTTGAGGAGGTCAACGTCAAGGAACTTAACATCATAGAAGGAGATTCGGCGATCATCGTGAAGAAAGCGAAACCGAATTTCAAATCGATTGGCCCGAAATTCGGCAAGATGGTGAAAGATGTTCAGAAGGCGATCTTGTCCCTGGATTCATCTGCGATCAGGGAACTCGAAACTACCGGCGCATCCACGATCGGCGGCTTTGACATTTCACGGGAAGATGTCGAGATCTATACTGAAAATATTGAGGGATGGATAGTTGATTCGCACGACAACATCACAATTGCGCTGGATACAAACATTGACGAAGACCTGCTTAACGAAGGCATTGCGAGGGAGTTCATCAGCAGGGTTCAGAACCTGAGGCGAACTGCCGATCTCGAAGTATCAGACAAGGTTGAGATCTATCTTGACGCGCCCGAAAAGATAAGTGCCGCCGTGAGGGAGAATCTTGAATACATTTTAAATGAAACATCAGGCATTTCCGTACAAAGCTCAAACGGCAATGACCATGAATATGCTGAATCGGAGATCCACGGCCTGCCGCTGAGGATCTATCTTAAAAAAGTTGTATAAAACCAAGGCATAACAGGAGAAAACCAATGGCAAAAGCTAAGCCGAAAACAACAATGAAGACTGTATCAGGAATGCCAAAAGCGAAGCCGGCAAAGAAATCCAAGCCAAAGTCTGCAGGAGTAAAATCAACAGTAAAAAAGGCAGGCAAAAAATTATCTCCTGTAAAGAAGAAGACAGTCAAGCTGAAAGTCAAAGCAAAGAAGGCCGTTAAGACAATAGCAAAGAAGACAGCCGCAAAGTCGGGCAAGCCGGTGGTTTCGAAAATGAAAGCCGCTGCTAAGAAGTCTTCCCCGGCTACACAGCATAAACCGGCGGTCAAATCAGTGGCCGCTTCAGCTCATACGGCTAAGGTCGTGAAGCCGGTGCCTTTGCGTGATGCAAAGAAAGCCGCAGGGAAAAAAACTGCCGTAATGGTATTCAACTTTGCGTCAACCACTCTGAAGCCGTTGCCTACAGTTCAGCACAAGCCGATGAAGAAGTATAAGAAGAACAAGAAGGTCAAATACACAGTTGCTGAACTTCGTCATTTCAGAAACCTGATTCTCGTAGAACAAAAGTCTATACTCGAAAGCGCCCGCGCAAATATGGAAGCGCTTGTTGATAAGGAGTCAGGTGAGTATAAGGGAGACAATCTTACTTATGCTTCTCACATGGCTGAACAGGGCACGGATGAGATGGAAAGGGAGAAGAACTACATGTTCGTTCAGAGGGATGAGAAATATCTTGGATACCTGCAGGACGCGCTCATCAGGATTGATCAGGGCACATATGGAATTTGCATTGACTGTAAGGATGAGCCGAAGAACTACTGCAAAACCTGTCCGCTGATCCCGAAGGAACGCCTTGAGGTTGTGCCTATCACAACCCACTGCATCGAATGCAAGAATCTCAGGGGCTGACGGGAATTGAAAGTTCTCATAATCACTTTCCTCATTGTACTGGCTGACCAGGCTACCAAGCTCTATGTAAAGGGCATCAGCATCCCTTTGCTCGGAATTGAGTTTCCGGGAATGCCTTACCAGTCTTCAATTCCGGTTTTCGGAAATTTCTTTCAGATCACGTTCATAGAAAATCCCGGCATGGCATTCGGGCTTCAGATAGGCGGGAAGCTCTTTCTCTCGCTGTTCACTATCTTTGCCACTTTACTGCTTTTCTTCTTCCTTTACAAGAACAGGCA
>DAIQRO010000244.1:0-1662 GCA_036786155.1 Bacteroidota bacterium
CCGATGAAGTCTAAAAACTTTTATGAATCAATTCTTGGATTCAAAGTGATAGACATTCAGGATGAAAGTTTTGTATGGCTGAAGTCGGATGAGTTTCACCTTCTTCTCAGGCCCGGAAACCCGGGTGAGAGCCCGGCAGAATACTCTTCGTCAAACACAGGATTTGTAATTTATACGGATGATCTGCAGGAAACTGTGGAGCGGCTTGAATCGAACGGACTCAGATTCAACGGAAATGACGGTTCCGAGAAATGCCCTACATTCCGCGACCCTGACGGAAACTGGTTTCAGCTTGTAGATCCAAACGATCACTAAACAAACAACACCATGGAACAACTAACGAAGGAACAGCAGGAATCAGCATACAAGGAACTCAGTGCCATCAATGAGGATATTGAGAAGCTGCGTAAGAAACGGAAAGAGCTGAATGCAAAAGTGGGCGCAATGAGCGTAAGCAATTACACACTGAAAGACCGCGACGGCAATGAGGTTAAGCTGTATGATCTTTTCGGCGCCAACAATTTCCTCATTGTGATCCACAACATGGGCAAGGGCTGTAACTATTGCACCATGTGGGCTGACGGGATGAAAGACACATTCAGAGAGGTTGAAAAGAAAGCGGCATTTTTGCTCGTCTCCCCCGATAAGCCGGAGGTTCATAAAGCATTTGCTGAATCGAGAGGATGGGGTTTCCGTTCATATTCCTCCGACGGTTCGGAGTTCACTTATGACCTCGGCTATGAGGTCCGCAAAGACGGAAAGAGTTATTACTGGCCGGGAGTATCCGTGCTTGAGAAGCTTGCCGACGGAAGTGTCGTAAGAGTTACGAAGGATTTCTTCGGACCCGGTGATTTCTTCTGCAATGTATGGCACTTTTATGATCTGCTTCCGACCGAAGACATTACAATGAATTCCTGATGCCTTTGACAATGAATTGACGGCCGGAATTGCGCTTAACGGATTCGGCATTTGTACAACATCTTAATAAGTAAACAAGAAAGATGAATACTGCCCAGAACTTTGCCGCACAGTATGAGCTGGTCAACGACTGGCTTAGCGGAATTGTGAATGGATTTGAGGAAGATGACTGGAAGCTCTCGCTTGCTCCGGGAAAGAACCATGCTTTGTGGTTGCTCGGACATTTAGTGGCTACCGATGATGATATAGTTCTTTACCTTGGCAAAGGTGATGTGCTTTATCCGCATTATCAGGAAATCTTCTCGCAGGGAAAACCTTTGCTTGCATACGAAAAATGCCCTTCCGCCTCTGAGCTGAAGGAGTCATTGAAAAAGGTGTTTGAGAGGAATAGGAAGATCTGTGCCGATCTCAGAGAAGAAGAATTCGACGAGCCTCATGCACTGGTGGAGAATTATGAAACCGACTACTTCAAGACAAAGCGCAGGGTGGTAATGGCCTGGCAGCTGCATCAATTGTATCATACTGGACAGCTTGGTGCGATTTTGAGCATGGCAGGTAAAAAGATTTACGGCTAACTTTGCACTGTGCCGGAACTTCATCCGCTCCCGGCGGAAGCAGATCAGATGACAGAAGTTCCGGAAATGATTCCGACAAAACGATCCCTGCTTGAAAGACACATACTGGGTCAGGAGATGGAAAGAGTTTCTCTCCCACAGGATACTGAGCATCGAGTTTGCCGTAACG
>DAIQRO010000244.1:1672-3041 GCA_036786155.1 Bacteroidota bacterium
ACCTCCTGTTCAATGAAACAAGGGCCTGCGCCGTAATTGACGACCCACTGCAAAGGCACTTCACTGCAATTGACCTCAACGTGCCTACCTTCTTCGCAATTTACTCATCACTGCTGATCGGCCTCATCTCATTCAGCTTCAATCCGAAACAGCTGATGATGGCATTTCAGACGTACATCGTACTTGTTACACTCAGGATGATCTCAATGTATCTTATCCCTCTTGATCCTCCGGCGGAGTGCATTGACCTTCAGGACCCGGTCGTATTCATGATGGGAACAGGGCAGAAGATAGTTAAGGACCTTTTCTTTTCCGGGCATACTTCAACTTCCTTTATGCTGTTTCAGGTAGCGCGGAACAAATACCTGAAAGCTTATTTCCTCGCCGCTACGATAACAGTAGGCATAAGCGTGGTGCTTCAAAAGGCACATTATACAATAGATGTTGTAGCCGGGCTTGTATATTCCTATGCATCATATCAGTTGGTGAAACACTGGCACGCGAAGTACCATCGCTTTGAGATCGATAAAAAAACTAGTCAGACACGGAAATCATAAATGCAGTTGTCAGCAGTGTGGCATATTCTGAGTAAGCTTTTCATTTGCATAATAATCAAACCGGCATGAACATAAGAAGGGCAACTGAGGCGGACCTTCCGGCAATTGTAAGCATACTTGCCGGGGACACGCTTGGAAGGACGCGTGAAGACGATTCCCGGGCGACTAAGGATGCATATTTGAAAGCATTCAGAATTATCTCAGCAGAAAAGAATCAGACTATCCTTGTTGCCGAATCAGAAGAAGGTGAAATTGCCGGAACGCTTCAGCTCACTTTCATACAATACCTCACATATAAAGGAGGATTGAGAGCGCAGGCTGAAGCTGTGTTTGTAAAGAGTGATCATCGGGGCAAGGGCATCGGGACAATGCTGATGAAAGAAGCGGAGAAGATCGCAAGGGAAAGAGGAGCACATTTGATACAGCTTACCACAGACAAGCGCAGGCCGGATGCAAAGCGCTTCTACGAAAAGCTCGGATATACCGCTTCTCACGAAGGAATGAAACTGCATTTCAAAGACCTTAACTCCGGCAACTGACAGAACGCCGGCGAAACTCATTCACCAATAAATAAAAAACCCTGTCCGGATGAACAGGGTTTTCTGCGAATAATCAGATCAGTATCACATGCGGAACCAGTCGTCCTGCAAATACCACTTTCCGCTTTTCTGTTTGAAAACAATCGGCTGAGGCATGCCGTCCGTGTAGTAAGTCATCTGCTTGGCGGCATCGTCATATGTCGGCTGAACCTGCTTCGCCACTCTGAGTGCAGCCTGAAGCGCAGAAGCCCGTTGATCCGTGAACAGCCTTGT
>DAIQRO010000244.1:3051-3467 GCA_036786155.1 Bacteroidota bacterium
GTAATATAAGAAGGGTCTACGTTCGTTTGCATGTATTCAGTTCTGTGTCCTCTGAACAGTGTATTGATCATCTCCTGCATCTGGTTCCGGAGCTGTTGGTTGTAATTGTTGTAATCGGGTGACAGGCCGCCGGAGCATCCCGAAAGAAATCCAAATGAAGCAACCAGCAATAGAAACTTCAGTAACGAATGTCTCAAAGTGTACCTCCCGCAATTGAATTATTGAAAGGCAAATTTACTGAATACCGCTTAAAATAAATGCAGAGTAAATTGTGCCACAAACAATTAGCGGGAATGCATTCAGTTCATTCCAAGCCATGCATTCCGAAGCTTCTTCTGTGAATCCGAAGGATTCTTAACTTCTTTCACTTCGAAATCATAATTGGTCTTTGTCTTGTCGAGGACCGCGCTGAGTTC
>DAIQRO010000244.1:3477-4094 GCA_036786155.1 Bacteroidota bacterium
TTTACCGAATGCCGATCTAAATAAGTGCACAGTAATATTTACCGGAAGTACTATGCGAGTGCATTCAGTTCTTTCCAAGCCAGGCATTCCGAAGTTTCTTCTGAGAGTCAGACGGATTCTTAACTTCTGTCACCTCAAAATCGTAATTGATCTTGGTCTTGTCGAGTACTGCGCTGAGTTCCACCTCTTTTGAACTCCCGCCCGAAGTTCTTGAAACTACAAGATCAAGCCTGTCACCCGCCTTCATCTGCTTTTTTGCGGATCCGAAGATATCGGAAGCATTCATGAAATTGATCTCCGCGCCGTTAAAGGAAATCAGTTCATCACCGGCCATCAGTCCGAGTTTCTTTATCAGCTCATTATCAGGATCAGTTATCTTATTGATCTTGAGTCTGAAAGTTTTTGCGTTGAAACCTATTTCAAGTCCGCCTACGTCTGCAACCTGATAAGGAGTTGATCTCAGCTCAAGCCCGATCTCTGACAGAAATTTGTCGTATGGGATCCGGTTAGGTCCGTCAATGTACTTGTCAATGAATTCCCTGACTTTCGGAGATGTAAGGGTTTCTATATTGCTGAACAACTCGTCGTCTTTGAATGGCCTGTCCTTGCCGTATTTC
>DAIQRO010000033.1:0-468 GCA_036786155.1 Bacteroidota bacterium
TTGTACTTTATCTTCACCTTTTGCTCCTTCATCACTTCGTCAGCCACCCGCCTTATGATGTTCTCCTGTTCTATGAATTCCTTCTCACCGCTGATGAGAGGTATCATCACTTCAGGTTCAACTTTGTTTCCCTTCTTCTGCACATGTGCCGCGGCTTCAAAGATCGCCCGTGCCTGCATCTCCGTTATTTCGGGATACGTAATGCCGAGTCTGCAGCCTCTGTGGCCGAGCATGGGATTTGATTCTTCAAGCGCATGAATCTTGTATGTTATCTCATCGATCTTAGTACCAATGAGAGATGCAAGTTTCTTTATCTCGATCTCCGTCCTTGGAAGAAATTCATGGAGAGGGGGATCAAGAGTCCTGATAGTCACCGGCTTTCCCTTCATCACTACAAAGATGCCTATGAAGACATTCATCAGGTACGGAAGAAGTATCGACAGGGCTTTCATTCTACCCACTTACGTG
>DAIQRO010000033.1:479-10424 GCA_036786155.1 Bacteroidota bacterium
AATGCAATCGCATTTGCGCTTTGGTCCGGCTGGTCGGCGTTGGTTCTGATCTTCATTCTTCTGAACTTGTCAACCCACTTCATGAAATCAGAATAGTATCTGTAAGTGACCGACTGTTCCGGCTTCAGAGTCTTGTCAATGAGCACCTGCAGTATCTCAGACGGTTTTGCATTCAGCCTTCCGACGATCACCTCGCCTGTTGAGCCGTCAATTGAAAGATAGTCGCCTTCATGTATCACATGCGGCTTGCCTTCCACCTTTACAGTTTTGAGAAGATAATCTATCTCAAGAGATCCGCAACCTGCAACACAGACCTTACCCATCTGCCTTGCAACAAGCGCCGCGTGGGAGGTCATGCCGCCTCTCGATGTAAGAATTCCTTCAGCCGCATTCATGCCCCTGATGTCTTCGGGAGAAGTTTCAATTCTCACAAGAAGAACTTCCTCACCTCTTGCCTTTGCGTTCACGGCATCATACGAGTTGAAGTAAACCCTTCCTGCCGCAGCGCCAGGACCCGCATTCAGGCCGGTTGCCAGCAGGTTGCCTTTCTTTATCGCTTCCTGCTTTTCGGTCTGAGAAAATATAGGCCTCAGCAACTGGTTCAACTGCTCAGGCTCGACCCTCATCACGGCCTCTTTTTCCTTGATCAGCTTTTCCTTCACCATATCAACGGCAATCTTCACTGAAGCGAAACCTGTCCTCTTCCCCACCCTGCACTGAAGCATGTAGAGTTTCTCTTCCTGTATGGTAAACTCAATATCCATCATATCCCTGTAATGCTTCTCAAGCTTTCGCCTCACATCGTCAAGCTGTTTGTAAATCTTCGGATCATCTTTCTTAAGCTGTGAAATAGGCAGTGGCGTCCTTATCCCGGCGACAACATCTTCGCCCTGAGCATTCATAAGGTACTCTCCGTAAAATTCATCCGCACCGTTTGAAGGATCCCTTGTAAACGCAACACCGGTACCTGAAGTCTCTCCGAGGTTTCCGAAAACCATTGACTGCACGTTCACAGCCGTGCCCCACTCAGCGGGAATGTTGTTCAGCTTCCTGTAAACGATCGCCCTGTCATTCATCCATGATTTAAACACTGCGCCGACCGCTCCCCACAATTGTTCCATCGGATCGTCCGGGAAGTCCTGCCCCGAATCTTTCTTGATCTCATCTTTAAACTCAGATGCAAGCTCCTTCAGGTCCTGCGCGCTGAATTCCATATCGCTCTTGATGCCAAGCTTCTTCTTCTTTGCCGAAATGATCTCCTCAAAAGGATCCAACTGATGTTTGTCTTTCGGCTTGAGGTCAAGTACAACATCGCCGTACATCTGCACGAATCTCCTGTAAGAATCATAAACGAATCTTGCATTGCCTGTCTTCCTGATCAGTCCTTCAACCGTTTTGTCATTGAGTCCGAGTTTAAGATCAGTGTCCTTCTTTCCGGGCATTGATGCCTTTGCACCTGAACGTTCGCTCAGAAGCATTGGATCATTCTGATCTCCGAACTTGCTTCCGTAATCCTTCTCAAGTTTCTTAAGCGCATTTTTCAGTTGCTCTTTATGCTCCTTTGGATACTTTCTCTTGTTTGCATAATAGTAGTTGCAGGCTTCTGTGGTAATTGTGAATCCGGGCGGAACCGGTAGTCCGATGTTGGTCATTTCAGCAAGATTGGCTCCCTTTCCCCCGAGCAATCCCTTCATATCAGCTTTGCCTTCAGCCTTTCCGTTTCCGAAGTAGTAAACGTATTTCTTTGCCATTGTTTGTAGTGATTTGTATGCTTTGAAATGTTAACAAATATAGGGATTACAACTTTCGGAAAGGATTCAAAATTGAGTGACAAAAGCCTCCTGAACTGAGAGCTCTAAGAAAAAATGTCAGCGCCTGATTCTTTCATTCCAATAACACAACACCCGCGGAATGAGTGACTTCAGTGCGGAAAGGTCTTGCATCATCCGTTGCACTGCTAAGTATCTCAGATTTAAGTTTCCAAATTCACGGCATACATTTATCTTTGCACAACGCTCTCCTGAATACATTTTTACATTTGGACAACGACAAGAGACCTGATCCTTATTCCGCATTAAGATTCTGGGAGTTCAGGAATTTTACAATTGCTCGGCTTTGCGTTACTATAGCATCACAAATGCAGGCGGTAATTGTCGGATGGCAAATCTATGAGATAACAAAGGACCCGCTTTCCCTCGGACTTATAGGGCTTGCCGAGGCGATTCCGTCAATATCGGTGCTCTTCTTCTCGGGACATATTACTGACACCAACGATAGGAAAAAGATTGTAATGGCATCGGTATTCCTAATGAGTTTCTGTTCACTGCTTCTTCTGATTGTATCCTCAGGAAGCCTGGACGTGAATGACAGTACGACTGTCTATTCGATCTACGGAGTGATATTTCTCAGCGGAATAGGAAGAGGTTTTTCAGCGCCGTCGTTCTTTGCATTTGTCTCTCAGCTTGTTCCCAAGGAAGTTCTTCCCAACGCTATAACATGGAACACATCCACATGGCAAACGGGCGCCGTCTCGGGTCCGGCTATAGGCGGACTGCTTTACGGCTTTGCAGGTGCAACCGTAACATACTCAACAATACTTGCGTTTTGGATCGCGGCAATCTTCCTTATTCTGCCCATCAGCAGAAAGCCGAAACCCGAAGTGACTGATGAGCAATCGCTTACGGAAAAACTGACAGCGGGGCTGAGGTTCGTATTCAAAAAAAAGGTGATACTCGGCGCAATATCGCTCGATCTCTTTGCCGTACTGTTCGGAGGAGCTGTTGCGCTTCTGCCGATCTTTGCAGGCGAGATACTCAACGTCGGACCGCAGGGACTCGGTGCGCTCCGTGCCGCGCCTTCAGTGGGAGCTGTGATAATGGCAATCTTCATGACACGCCGCCCGCTCACTGGCAATGCCGGAAGGAACCTGCTCATAGGAGTATTCGGATTCGGGATCTGCATAATCATATTCGGACTATCGACAAACTTCTTCCTGTCATTTGCCGCACTTCTGCTGAGCGGAGCATTTGATTCTGTCAGCGTAGTGATAAGGGCAACCATCATACAGCTTATGACGCCTGACAATATGAAAGGCAGAGTGTCGGCAGTGAACAGCATTTTCATCGGCTCCTCAAATGAGATCGGTGCATTTGAATCCGGGGTAGCGGCAAAGCTTCTCGGAACTGTTCCCTCAGTGCTGTTCGGCGGAGCTATGACACTGCTGATCGTGACCTTTGTAACATTTGTTTCGCCGCGGCTGAGGAAGCTCAGGCTGTAGGATCATTAAATTGAATCATTACAACTGATGAAGATTCACATAGATATATCGGAAACAGAATACTTTATTGACACATCGAGATTAGATGTGATCTCCATACCTATGAATTTCCACGGCAGTCAGCCCAATACATATGATGTTGACAAGGCATCTGCAAAAGCATACGAAGCCGGAAGTTTCGTAGGAGATACAAGAAGGGGCGGCGGCTGCAACTTTGAAGAGTACCGGCTGATCACTCACTGCAACGGCACACACACAGAATGCGCAGGGCATATCTCAATTGACAGGATACATGTGAACCGGTTTGTGAACGATCTGCTCATTCCTTCCACTCTTATCAGCATTGAACCACTGCCGGCTGACAAGACGGAAGAGAGCTATGACCCGCCTAAGAATGCCGGAGATCTGCTAATTACGGCCGGTTCGCTTAAGTCGAAACTGAAGTCCGGCAATGGTGACTTCCTCAATGGACTGATTATAAGGACGCTTCCGAACGGCGAAGAAAAAATGAGCAGGCAATATTCCCAAATGCATCCGCCGTTCTTTTCCGTAGAGGCGATGGAGTATATTGTTGAGATCGGTGTGAATCATCTGCTTATTGACATGCCTTCGGTTGACAGGACTTTTGACGAGGGGCGGCTTACAGCTCATCACATCTTCTGGAATGTACCTTTTGGAAGTCACGAGATAAACGGCGGAAATTGCTCCCGCAAGACCATTACTGAAATGATCTTTGCCGACAACCGGATACCTGACGGCCGGTACTTCGCGTCAATACAAATTCCTGACTTCATGGCGGACGCTGCTCCGAGCCGGGTTCTGATCTATCCTCTTTGCTGAAGTAACTCGCCTGTGAATTGCCCTGAAGTTACTTTTTCACTGCAAAGTGAAGGGCAATAGTCGCATAGAATTGTTAAATTGCGTCAAACAAATCTAATCAGCTTGGCTTTAGTTAATTCACTCAAGTTCAGCTACCATTCAGGCGCCATCATTACGGATGAGGAATATTTCATCGGAGGAAGAAGGCGCGTTCACACCGCAGACAATATGAGGCCCCTTATTACAGGGGAGATGAGCAACGAGCTTGGGCTCGAAGCGGTTTACGGCGGCTCCGGAAACATTGCCGTCACCAATGAGGTGATTGACAGAATAACAAAAACGCTCGCAGAGAAGTATGCCGCATACAAGCGTTCCGGAAGCACAGACAAAATGTTCTTTACGGTTGAAGATGTCTCGCGCATAGCTCTCAGCATATTTCAGAGCGTTTCAAAAGACTTGGTGAACAAGAAACTTAAAGGCCTGTTCGGATTCGGCATAGACGACTTCAACCGATGCTATTACATGAAGGGCGAAGAGAAAGTGGAGATCAGGGAAGACAAGATAGTCTCAAAGGCAATGGACTTCATCATGCTTAGAGGCGATGCCATGAAGGACCTGAATGAGATCGAAGGGATCATAATCGGCACGGACGGGACGAACGGTTTCACCACTTACGATTTCTACGGGGGCATGACGCACCTTTATATATCAACAAGCCTTTACAATTCCGTCGGCGCCGGATCAACAACCACATCACTTGCGTTCGGCGACCTTATCAACAAACTCTCGCTTGACAGGCGCAGAATGGGCGTTGATAAAGTCTTCGGACTAGTTGAGCTTATAAGGATCACAAATCAGACTGCCCTGAAGAACAGTGAAGTCGGCGGATACTACGACATCATCTACATTGACGGTGAAGGCAAGACTCACAGCGACAGATACCTGGAGATAACCGGAGACAGATCGCAGTTTCTGAAGGAGCTGATCGGTGCATATGACTGCGGACTCGTTTCAAAAGAGTTCTGCTTTGAACTGACGGACAGGTTGGTGTTTCAGAATGCGGATTTCGATCTCAACGAAGCAGAGAACATTCTGTTTGCAAATGCATCAGACCCCGGAAAGCTCGACCTGTTCATGAGGGGATACAAAGCATAAAAATTTTCTACTAATGACAGTAGTAAACGCACTGATATTCAGCAAGCACACGGGCGCAATGTGCTGTGATGAGCAGACGACGATCGGAGATGTGCGAAAGATGATGTCGTCAGACAAGATTCAGAAAATAGTGCCGACACGCATAAGGGAGTCGATCAAGTTCGAAGCGGTTTACGGGGGCACAGGAACTACGGCGATCGGCGATGAGATCAGAAAGGGAATCAAGGAGAGGCTTAACAGGGACTTTGATGCCATGCGAAGCCGTAAGGAAAAGCATGAACATTTCAAATCAATAGATGAAGTGTTTCAGATCGGTTATGAGGAAATGACCAAAGTGAAACACAGGCATATTAATGATATAATCAGGGGCTACTTTGATTTTGATACGGGAGATTATCTTCAGGGATTTTATAAGAATTCTGCGGGTGAGAAGATCGAGATCCAGCAGAAGGAGCTGAAGGAGAAAGTATTTGATCTCATCAACTGGCGTAATGCTCCGGAAGTTGATTCAATTTTCCTGAATGCGGCAATAATTGCCGGATTCGATGAGACGGGCGAGTTCAAGATCTCTAAGATGAGCATGAAGACGGAAATGACGCTGATGAAATCAACATCTGTATTTGAGACCGTCGGTTCCGGATCCGATTCCGCGCAGATCATTTTCTCCGATTACGCAAGCAGTAAGACGCTTGATGAAAGAAGGGGCCACATAGACAGGGTTGAAGGAATGATACAGCTTTTGCGGGCGACAAACGGCGCGGCCAAGTACAATATGGGAGTGGGTGGATACTTCAACATACTGCTGTTTGACGGCACTCAGGACGATCCCGAAAAGAGGTTTATAGAGATCTTTGATTCGCGATCGAAGCTTGCAAGCGAAATCGTTCTCGCCTACTACAATCACTTCATTGAGTATGACAACACATACGAACTGATTGACGAACTGATATACAGGAACAGCAAGTCATTTGATGAACTGAATTCGGCATTTCTCAGTGCATCCAAAGACAGGACAAAGATGGGAAGATTCTTGAGAGGATACAAAGTTACCTGAACAGGAACATTTTAAATCACGGAAGACAAACAAGCGTTCACCTCTTTATTAATGGCTGAACTGACAGCAGAAAAGGCAAAAGAAGAAAAGTGTTACGAGTTGCTTGACGGCCGCGACGAGCTCAGGCCGTTCAGGGACAGATTTCTTATTCCGCGCGGAAGTGACGGCAAGGAAGTGATCTACCTGGCCGGAAATTCACTTGGCCTACAGCCAAAGTCTGTGAAGAGCCGCATTGAACAGGAACTTGAAGACTGGGAGAAGTTTGCAGTTGAAGGGCATACTAAGGCAAAGAATCCCTGGATGCCGTATCATGAGTATCTCACAGCGCAAACTGCCGAAATTGTTGGCGCTCTTCCGGAGGAGGTGGTGAACATGAACTCGCTCACTGCAAATCTTCATTTCATGTTTGTCAGCTTTTACAGGCCGGAGAAGAAGAAGAGAAAGATCTTGATAGAGGGAATGTCCTTTCCTTCGGATTATTACGCTGTTGAGTCACAGATAAGATTTCACGGATTGGATCCTGCCGAATGCATAGTTGAAGCGAAGCCGCGAAGCGGCGAACACTGTATCAGGACCGAAGACATTGAAGAGGTAATTTCCGCGCAGAGCGATGAAATCGCTCTTGTCTGGCTCGGAGGCGTGAACTATTACACAGGACAGGCCTTCGAAATGGAAAGGATTACGCGAGCCGCCCATGCAAAGGGCATCACTGTCGGATTTGACCTCGCCCACGCCGCGGGCAATCTGAGACTTAGACTGCACGAGTGGGACATTGATTTTGCAGTATGGTGCAATTATAAATATCTTAACGGCGGCCCGGGAGCGATCGGCGGCTGTTACGTGAACAAAAGATTTCATAATGACAAGGACATCCCCAAGTTCCTTGGCTGGTGGGGGCATGATAAGTCAACACGCTTTTTGATGGGCCATAAGTTTGAGCCGATACTTACTGCGGAAAGCTGGCAGGTAAGCAACCCACCCATCCTTCAGCTTGCTTCGCTCAAAGCATCGCTCGACATATTTGCAGAAGCCGGCATGGACAGACTCCGTGAAAAGAGCGTTGCGATGACTTCTTACCTTCAGCACCTTATTAAGGAGGAACTTGACGGCAGAGTTGTGATAATTACACCGGAAGAAAGTGAAGAACGCGGCTGTCAGTTGTCGCTTAAATTATCAAGGAAAGGCAGACAGATATTCAATAAGCTGATTGAACGAAATGTGATATGCGACTGGCGCGAGCCCGACGTTGTAAGAGTTGCGCCTGCGCCGCTTTACAATACTTTTGAGGACGTTTACAGGTTTTCTGAAATATTAAATGAGCTTGTGAGGGAAAGTGGCGGATAGGAGAATGGTGATAGTGGGTGCGGGCCTTGCGGGATCGCTTCTTTCGGTTTATTTCGCAAAGCGCGGCATTGAAGCTTACGTATATGAAAGAAGGCCCGACATGCGGAGGTCTGATGCAGGAGGAGGCAAGTCCATAAACCTCGCGCTTTCCACAAGAGGCATACATGCGCTGAAGGAAGTCGGTTTGTATGATGAGATCAAAAGGATCTCAATACCCATGTTCGGCAGAAAGCTCCACGCACCTGACGGCACGCTTACGTTTCAGCGCTACGGAAAGGATGACACTGAGTACATTAATGCAGTATCAAGGGCTGAGCTGAACAAATCTCTCATGGACCTTTCCGAGAGCATCACAGGAAGGAAGATAAGATTCAACAGCAGATGCACGGGAATTGATTTTGCCGGAAAGGTGGTCTCATTCACGGATGATCAGACCGGTGAGAGTTACGACGTGGAGGCGGAAGCTGTGATCGCAACTGACGGCGCCACATCTGCAGTAAGAATGGAAATGATGAAGATCCCGAGATTCAACTTCGCGCAGGTTTACGAAAATTACGGATACAAGGAACTGACTATCCCGGCAGGTAGTGACGGTGGTTTTCTTATGGAGAAGAATGCACTTCACATCTGGCCGAGAGGTTCATACATGCTGATCGCTCTCCCGAACCTTGAAGGCAGTTTCACTTGCACTCTGTTTCTTCCCTACGACAAAAGCCTCGGAGGCGAAAACAGCCTCGAGCATCTTGAAGACAGGAAGAACCTTATTCCGTTCTTTGAAAGGAACTTCCATGATGCGCTTGCACTGATGCCGGATCTTGAAGAGCAGTACTATTCCCATCCAACAGGCACGCTCATGACAGTCAAATGCTATCCGTGGACTTTCGGCGATGTTGTGACATTGCTCGGTGATTCTGCGCATGCTATTGTGCCGTTCTTCGGACAAGGCATGAACGCTGCGTTTGAGGACTGTACGGTTCTGAATGAGCTGATCGGAGTGCATGGAGCAGACTGGAAGAAAGTTTTTGCGGAATACCAGGCAGTCCGTAAGCCTAACACAGATGCAATTGCAGACCTTGCTCAGGAAAATTTTATCGAGATGCGCGATCTTGTAGCCGATCCCCGGTTCCAGTTCAAAAAGAAGATCGAAGCAGAATTATTCAAAAGGCATCCGGACAAATTTGTGCCTAAGTATTCGATGGTCACATTTCTGCGCGTACCTTACTCCGAAGCCCTGAAAAGAGGAAGGATACAGGAATCAATTCTTGACAAGCTGATCGAAGGGGCTCATGCTGTGGAGGAAGTTGACTGGAGCAATGCTTCAGCGCTTGTTGAACGATCACTCACAAAAATAGAAATCCCCAAAAATTAATAAGCAAACTCTGACATGATTGAAACTTTTGTACTAAGGATGATTGAAAAAGAGAAAGAGGCCTATGAAGGCCTGAAGAACTCTGTGCCTGCAAGTGAGAAGATCTCGCAGGAATCAATCTACAAGAGCTCACTTTCCGAGTTTACAAAGAATTATCTCATCAACATGCTTGAGGATGCTGATAATCATGATGAGATGCTGGACCGCATTACGAAGGCGGTGAAGCTGAGATTCAACTATGCGATCCGCCCCAAATGGACACTGCTGACATACATGTTCGGAAGCTATGAATCGCGTCCGCCGTCCGACATCTCCAAAAAACTTGAGCTTTTTCCCTTTTATAATTTCTACATAGATTCAATCAATGATGTCCTGAAGGACAACTTCTCCATATTCATTACAAGGAATGAGGCATCGCTGATAATTGACGAAACGAACAAGGCGATCTACAGAAAGCTGACGACTGATATAAACAATGCGAAGATCTAAAACTTCTTCCTTCAAATATTCCTTCTGAAGTATGATGAGCAGGATTTCAATCTCGAGTCAACGGTTCCGTATTCTTTCATAAAGATATTTCTCAACGACAAGTACTATTTTGACATCGAGAAGAAGTTTCAGTTCGTGAAAGGCATTAATGACGAGTATGAGATATGCCTGAAGGATGTGATCAAAGTTCTCATGAACAAGTATGATACGTCAGATAAGGATGAGCAAATTACGGAAGCGCCGGAGAAGCCGGAGGAAGAAGCCGTTCCGGAGATCAGGGAACTGAAAACCGAAACCGCGCCGGCACCTTTAGAGAGAACCGCAAATGAAGTGAAGGAAGACACGAAGATAACGCTGAAGGAACCGCTTCCGAAGGAGCCTGCCGCTGTGACAGAGCCAAAGCCTGTTGAACTTGAAAACGGCGGAAAGCCGGGCTTC